>NZ_JH651384.1:3518692-3873836 GCF_000260135.1 Thiothrix nivea DSM 5205 | reverse complement strand
TCACTTCCATCAGCATCTGGTTGCTGTTGGCAGTGCCGTAGAAGGTGCAGGTTCCGGCGCTGTGGTAAGAGCGGCTCTCGGCTTCCAGCAGTACATCACGGCCAATCTTGCCCTCGGCAAACAACTGGCGCGTTTTGGCCTTTTCGTCGTTGGACATACCGGAAGTCATCGGCCCAGCCGGGATGAACACGGCAGGCAGATGGCCAAAGCTCAATGCTCCGATCAGCAATCCAGGCACAATCTTGTCGCACACACCGAGGTAGACGGCGGCGTCAAAGCTGTTGTGGGAAAGTGCCACCGCTGTCGCTAGCGCAATCGTGTCACGGCTGAAAAGCGACAGTTCCATGCCTGGCTGACCCTGGGTGACGCCATCGCACATGGCCGGAACGCCACCGGCAAACTGGGCGGTTGCTCCAAGCTCATTGGCCGCCTGTTTGATCAGCGTTGGGTACTCCGCCAGTGGCTGGTGCGCTGAAAGCATGTCGTTGTAAGAGGAAACAATTGCCAGATTGGGCTGGCGCAGGGCACGTAACACCTGCTTGTCGCCCGTTGGTGCGGCGGCGAAAGCATGAGCGAGATTGGTACAGGCCAGCGAACCACGCACCGGGCCGGTGCGGACAGCATGGTCAATGCGCGCCAGATAGGCACGGCGGGAAGACAGGCTGCGGGCGCGGATACGCCCGGTAATCTCTTCGACAGTCTGATGCAGCAAGGCCATAACGCCTCCTCAGTCGTTGTCGTCAGCAGGAGGGCAGACGTTGGGTCTGTCCGTATCTGGGGTGAGGTGCAAATTCCGTGCCTTTTTCAAACCTTCCTCGGGTTGCCGTTCAGCCACTACCCAATGCAGTCATACCTTAAAGCTATCAACACCTGTCTATCAAGAGGCCAAATATTACGGTTGTGGGCCATCATGGCTGTATTTTCTTATCCGTAACGTTCCAACCCCAACCCGTCAATGGCAATGGGCGGGTGTAAACCGGAAATCATGTCCGCCAGCACCCGCCCGCTACCCGCCGCCATTGTCCAGCCCAACGTACCGTGACCGGTGTTGAGAAACAGGTTCATGCAGGACGTCTTGCCAAGTATGGGTGGGCCATCCGGCGTCATCGGGCGTAACCCTGCCCAACCTGCCGCCTGCTCCATGTCGCCACCCTCCGGAAACAAATCTTTCAGCACATGTTTTAGGGTGGCAATGCGTTTGGGCGGTATCTTCAGGTCGAAGCCACTCAGTTCCGCCGTGCCGCCCAGACGGATGCGGTCACCCAAGCGGGTAATGGCAATCTTGTGGGATTCATCCATCACGGTGGACTCGGGAGCCAGTTCCGGGTGTGTTATCGGTACCGTCAGGGAATAGCCTTTGACCGGGTAAACCGGCAGGTGAATATTCAGCGGCTTGAGCAAGCGTGCGGAGTAACTGCCCATTGCCACCACGCAGGCATCCGCGTGCACAATACCGTTGTTGGTGATGACACCTTCCCAACTGTTGTCGATGACCACCAGCTGTTTGACTTCCGTCCCGTAGTGGAAGGTAACACCGAGCGTTTCCGCCTTATCGGCCAAGGCTGAGGTGAACTTGAAACAGTCGCCGGTTTCATCACCCGGCAGATGCAGGCCACCGGTGAATTTGCCCTGCACTTGCTCCAGGCCGGGTTCGTGATCAATGACACCTGCACGATCCAGCAGCGTAAACGGTACGCCCTGCTCCGTGAGCACCTCGGCGTCTTTTGCGCTGTGGTCGAGTTGTTTCTGGGTACGGAATAGCTGCAAGGTACCAAGACTGCGTTCGTCGTAGTGGATCCCGGTTTCGACGCGCAGTTCCCGCAGACAATCGCGGCTGTATTCCGCCAGCCGCACCATGCGCCCCTTGTTGAGCTGGTAGCTTTCGGCAGTGCAGTAACGCCGGAATTCCGCCAACCAGGGCAGCATTCGCCAATCTGCCCAGGGGCGCAGTGCCAGCGGGCTGTGTTTATTCAATAACCACCACAGGGCTTTGCGCGGAATGCCGGGAGCCGCCCACGGTGAGGCGTATCCAGGAGAAACTTCCCCAGCGTTGGCATGGCTGGTTTCCAAACTGACGCCAGCATTACGTTCGAGCACATGCACTTCATGCCCCGCTTTGGCGAGGTAATAAGCGGTACACACGCCGATCACGCCGCCGCCAAGAACCGCCACTTTCATAGCTCCACCTACATGTTGTTGGGCCTCACCTGTTGCGCATCCCACAATTGCTTGAAATGTGAATCCAGCGCGGACAATTCCGCATCCACACTTTCCAGCGCGCGGAAACCTTGCCGGGGTGGCATGGAACCTTCCCCCATGGCTTGTTTGAGTTGTTCACGCCGGGCAAATACGCTGGCAATGCGTGCTTTCAGGGCAGCCAATTCTTCAATTTCGGTCATGGTGGAGCAGTTTCCGTTAAGGTGGAAGCGTTCACTGGACAAATGCGCATAGGGGGGCAAGGTTTCCAGACGGGCGTCGACGATCGGGCTACCAACGGTAAAATGGTAGAGGCTCTGGAATTGCGTCCCCGCCAGCCCCAGCACCTCGTGCACGCTGTCGTCGAAGAAGCAGCCAATGCCGGTGCCACGCACGCCTGCTGCTTCAGCCTCCAGATACAGCACTTGCCCCAGTAGACCAGCCTCCCAATAGAGGTGGCGGTAAACAGACGCACCCTCCGCCAAACCGGCATCGAATTCCGCCAGCATCCCCAATGAAAATGCGCTGGTGGAAGCGATGTCCTGATGGCAGGAAAGCGTGCGTGCGGCCTTGCGGGCATCGGCTTCGAGCAACCAGTAAAGCGGCAGGTCATCCGGGCAGCCTACCGGTTTTTGCCAGTGGAAATCAGGGTTCATGGCGGCCTGTAGTTGTGATTTGGCTTCCTGGTGGCGGGGCAAGGCGTAGAGGCCGGGCGGCAAGCCTTCTACCCGGTGGACGAAGAAGACCGGGTGCAGGCGGGTGGGCAGGTTCCACACATCCCAGGGAGTGCGGTTAGCGTCGGGCAACAGGGCGGCGAGCATTTGCTGGAAAGTAGCTTGTGGCAGGGTGCTGTTTTTGCCGCTGAAGGCTTGGGCGCTGCGGCGTTGCTGGATCAGGGGGATAAGGCGGGGTTGGGGTTCGGGTGCAGGTTGTGAAGAGGGCGTATGCCATACGCCCCTACGGGTATTGGTGGTGGCTTTTGTTACGTCGTCGATGATAGGCCAGTCGGGGTGTGGATAGCCGCCGAGGGCATTGGCTTTGCCGTACCATTCGTGGATCTTGGGCAGGAAGGCGGGGTGTTCCGGCGTGCGGGCGTAGAGGCGTAACAGCATGTCGGGGTGCTCGGTTTCCGCACCATCGAAGTCTGCTGCGCGGTCGAGCCCCAGTAAAGTGGAAATGTCTGCATCCGTTACCGGCAACAGTTCGACTTGCAGGCCGAGGACAGCGGCGGCGTAACGGATGGCACCGAGGGCATGGCCTGCGTCAAGTTGCACGTAGCGGAAAGCGCGTTCGCCGTATTTCCAGGCTTCGCGCCAGGCGATGCTGCTGAGGCCAAGCAAGCACTGTGGGGCGGAAGTGGGGTCAGGCGCAATCTTGCCACGCCGTTCCAACGCGTGTTCGTGCGGGGCGTAGTGGTAGACGCCATCCTGCAAGCCTTCGATGCCGGTAGCGACGATGTAGCCTTCGGTGGGGTGCAGGTTGCCGCTGGAGGGGTTGCAGCGCAGCGCCCAGCGGTCGGGGCCGAACTGTTTCCAAGCGGAGAGGCCGAGGGAGCGTTGCAGCAAAGCTGCGATACCCCCCATCCCCATCCCCTCCCCCGTAAGGGGGGCAGGGAGCGAAGAAGCGTCCCACAACGGTAGTTCCACCACCTCCGTACCTGCAAACCGGCGGAACGGGTTTGGCTGTTGATCCCAGTCCAGATATTGCGGGCCTTTGGCGTAGGCGTCCAGCCGGTGTTTGGTACGTTCGTGGTAGTGACGTGCCGTTTGTGTATCCATGCGCTATCCGGGTAAGGTGAGTTGCACCAAATCGTTGGCTGATTTGGTTTCTTCCCCTGTTGTAGCCGGAACCTTCAGGGTTGGCACAATCCCTGCGTCCACCAGCGCTGATAGCATGGTGGTCAGTTCACCGCTGTTGTACAGCTCTTCCACGATGTCGCTGCCACCAACCAACTCACCACCGATGTAGACCTGCGGGAAGGTGGGGAATTGTGAAAAGCGTGGCAGATATTCGTAAATGAACGGCGCTTTCAGCACATTGACGTAGGCGAATTCCGCCCCGGCCTTTTTCAGGTAGCCGACGGCTTTGCCGGAAAAGCCACATTCTGGTGCGTCAGGCGTGCCTTTCATGTAGATGATGACAGGGTTTTCATCAACCTGTTGCTGGATTTGTTGCAGGGTTTTATTGCTCATGGGGAATCCTCAGACTGGATGGTGTAGCCAGTGGCCTTGATGTGCGCAGCCAGGGCGCTATCCATGGTGACGGCGTGCAGGGCAAACCAGCGCGGCAGTTCCCGCACGTAGGCGCGCGCCATCGGGATCAGGCCGCGTTCCACTTGGCGGGCGAAGCGGGTCATATCACCCAACACGCGCTGGTGGTCGGCGTGATGCTCGGCAATCGCGGGGAAAACGCTGGCCTGCATCCACATTTCTTCGCGCGCGAAATGCTCACGGGTGTGTTCCAACAGTTGCAGGAACAGGCTGTCGAAGCCTATTCCCTTGACGACAGCAAGCTGATTGACGAGATCAGCGAATTCGCGGTGGGTAGTATCCATCACCGTCACGCCCAGCAGGTATTTCGCACCGAAATCGTCAATCAACAAACCCATTACACCGCGCCCCAGGCTTCGCGTTTGGAGTCGGTGCGAGCGGCCAGCGCTTCATCCAGCGAAACGGTGGTGAATTTTGGTTTGAAATCTTTCAATGCTTCATAGGCAGTGACTACCTTGTCTTCGGTGGACTGACCCTTGAGGTCGGATTTTTCCAGGTAGCACAGGTCGAGCAGCTCGTTCCACACCATGCCAGAGGTGATCGGGATCAGGGTGTAGGTGAAGCCTTCAGCCCCCACCACCATGCCTTCCTTGATATTGTCGACGTAGAATACCGGCTTGCAGGTTGCCGCCATGTCGGTAGTAAAGTGGGCGATGTATTCCGGCAATTCGTTCACATCGGCGAAGTTACCGACCACCATCAGCAGCTTGTCATCGGTGGCCAGGATAACCGCTTCCTTGATCATGGCAATGGGCGGGTTGCGCTTGCCTGCCGCCTCGTTCATCTCGCCTTCTTTGACCACCAGGTCACCACGGAATGCGTAAGTGCCGCTTGAGGTTTTGGCGTTGACGGTGGTGAGCCAGATCAGATCTTGGGCTTTGTAGGTATCCAGCAGCATGGGGAAATCTCCGGTTGTGACAAATACCGGAGGCACAGCAGGAAACGTGCCATTCAAGAATTTTCTTTTTACATCAATGATATGAACTGCCTTAATGAGCTGCTTTGCATGGCGGGTTCAGGACGTTTTGTCGTATTCGCGACAGGTGGGCAGACAAGGCCACCCTTCCAGCCGGAAGGGTAGCCATCGGGCAAGGCTTACTCGACGACGGAAACCTTGTTGATAATGACAGGCTCAACCGGTACGTCCTGGTGGAAGCCGTGGTTGCCGGTTTTTACTTTAACGATGGCGTCAACCACATCCATGCCTTCGGTCACCTTACCGAATACCGCATAGCCCCAGCCTTGCGGCGTCTTGGAACGGAAGTTCAGGAAGTCGTTATTGTTCACGTTGATGAAAAACTGCGAAGAGGCGGAATGCGGGTCGTTGGTACGCGCCATTGCCAGTGTGCCACGGTCGTTTTTCAGGCCATTGTCAGCTTCGTTCTCAACCGGTGGGCGCTTGTCGGCTTTTTCCGCCATATTTTCGTTCATGCCTCCGCCCTGGATCATGAAGCCTGGAATAACGCGGTGGAAAATGGTGCCGTTGTAGAAGCCTTCTTCCACATAGGTCAGGATATTGGCTACGGTCTTGGGCGCTTTGTCGACGTACAGTTCAGCCGTGATATTGCCTTTGTTGGTTTCGATCAGAATAGTGGACATGTTACCTCCAGATGTTGACTGCCCGTCAGCCTTGTCAGCCGCTTTTTCATCGGCATTACAACCGGCAGCGCCAAGGCCAAGCATCATTGCAAAAAGAAAAGTGAGAAGATGTTTCATCAGTATGTCCCCCGTGTTTATTGCTTGTTTAGAAGCTGCGCATAATAGCGCGCAGCCCTGTTTTTTCCAAACAATTACGGCAGCTCAACCTTGGGGGCGGGAACCCAGCTTTCTTTGCGGTGTTCGACCACGACCGTGGTGTAGATGCCGCCACGCACATTCCACACGCCTGTCAAGCGCATAAAGTGCGGTTCAGTGGCTTGCGCCAAATCTTCCAGGATTTTGTTGGTGACGGCTTCGTGGAATGCGCCCTCCTCGCGGTAGCTCCACATATAGAGCTTGAGGGCTTTCAGCTCGACGCATTTCTGGTCAGGTACGTATTCGAGCTTGAACTGGGCGAAATCCGGCTGCCCGGTTTTGGGGCAGATGCAGGTAAATTCCGGCACATCGATGCGGATGGTGTAATCACGCTGCGGGTTGGGGTTGGGGAAGGTTTCGAGTTCCTTGCTGGGGCGCGTGGACATATTGGCTCCTGTTGACCCGATGAACAGTCGGGCGGATGTTAAAGGGAGTAGGTTTATACCACGACTGCGGGTTTGTCCAGAAGCACCCTGTTTTCCGTTATAATCAGGCAATCAACCTGCTGGAGCCTAGCGGATAGAAGCCCTGCAACTGAAGACTATTGCCGATTTGCTGAATGCCGATAATGAGCGCATCGAACTAATCAATGGCGAAATCATCAAACGCCCGATGGCGCGTTCGGAACATGCCTTGGTGCAGTCCGGGCTATCGGATGAAATCCTGCCATTCAAACGCAAGGATGGCATTGACGGCTGGTGGATCATGACCGAAATCAGCGTCCGCTACCACGAACACCACTGCCCTACCCATGACTTGGCTGGTTGGCGCAAGGAACGGGTTCCTGCCCGCCCCACCGGCATCATGGAAACCCTGCCCGACTGGGTGTGTGAAATCACCTCGCCGGGGCACGAACACAAAGACCTGTTCGCCGTGAATTGTTGAACCTGCTTGACGGCACACTGGATTACGGCAAAGCCGAAGCTATTGCCCTGGCCGACGAACACCAGATGACACTATCGGCACACCCACATCACTGAACAGGATGCAACCCTCATGCTGGAACAGATCAAGACCATGGGATTACATATATCCAGCAACCTGGAAACCGATTTCATCGCCCGTCTGCCAAGCCAGACACCTCGGATTCACTCGGAGTTCACTCGTTGTACTTGAGTATAAATGCGGTCAATAGTAAGCTCTTTGTTTCATTACAAACACTTGCAGGGAGTTCTTTGCATTATCGCAATGGATAATGCAAAGACGGGTATTGGCGGGAAACACTGGTGAATTCTATTACGCTTTCCGACACAAAAGTGGCGTTGGTCGATGATGATAAAGTCACACGCATCTTGATTGGTTCAGCCCTACGTGAGCATAAGGTCACTGTCCTCGAATGCGGCAGTGCCGAGGAACTGTTTGCGCTGCTCCAAACGCAGAAAGTGGACGTGATCATTCTGGATCTGGTACTGCCCAAAGTGAACGGCCTGGACGCCTTGACGTATCTGCGTGAGCATTCTGACGTTGGGGTCATCATGATCTCCTCACGCGCCAGTGCCGAGCAACGGTTGAACGGGTTACGTGAAGGCGCTGATGACTTCATTGATAAACCGGTCGTGGCTGCCGAGCTGGTATTCAAGGTCAAATCACTCGCCATGCGGGTCAATACGCACAGGGGGCAAACCAACCAGCAGCAATTAACCATCGGCAACAGCCTGCTGCTTGTGGATGAGTATGCGCTTGTACGCACGGACAAAACAGAGCGCTGCACACTGACCGATGCGGAACAGCGGATTCTCGTTTCCCTTGTCCAGAATGGGGCAGGGGTTTGTACCCGCAAATCACTACTCCAATGTGTTTCACGTACTGACACCCGTTTTGGCAACGAGCGCAGCGTCGATACCCTGGTTAGCCGCCTGCGCACCAAGCTGGGTAAACTGGGCTGTGACGCCTCGATAAACCCGGTACGCGGGCAAGGTTATCGTTTGCAAGTGGAATAAGGTGATTTACCTCAAAGACATTACCCAAAAACAGGGCGAATCAGAATGTCCCATTTTGGTAAAGCAGCATTTCTTTCCAGCCTCGCCTCAACAGCCTCCATAGCTTTTTTGCTGAGGGTCACACCCTTCTCATAAACCTTGTGGCTGAATTCGACCATGGGGTTGATGCCTTTCCAGGTCATGGTTTTTGCCCATTCCAGCAGGGTTTCGGCATCCTTGAGCTGGGTGCCGTTCCAGTGTTGTTCCAGAATCCCCCAGCAGCGTTCAATCGGGTTGTACTTGCTGTGGTAAGGCGGGTAGTACAGCAGGTGGACTGTCTTACCGGTATGGTTGGCGAATTCCACCATGCGCTTGAGGAATTGCGTCCTGATCCCGCTGCTTTCCGGGCCATTGTCCGCTTTGATCTGGATGCACTGGCAGGCGTCCTTGTCAGCAGAAGGCATCTGTTCCCATACCCGGCACAGGGAATCCACGATGAAGTCACTGGTTTTGCTGGAACTGCCGAAGGTCAGGTAAACCTGCCCACTGTCCTCATCCAGTACGCCAAAAGGGATGTATTTCTCTTTGCAGCCCATCTCATGGTCAGCGGCTTTATTGTCACCCCGTGTTTTCCCGCCCCGTGAGTAGTCACCGATGTTGACGGTCGCCTTGCAGTCCATGCTCAGGCGTTTGACCGCCCCATCGGCAAACTGCCCATCGTTGGCCTGGATATTGGCGAAGATGGCGTCGGTTTCTGGAATTTTTTTTGCGGCTTGGCTTTCTCCACCTTGCGCAGGCGGTAGCCATTCCGGTTGAGTATCCGCGCCATGGTGCTGGGGGCGGGCACTTGTCCACCGCTGAAACCCATGGCCTGTAACTGCCGGATGGCTTCCGCCGCCGTCAGGCGGGTGTAGGCGATGCTGCTGCGGAATGTCGGGTCTTGCTGGCTATGTGCTTCCGCCAGCGCCAGCAAGGCGGCTGCCGCTTCCGGCTGGGTTTCCTCCCAGCGCTTCTGGCCACAATACGCCGCCTGCGCACCCACGCAAACCATGCCGCTGCGCTGTTCCTCCAAACCCAACTGCACCCCCTCCCGACCCCAGCCAAAACACCTTTCAGTCTGGCGGGCGTTGCCTGCACAATATTTCCGGCTCATGTCCGCCTGGAACGCACGGCGGGTGCTGCCAGACATTTTCGAGGCCGCCAGTTTCAGGTCGGCTATCTGGGATTCACTCAGGATCGGGTTAGCTGTTTGGGGTTCGGGGGGCATGGGGATAGGGACTCCGCTTGTCGATAAGACAAGTGTAGCCATTGCGGGGGAATCTTTCAGGGAAATCCCCTAACCTGTCTTGTTCCAGTGTCATTACCAGCGACTACTGTAGCGGAAGAAATGTCAATGGTCTGTCAACAGCTTTCACTATTTGCTGAAACCCTGGGAAATAAATCAAACAAGTCGGGCTGTTGACAGTGTGTTGACACCTTTTTCTCCACAATGAATGCCTTCAAGTTTCATGTGTAGGAGAATCACCATGCCCATACGTTCCCTGCTTGCCAGCCTGTTGTTGGTGGCCAGCCCTTTGTTACAGGCCGCAGAAAAAGTCGTGATTTACAACTGGACGGAATACATTCCCGACGGCGTGCTGGAAGATTTCACTGCTGAAACAGGCATCGAAGTCGACTATTCCACTTACGACAATAACGAAACCATGTACGCCAAGCTCAAGCTGCAACAGGGCAAGGGCTATGACATCGTGGTGCCTTCCGCCTACATGGTGTCGAAAATGCGCGAGGAGGGGCTGCTGCACCCGATCGACAAAACCAAGCTGAGCCATTTCGGCAACCTTGACCCCAAGCTGCTCGACAAGCCCTTTGACCCCGGCAATGGTTACAGCATCCCCTATATGTGGGGCAGTACCGGAATTGCCGTGAATGCAGCAGCAATCGATCCCGCCAGCATTACCGGCTGGGCGGATTTGTGGGAACCGAAATGGAAAGGCAAGCTGTTGCTGACCGACGACCTGCGCGGCATCTTTGACATGGCGCTGAAAAAGAACGGCTTTTCCTCCAACAGCACCAACCCGGAGGAAATCAAGGTCGCCTACCAAGACCTGCAAAAGCTGATGCCCAACGTGCGGGTATTCAATGCCGATGCACCGCGTGAACCGTTCCTGGCCGGTGATGTCAACCTGGGCATGATCTGGAGCGGCGAAGCCAGTCAGGCGCAAAAGGAAAACAAGGACATCCACTACATCTACCCGAAAGAAGGCGCTTCCCTGTGGGTGGACAATCTCGCCATCACCGCTGGCGCGGAAAATGTCGATAATGCCCACAAGTTCATCGACTACATGCTCAGGCCGAAAGTCGCCAAACAGATGGTGGAAAAACTCGGTTACAGCACCCCCAACACCGCTGCCAGGGTACTGGTCAGCGAGGCAATCCGCAATGACCCGATTATTTTCCCGCCTGCCGAAATACTGGAAAAAGGTGAATTCCAACTGGATGTCGGCGCTGCGCTCAAGCTTTACAATGACTACTGGGAAAAATTGAAAGCGGGGCACTGAGCAGTGCTCCATTGATTGACGTACCGGTAATCTGCAACTGATGCCAGCAAACTGTGGTAATGACCTGACGCCAAGCCTTCCTGCCGAATTCGGGGAGGCTTGGCGCATTTATGAAGACAGTTTCCCCAGCGCCGAACGGCGTTCACTTTCACAGCAATTGAACATCCTGCCAAATCCCCGCTACCGGTTTCGTGCCATCACATCGGCAGGCAAAGTCATTGGCATAACCGCCACCTGGCACTTTGACGGGCTGCTCTTTCTGGAACATATCGCCATCGCCCGTGACGCCAGAAAAAGCGGGCTTGGCACGCGGATTATCCGTGAGTTGTGCGAGCTAAACGCAGGTTTGCTGGTGCTTGAGGTGGAGCTTCCTGAAAGCGGAATGGCCGAACAGCGGCGGGTTGACTGGTATATCAGGTTGGGGTTTGTGCTCAATCATTTCCCGTATATACAACCGGCTTTTTCACCTGACAAGCCTCCCGTTCCATTACGGATCATGTCGTATCCACGGGAACTGTCAGCCGAGGAATTTTACCGCATCCGTGACATTTTATACCGGGAAGTGTATGGGCATAAGCCTCCCCAATAAACCGTGTAACAAGAAAACGGCCAACCAGCGAGAGGGTTAGGAACGCTGGCTGGCCAAAAGGAGCTTGCAGCACGGTCTGGAGGAAATGTGCTGCAAGCGGGTCAAACCTTATTGCGGCATCGGCCACTGCACGTATGGCATCGGTGGCTCCTGATCCGGCGGAACAAACTCGGGAACCTTGTTATCACTCGTGTCCAGCGCCCTGACGTATGTGTAAATGGCTTTCAGATCCTTTTCAGTCATGGCATTTAACGCCCACCAGGGCATGGGGGGTCTGGCTTTCAGCGTCCTGGCTTTGTTAACCCATTCCTCCTGGCTAAGCCCAGCCATGTATTCGCGCAAATTGACGGCGTAGGTTGTTCCCCACGGGCCACGGAACCCCAGGCTATCCCCCTTTAACCACTCAGGCTCCGGGATTGTTGCGCCACTCGCGGCATACCCGGCGGTGTGGCAGTCGTTGCAGCCTGCGGTCAGGATCAGGTATTTCCCGTGTGTGATGTCATCTGGCTCGGCACTACTGGCGGGCATCGCCACCAAAGTGGTGGTTGCAAATGCCATCGCCGTTACTATCTTCTTTTGAATGCTCATCTACCCAGTTCCTCATGTATTCGTTACGAACCCCACTATAAAGAAAAGTTTGTCAACAGGCTGTCAACAACCTTGATTGTTTGCCACTTAGGGAAAATTGGTTCTGAGTAACATAACAAACCCTGTTGACAGTCCATTAACAAATCTTTCGGTATGATCACTGCCCATACACAAGCAGGGTTCCCAACAGGAACCTATCCATTGATTCCAATACCTTAGAGTAAGCGAGGCTATCCACGCCCATGTTCTGGCTTGCATTCAAAATGCTGTTTCAGGAACGATCCAGGCTGATCATTACGCTGGTTGGCATTGTCTTTTCCGGCGTGTTGACCCTGATGGAGGTGGGTATCTACCTCGGCATGATGGGCAACGCTACGGGGATTGTGCGCCACACGGATGCTGACATCTGGATCATGTCCAAAAACGTCCCCAATTTCGATTTTTCGCAGCCTTTCCCCGATTACCTGATTGACCGGGTGCGCGGGCTGGATGAGGTGGCGCGGGCTGACAGCATCCAGGTGTGGTTCGGTTTCCTCAAGCTGCATGACGGTCGCCGCGAACAGGTCGAGCTGGTGGGTTTTGACCCGGATAGCGGCGTCGGTGGCCCCTGGGCGATGGAAAGCGGGCAAGCCACCGATGTCAAAGGGGGCAACTACATGATTCTGGATGCCAGTGCCCGCCAACGCCTTGGCGACCTAACTCCGGGGTCATTGTGGGAAGTCAATGTGTTCAAGGAAGAATCCTTCAAGCTGGTCGGCGTGTCGCAAGGGGTGGTCAGTTTTACGACGGTTCCGGTCATGTTTACCTCTCATGCATGGATGGAGCGCAGTCTTGCGGGCACAAATTTCGCCAATCAGACTTCTTTCATCGTCGCCAAGCTCAAAGACCCCGCGACCCTGCCGGATGTGGTGGCAACTCTGCGTAACAGGCTGCCGAACAACGATGTCTACACGCGCCAGGAGTTTATCAACCGTGCGGTGGAATACTGGACGATTCAGACCGGTATGGGCATGTCGTTTTTCCTGACAGCGATATTGGCGGTGCTGATCGGCGGCGCGATTGTCGGGCAGACGATTTACGCCAGCACGCTGGAACACCTGCGTGATTACGGCACACTCAAGGCCATGGGTGCACGCAACCGCGACATCAATACCGTGATCCTCAGTCAGGCGGCGGTCAGCGCTGTTCTTGGGTTCGTCATCAGCGTCACCGTGCTCGTGCTGGTGCGCGGCGGTGTTGAGCGCAGCGGTGTACCGCTGACCACGCCGTGGGAATTGTTCGTCGTCATGTTCGTGATCATTGTCCTGACTTGTCTCAGTGCTGCATGGGTATCCGTGCGCAAGACCAAAACCCTCGACCCTGCCATGGTGTTTCGCGGATGAAGAATGCAACCCAACCCGTCCTTGCCGTAGAAGGCATCAGCAAACTGTATGGCGCAGGCAGTAACCGTGTGAAAGCCCTCGATGACGTATCCGTCACGCTGTATCCGGGGGAAGTCTTGCTGATCATGGGGCCATCCGGTTCCGGCAAGACCACACTGCTGTCGATCATGGGCTGCATCCTGCGCCCGACCACGGGTAACGTCACGGTCGCCGGTAAATGTGTCAGCGAATTGGCGGAGTCAGCGCTGCCGGACATCCGCCGTCATGACCTTGGTTTCGTGTTTCAGGCATTCAACCTGTTCAACACCCTGACGGCACAGGAAAACGTCGGCGTCGTGCTGCGGCTGAAAGGCGCACCCCGGCGTTCCATCACAGCGCGGTCGCTGGCCTTACTGGAGCAGGTCGGCCTTGCGCACCGCGCCAACGCTTACCCGCGTGACATGAGCGGCGGCGAAAAGCAGCGTACCGCACTTGCCAGGGCATTGGCAGGCGACCCGCCGATCCTGCTGGCGGATGAACCGACCGCAAACCTTGATTCCAAAACCGGCCACGCAGTGCTGGCGCTGTTGCGCAACCTGGCCAAAGAAACCGGGAAAGCCGTAGCAATTGTCAGCCACGACCCCAAAGCCGAAGCGGTGGCCGACCGCATTATCGAAATACAGGATGGCAGGCTCTTATCATGAAAAAAACCTGGATCGGCGTAGCCGTCACCTTACTTGCCCTGATTGCCTATCTCGCTTTATGGCCGCGCCCTGCCGAGACAAGCCCGGCAACCGCGCCCTTGCGGCCTGCCCATATTGCCGCCGAAGGCAGGGTCGAAACCATGCCCGGTTACGACATAGACCTCGGCACCAGCGAACTCAATGGCAAGGTCGCGGAGATTCGGGTCAAGACAGGTGACCGGGTACACAGCGGGCAAACCGTTGCAGTGCTGGAAAATCAGGACTTGCAAGCCCTGGTGGCGCAGAGTGAACAGGATTTGCAGGTAGCAAAAGCACGGCTGGCGGAACTCGAATCCGGCGCGCGCAAGGAAGAACGCTTGCAGGCAGACGCGCAGCTCCGGGGTGCGCTGGCCAATCAGGAAGAAGCGCACAGGCAGTTACAGCGCAACCGTGAACTGATCACGAAAAAGACCATCCCGCAAGCCAGCCTCGACAGTGCCGAATCTGCATTCAAGGCAGCCCAGGCAACCGCCGACGAAGCACAGCAACGCAAGAACCTGCTGGCAGCGGGGCCGAAACCGGAAACCATCCGCCTCTACCGCGATCAGGTGCGGCTGGCCGAGGCTGCCTGCGAATACAACCGCAAACGTCTGGAAACGACCATTATCCGCTCACCGATTGATGGCACAGTCATTGAACGCTATCTCGATGCAGGCGAAGGCGTGACCCCGCAAACCCCGATCCTGGCTATTGCTGACCTTGGCAAGACGTGGATTAATGCCGAAGTGGACGAAACCGATGTCGGCAGGGTTACGCTTGGCGACAAGGTGAACGTCACCTCCGACGCCTACCCTGGCAAAGTATTCGCGGGCACAGTCAGCGAAATCGCCAACTACGCGGGCGCACGCGGCATCCGCCCGGATAACCCCGCCGTCAACCTCGGCCTCAAAATAGTCAAGGTCAAGATCACGCTCAAGGAAGTAACGTCGTTGCGCCTTGGCATGACAGTACAAGTCAGGATTATGACGTCTCCCGGCTGAAACGCTGGGAGGTTATCAGGAAAATAAAATGATTGGCGGGATTTTTATTGAGCGCTCATTTCCAACATGATCTTCGTATCATTGGTACGGTTAGTATCCCTGAGCATTGTCGCCTCATCAGGACGACTACCGACGAGGGCCACCATGCTACCGGCGAATCTCATCCTGCGTCCACTCTGGGCTGGTGGCAGTACAGTGATGGAACCTTTAAGGAAAGGATCAAGCTTCAGTATCGGCTTGCGAGAAGAGCAAAAGAGTTTTGATTCGGCAGTCGTGCACGTTACGCCAGGTGCAGAATCCCAGCTTTGGATAGTTGCACCTTTTACATGGATTGTATATTGCCACCCTAGGGGGATATACATACCCGCGTTTCCGACCTCAAAACCAATCTTGACGGGTTCATTGGCTTTGACAGTGTCTCCTGACTGGTGGGTGGTCCAGTTAAATTGTATATCCATCAAGCCAGGATCCCCGCGTGCATAGGAACCGTCACCCGCGAACGCGGCGGTGTTGATTGTGATAGCGGCAAATGCCAGGGCGGTTGTGCCCCATTTAATAGTCTTTTTCATGCTGATTACCTTTTGTGTCAGGTTTAAAGAAGGGAGTTGAAAATACCCGGCGGCGATTCTCCGTCAGGTTGGTTGACGGCTCCCGCAATCCGCCACACCCAGGTAGCGGAACACCCTTTGCGCCAGACCTGCGGTCATGGGTCGTGCCGTTAGCCCTTGCAAATCCATGCTGACCCGCCCGTTCCGATCCAGCAGGCACAGGTCGGCATGTAACCTTACCGCACCATCCCCGAAAGCAGAATGACCGTAAGCCAGTACGGCATCTGCTGTCGCCCCGTTGACCTGAAGGCGCTTGATCCCGACCGGCAGAAACAGGCCGTGCTCATTTCCCCCAAGGCTGGCCAGCAGACTTTGCAGCCCGGAATCGAGCTGTACCGGGTCGATGATCCAGCCTGCCCGCCCTGGCGTCAGTTCCGCCAGGGTTTCGTGCCCGCAAGCCGTAAGGCTGACCATGCCGCGAAACAAACCCGCATACCCGAATCCCGCTGCTTGCAGGGCAGCATAGGCCGGAGCCGCCGGTGACAAAGTGCCGCAACGACTGTACAGCACATCCGGCGATAGGCGATGGTTCCCGGTATTGGCAGGCAACGCTTGCACGACACCTTTGGCATGTAACCGCCAGGGCATGTTTCTATCGTTGCGGGAATGGATTTCAAAACGCCCGTCTTCCGGGAACAGGCTGGTGCGCAGGCAGGTTTGCTCCAGTGGCTCGCACAGGCACAAAGCAGCAAGGAAACTTACATCGGTCAGGAGGAAAGCTTCGCCGCCAAACTGTGCACGCGCGGTAGCCAGCGCCATTTCCACGTAGCCTGTGGCGGGAAACAAGGGGACACCGTTGATGCGATGCCCTTCCAGCCATGCAAGGCGGTCGCTTATCGCCAGTTTCCAGGAGGGATGGGGCGTGGCCTGCATCCGCCCCAACAGCGGGTGAGTACTGGCGGGAAAGCGCCAGCCCATAGCGGTGCTGGCTAACGGAAAAGAAGCAGGACGCATGGTTATTTACCTCATCAGGCAGGTTCATGGCATTTTGTCAGGAGCCGTATACATCACGACAGCAACGTTACGTTCCCTTGGTAAACCGAGCAATAGTTCCCATAACCTGGCTGGCGTAGCGCATTTTTCCAGAAACGAAGCCAGCAAGACCCGCAGCGGCAGGTCAAAATAGCCAATGCGCTGGGAACCCAGTTTCTGTGCGAAACGCGCCACGCCAGGAATCTGTGTAAAGGTAATGAGCCGTTCGCCGGGGGCACATTGATCCATACAAGTCTTCACCATCCGTTCAGCAACACTTTTCTGGCGTAAACTGCGCGGACGCTTGCTGGGCAAGGTGTACAGACCGGTAATCTCAGTCCAGCCTTTCATAATGGGAATCTTGAAAATAAACCCCTCAGGCTCATTGACATCGGGATAAACAATGATCCGCTGTTGTTTCCAGAGTTTTTCGATTTCCTGCGGCGAATAATAAAGAAGCTCAGGTTCTTCCCTGGAGATTTGGGACATCTTGTTGATAAGGCTTTTGGGCAACTCGATTTCCTGCCCAGCGTCTGGTATGGCCGGGTTTTCTGCCCGGCATTCAAGCGTATTTTTCATGGGATACCTCTGGCTTATTGATAAACAGGCTGTCTTGACAAAAGAAAGCGGGTTCCCAGTGCGCTCATGGCATATTTAATAAAAGGGATCGCCTTTGTCAGCCAATAGAATGGATTGTCATACTTGATAATGACTCCGTAGTTCAGGCTCTTGGGGTCATTCATATAATCAGGAATCACATCGACAACTTTAAAACCGAGGTTTTTATAATAAGCCAGTTCCGGGTCTAATGGCTTGCCGCTTTTCCGCTTAGCTATGACATAATCATCCACATCCATATTATCATACTTATGATAGAGTGGAATTCTGGAGCTTAAAAATACCGACCTGACACCTTCGCCAAGCAAACCTATCAAAATAACGGCTTTAACCATTTTGGTGGTATTGCCTGACCCACCCGTTAAATCCACACCATACGCACTGTCACCCTGTGGGTCGTGGGTATTCAGCGTCCCGTTGCCTGTGATGCTTTCCCACGATTTATCCGGGCCTTGCAAATAATTATTTGCGTTCATTTTCATGACGGTCAAGGTGGATACTATCTTGCCATCCTTGCTTGAAAAGAATGAGCCATACGGGTAATTCCTGAATTGTTCCAATACTTTTTCCGCATCCCAGATGTAAAAATCATCCGTTATATTGCTCCAGACCTTTTTATTTAAGGCGGCGAAGTCCCCGGCAATTTTGCGTATGGTTTTCTCGTCATGCAGATAATCAGAGACACGATGTACCTGAACTTTACTCATAACCCTTTCCTCTACAGTGTTACACGCTCACAGCGATGAAAACTTATTGCTGTTTGATTGCTTGTTGATGTGACTTAACTATAAATAAAATTTTGTCAACAGACTGTCAACAGTATGAATTATTTGCTTAACTCATGGCTATAATATCCATTGATTGATGTAAGTGATTGATTGAATGCGGGCTTTTTATAAGTTCCAAACAAGTAATCACCAATCGGCAAGATTATGCCGAAGTTGCACGATGGCTTTAGATGATGCATAAGATGGTACTCACCCCAGGCAAAGCAGCGCGCACCGCACTTGCGTATACGCGGATTATGATCCAGCACATGCTCACTAAGAAAAACTTCGTAAATATAATGAAAGATCAAAATTCCCAGGCCAATCTCTGTGTGGACAAATAACACAAGAAGAGCAGGTAACGTTAAAGTCAATAGAACATCTAATGTGCCTCGATAGTCACCAAATAAAAACAGCAAGTAGCGCATCTTGAACGCAGAATTCTGTTCATCCGAAGCCAAATAATTAATTTCATGATGAGCTTTATGAATGTAGAACAAAATGTTCCATTTATGTTTTATGTGAGCCACCCGATGTATAAAGTATGCCGCCAATAGCCATGTGACAACGAGCAAAACAGATAACAATACAATATTCATGACAAAATACTCCACCAGACTATAACTGCACACCAGATAGCCATAAATAATTAACTTTCATACAAAAACTCCCCGATAGGCCATCAAGTGACCTACCCGCATTATGATCATGCAGATACAGTACTTACACTTATAGGTATAGCTATCTGGATTTAATAATTATTCGGTAACGCGGGGATGGAGCGTAGATATTCATAAATAGCAGACAAATCCCGATAGGTCATGTTTCCGTAAATAGGCCATGGCATTACCTGAAGGGTTTTATTGGCTTCATGAGGGTCTTTGCCTGTACGCATTAAACTGATAAATTCTTTGCGGGTCAGTCCGGCAGGTAAACCAGAAGCATCCGGCGTAATATTGCTTTCTACAAATGGACCAAAAACCCCGCCGCCCGCGAGATAGCCATCCGTATTGATTTTCTCTGCTTCACCATTAAACGGATTACCACCCGGTGCATAAGTCGGAGAGGTATGGCAGTCATTGCACCCACCTACTCCATTCGTCAAGTAACTGCCAAGCCCTACCAAGGCACGGTTTTTGCTATGTAAATTGAGAGGAACTGGCGTAATAACAAATCCCTGTCTAATACGTTCACCCTCCACATTGCCCATTCCCATGCCGCCTGCTTCAACAGTCACACTGTTGATACTAACTATCATCAATAATAAAGTAGCTGACCAATTGCGTAAAAATCGAGTATATTCTCTCTTCGTGTTTGTCGTAGTGGCAGATAACATACTATTCAACCTCCTTTCTCAGTCAATAGGAACTCACCCAAAAATACGGTATTATCACTTTAATGCGTGACTCGCTGCCTGTTCATATAAACAACTATAAAGAAAACTTTGTCAACAAACTATCAACAGCAACCATTTTTTGTGCGGATTTCCAATTTGATGATGGGAATTATTAGTAGCGCATCCGTCACTAACTCATCAGCAAATTTAGAATAAGAAAATTTGGAAGGATGACTGGCAGAATTTCAAATGAATATATGCCGTTTAAATTATAATTAAACGGCACTTTTTTGGCGGGAAGTTTTTGAGAAAAAGCTTTATGGCTTTATTGAACACAGGGTTGTTTTACTGGCATCATCACTATGTAAATCGTAATTCAATGACGCCTCATCGCCTTTAAGCCACCATTCAATATCACGTTCATCGGTATAACGAGAACCGCTACCTGAAACTATGCTCGGTAAGAACCGGGCTTCTGTAGCCATCGTCAGTTTAACCAGACTAATGGTTTTTTCCGTATTATTGAAATACTGCGCAGTCACACTTTTCCCATCCTGACAAACATAGGTTTGTGCTGGTTCAGCTACCAATACGATGTCATCGTTGGCATTCGCCAAAGCCACCATGAATACCAGCGGCAATGCCAGTATCATTTTTCCTGATTTCATAGACTCTCTCCGTATTACTGGCTCATGGATTTCAGCGTAGTTTGTAACTCCCCAATTCGTTGCAAATAGCTATCCATCAGTGGATTTTTAGCAGACAACTGATTGCGGCTTTTTAACCAATCCTGTTGATCAGATTGCACTTCACCCGACCACATACCCTCATGCCCAGGCTTGCCTTTATAACTCATGACCTCTTGGTAAAGGCTATCCATCAGGTTATCCGCTGCTTGCAGACCTGCATCAGCACAAATCAGCTTTTCGGTGGCAGAAAGTGTATTGGCTTTACACCATCCCAACGTACAATCTGCTGAGGCGGCAGACATGGCAAAGACAGCCATCGCTGTCACACACATCATGGCAACTTTCTTCATGGGTATAACGCTCCTTCGTTCAATAATCTGGATTTTGCTTGCCAACCTGATATGGTTGGCTGCCAGAAACATCATAAAAGAAACTCTGTCAACAGTCTGTCAACAGATGTCGTTATGTGCTGAAATCGCCCAGAATTATTTGTTAAGCAAGGGATAAACCCATCCGGCAATCAGACCTCCCTCAATATTCTTGTTTTGCAAGGTTTCAACGTCCAGTAGGCGATAACGCCCACTTATATTGAAAATCTGGATTTTGCGGGAGTAATCGGTGGAGGCAGGCCAGGGTTTATTATTGTAGTTTTCTTCCGCCAAAGCGACTTCACCCTTGTCAAGGTCGACATTAACCACCACCGCCACATGACCAAAACGGTAAGCGTTCACGCCATTTGTAGCGGTTTGCGGGTACAGACCTGCCCCAAGGGGAAGCGCACGGCGACCGGCTTATGAGCCAAGCCTTGGGAGCACACATAGCGCATCAGGGTTGCCATATCCATCCCCAATTGCCGGGCAGTCCCCAACACGGTCAGCACGGTTGGCCGGAACCTGTCCCCTTGTGCCGACTGGCTGGCAAAACTGGTCTTACGCCATTGCACGTAGGGGCGGATCACCCGTTCAGCGCGGTTATTGGTGAGGGGAATGCGTGTATCCTTGAGGAAAGTCCAGCACATGGCCTCATCTTTACGGAGATGTTTGCATTGGTTGCGGGTGCGTTTGCAGTTATCCAATGCTTCGCCCAGGCTGAGGGTGGCCTGGAAGCTGCGGCGCAGGCGCAGTATCCGCCGCCGGTAGCGTGCCGCCCCTTCGGGGTGCTGTTGCCAGCGGTGATGGGTGCGGACGGTGGCGCAGGCAATCAGCAGCAGGCGTTTGCCAACCATTCCCCCTCCGCCACAACGCCCGGCCATCTTGCGGAAGTGCCGGATCAGGTGTGCCCAGCACAGTTGCCGCCGTTCGGGCGGGACATTGCCGTAACCGCTGAAGTGGTCTGTCACCAGATAACCGGTAAAACTGCCCAACAAGGCATCGGCGGCAGCCTTGCCGCGTGAGTAATGGGTCATGAAGTACGTGACGGTGTTGTCCGCCAATGCCCATAACCAGTAGGTGTTCGTGCCACGGTAATGGCGGGTTTCATCGGCATGGCAGACCGCCTGCCCACGCACATGCTCACCGACCTGACGGTACAGCGGCCCCATCCACGGGATGGATTTGCCTTGCGCTTTGCTGATCGCCCCGGTGCTGAAGCGCACCTGCCAGACTTCCCACAACAGGAGCTGGGTTTGGCGCATCGACAGGCGAAACTGTCCGGCCAGCACCACAATCCAGGCAATCACACCCGCACCCATTTGCCCGCTGGGGACCCAGTCCGGCCACTGGCTGTGGTGTTGGTTGCCGCAGGATTGGCAGACACCGTGGTAAAACTGGTGCTCCGTCACCTCGGGTGGCGGCGGAGGGGCGATGTCCGTGACCTGATGGCGGTAAGGGTTTTCCCAGTCAACCGCCACTGCCCCACCACAGGCGCAGGTGCTTTCCGGGAAATACTGTTCAGTGCGGGTCACTTGTTCGGGGGGATATAACGCCCGTTCGTGGCGTGGATGGCCGGGTTGCCCGCCATGCGGGCGGCCACTCCCCTTGCGTTTTGGACGGGCTGCCCGTTGTTCCGGGCTGTCTGAGGACGGCGGTTTGGAGCTGTTGCGGGAACTGCTGCCCAGTTTGGCCACCAGTTCTTCGAGCTGTTTTTGCAGCGTTTCGACTTGCTGTTCCAACACCACTACCCCGTGCCGCTTGCTTCTCCAACCCGGCTATCCGTTCCTGTTGGCGCACGATCAGCTGATGTGCTTCATCAAGGGTGGTCGGCAGTGGGTGGGCTAGGGCTGGCAAGGGGATAATGGCTCGTTATTGGGATGGGGTGAATTTACTATAAAATCGCTGCAATGCCTATCAGAGGGCGTGAACGCTTACACCAAAACGCCACTTCGGGTCTTTACGGTTGGGGTAGTAAACAACCAAATCGCCTTTTGCAGGTGGGCGTTGCGCCGTACCATTGATTGACCGCCCCATTGGGTATTTTTTGTCTGAAGCAATAGCTTCCACTTCAGTCAGGTAGATGATGTCAGCCGCGCCGTCAACATCACCAAACGTGATCCCTTCATTGCTCATCCACCAGCGGCGGGCGTATTCGACGCATTGGTACGTCACCCCCACATAATGCAGCCCCGCTTTCTGCGGGTCTTGCGTGTGGACGCTCATCGCCTTTGTTGCTACATCCATGAACGTATATTCAGGTGTGATGCACGACGATTTGCAGTTGGAATACGCGGCGACATGGTTGTTTTCACCCAGTTTTTCAGCAAAAGGCGAGACACAATCAGACTGGCAGGCTTGTTTCCCTGTCTGAAATATCGCCTCGCTTTCCTCTTTGGAAAAACGCGCTGCCTGGGGTAACAGGCCGTAACCATCCGTATGTTCCAACCCCGTGGTATCTGCAAATGCCATGCCCCCCAAGCTGCAACCCAGAAATAACAGGGAAACAAAAAAATTAGTTGCCCGCATCGCCTTTCCCTCACTTCGTGCTTGCTGCCGTAAAGTGCCTACTGTAAGGAAAAGTTGGTCAACAGTCTGTCAACGGGTGTGCCTAATTCACTGCGTTGCCCCTTTGCTTTCGCCAGGCAAGTGAATCGCTAGCTGGGCAGGGCTGGTTGTACGAAGGTCATCGGTGGCTATCCGCCTGTGTGATATACTGACGCCATGTCCCTGACTGGCCGGATTTGCCCATGTTCCCGAAAATCCCTTACGGCGAGAGCAACTTCAAGACCCTCATGACTGAGGGTTATGTCTACATCGACAAGACCGCTTATATCCCGCAACTGGAAGAGGCAGGCAAGTACCTGTTCCTGTTGCGCCCGCGCCGTTTTGGCAAAAGCCTGTTCCTGTCGATGCTGTGGCATTACTACGATGTGGTGTACCGGAATGAATTCGAGGTGCTGTTTGAGACGCTGTATATCGGGCAACACCCGACCCCGTTGCGTAACAGTTATCAGGTGCTGTTCATGGATTTCAGTGGCATTGACACGAATGGCGGGCATGACGCGGTTTTCCAACGTGTCAATGCCAAGGTGGAAACATACCTGCATGGCTTTCTGGGGCGCTACGATTACCCGGACGATTACAGACAACGCATCGGGCAACAACCTGACCCGGCAGCAAAGATGCAACAATTCTTTACCTTGCTGGACGGGCAAAAAGTTCTGCTGCTGATCGACGAATACGATCACTTTGCCAACAGCATCCTCGCCGACGATTTGAAACTGTTCCAGCGCATCATGGGCAAGGGTGGCTTTGTGCGCAGTTTCTATGAGGTGCTGAAAACCGCCACCCTGACGGGCGTGCTCGACCGCCTGTTTGTCACGGGCGTGACCCCGGTCATGCTCGACAGCATGACCAGCGGTTTCAATATCGGGCAGAACCTGTCATTGCATGAGGATTTCAACGAGGCCATCGGTTTCACTGAAGCGGAAGTGGTGACACTGCTGCAACCGTTGGCGGAACATTGCCAACTGGAACTGGCGCAACTGCTGGACGATACCCGCCTGTGGTACAACGGCTACCGTTTCAACCTCCGGGCGGAAAACAGCGTGTATAACGCCAACATGCTGCTGTATTTCGTGAAGAATTTCGACCGTAAGCGTTGCGAATATCCCGAACCCATGCTGGACGAAAACATCGCCTCTGATTATGGCAAGATCATGGGCATGTTCAGCATTGGCAACCGGGACGAGAATTTCGCGGTGCTGGACGAGCTGATCAACGCGGGTGAAGTACAGGCCGCGCAACGCCGCAAGTTCGAATTCGACAAGGGTTTTGACCGTGACGATTTCATCAGCCTGCTGGCGTACATGGGTTTTATCACCCTGGAACGCAAGGCATTGGCGGGTGAGGTGTTCGTCATCCCCAACTACGCCATCCGCGAGTTTTACTTCCATTACTTCAAGGTGGAACTGGAACGGCGCAACCAGTTCAGCATCCCCAACCACGAATTACGGCTCGCGGTGGAGCAACTGGCGTTGCACGCCAACATGCAGCCACTGATCACGCAACTGGAACGGGTCATGCAACTGCTTTCCAACCACGATGCGCTGAAGATGGATGAAAAGCACCTGAAAGTGATTTTGCTGACCCTGATTTACCAGACACAAATCTATTTCATCCACAGCGAGCGCGAAATGGGCAGGCACTACCCCGACATCCTGCTGCTGGAGCGCAACCCGCTGAAAATCCCTTACCAGCATTTGATTGAACTGAAATATTGCAAGAAGGGCGACAAACCCGCCGGGTGGGAAGCCAAAAGGCAGGAAGGCATTAACCAGGTGCATGGCTATCTGCAACTGCCCGAAGTGGCAGCCCTGCGTGATCTGGCAGCATGGGTGCTGGTGACGGATGGCGAAAGCGTCGGGGTGGAACGGGTGCGCTAAAATCCCACCGAAAATCCGGCAGCAAGGAAAGTTTTGTCAACAGTCTGTCAACAGAGGTTGTTATGTGATGAAATCGCAATCACTCCCAAATGACCGAGCATGAGAGCAGCTGTGCGCTATTTAACCGCTTTCCTCTTCTTCCTGCTGTTTGCCTTGCAACCAGCCCACGCCTTTGAAATCGTGGATGCACAATCGCATGGGCAACCTGTGAGCCTGAAAGCGGATACCTTGAGCCTGCCCGACACCAACAACGCCATCAGCCCCGAAGCAGCGCTCAACCGCATGAGCCAGCCGGGTTATCAATCCGGCACGCTTGACCCTGATGGCAAGCAAGCATGGTTTTATACTCCCCTGATAAACCGCATAGACAACGCTGCATGGGTGATTAATGTCAGGAATGGGCTTTTAAGGGAGCTGGACTTTTACCTGTATTGCCAGGGGGGTGGGCTGCAACCCTTGTCCACGCCTCCCCTCGGAGTCTCCAGCCCAACATTGGCATCTTCCTATTACTTGCCTATAAATCTTCCCCAAAATACGGAATGTGGTTTTTTGCAACGTGTACGCGCCACAACGCTGATTCCGACAAAGGTGTTTTTGCTGCCAGCATCTTCTGCGGTACAAAATTCCAATCTGGGCACTGTGTTAAATCTGATGATGCTTGGGATTATCGCCGGATTAATTGTCTATAATTTTCTGTTGTTCATCTCCATACGCAATGCGTCCTATCTCTTCTATACCTTGTATGGCAGCCTGCATTTTTCCATGATGGTGAAGCTCAGTTTGTACCGTGAGCTTTTTTCCGGGGTTTCCGCGCTTTTCACTGACCCGAAAATCTCTTTGCATATCCTGAGCGCGATGACCATGATCGCCCTGATCCTGTTCACACTCAGCTTTATGCGACCGGGAATCCAGACCATCCGCCATAACCCTAAGCGGCAGAAGTTGTTCACGGTCATCAAAACACTGATCACCCTGTGTATTGTATCTTTGCTCATGATGGTCGGGTTTCTTGCGTATGTTTTCACATGGCCAGAAGGTATCACCAACACCAAACTGTTTATACATTTCTACATCGTTGCTACTTCCCTGACCCTGATCCCGTTGTTATCGCTGGCCGTCGCTTTGGGCGGCTACCGGCCTGCCTGGGTTTTGTTCCCGGCCTGGACGATTCTGGTGGTTGGTCACATTGTCCCTATCCTCGGCGTACTCCAGTTTATCGACATGCAAGGTTGGGGAAGGCTTGTCACAACTTCGGTAACGGCAATGGAAATGATCATGCTGTCGATGGCGCTGGGGATGCATGTGAAGGAATCCATGCAGGGTAGGGAACGTGCGCAAATGGCGCGTGAAAATGCGGAGCTGATGCTCGGGCAGCGGGAACGTTTCATTTCCACCCTGAGCCACGAAATCCGCACGCCGTTACACGCGATGCTGGGCGCAACCTGTCTGCTGGGGCGCACTGATTTATCCGGCAAGCAGCAGCAGTACTGGCAAACCGCGCATTATGCGGCAGAGTCGATGTATGCGCTGGTGGATAATTTGCTGGATCGTATCCAGTTCAAAAATATCCAGAAGATGGATAAGGATACGGAATTTGACCCGCAGCGCCTGCTGGAAGCCCTCATCCAGCTCTTGCATCACCGTGCCGCTGAAAAAGATCTGGAGCTGCGCCTGCATACCCACAACCTGCCCCCTTGCCTGATCGGCAAGCCGGTCGTGTTACGGCGCATGTTGATCAACCTGATCAGCAACGCCATCAAGAATACCGAGGTGGGTGACATTTCCGTATCGGTTGCATGGAAACCGGAACAAAGCGAATTGCATGTAGTCGTCGAAGACACTGGGCGGGGCATGTCTGAGGAACAACTCGCCCATATCGAAGCCCGTTTCAACACTGGTGTCGAGGCGCTTTACAGCCAGAATGCGAGTTCCGGCCTCGGCCTGCCGATCTGCTTTGAAATGATCCGCGCGGCGGGTGGTGATTTGTCGCTGGAAAGCCGTTTGGGGTACGGTACCAAAGCCCGCTTTACCCTGGGTATGAGGCTGCCAACGGTTTCTGATCCTGCTGAACAGGCGATGCCCGCTGCTTCCAGCCACAAGAACCTCACGATTCTGGTGGTTGATGACGCCGCCAGTAACCGCATGATTGCCAGTGAGCTACTGATGTCGGCTGGGCATAAGGTCAGTCAGGCCGAAGACGGGGAACATGCCTGGGAGTTGCTGCAAGAACAGGCATTTGATGTGGTGTTCAGCGATGTGCGTATGCCGAGGATGGATGGTTTCCAACTGCTGGAAAAAATCCGCCAGCAGGATGCCCTGTCGGAACTCGTTGTTGTATTGACCTCCGCCCACTTTGACAAGGAACAGCGGGAACGTCTGGCGGCAATGGGCACAACTGTTCTGGCCAAACCCTATACGCCGGATGAACTGCTGGCCTGCGTACACGGGGTTGCCCCAGCAAGCGCTGAACAGTCTCAGCCGGTTTTGTCCAAAGTATTTGCTGATCTCCAGCATCGTTTGGGTGAGGAAACGGCAGCCGAGATTATCATGCATTACAGGCAACAGTTAGCCGAAGATATAGGGCGTATTACGCATGGAGCATCCAGACAGGAAGTATCAGACATGCGTATTGCCGCGCACCGTATTGTCAGCTCCAGCCGCGCATTGGGTTTGCATGAGAATGCAGAGGCAGCACGGGAAATTGAGGTTTATGGTGAAAATGATGCTGAGATTGACTGGGAACAATTCAACGAGTTGATCACGCACAACTTGTCACTGATCAGCCTTAAAAACGTTTGATGATGGCGAGGCTTACCCCTTCCTTGCCACCCAGTTCCACGCCGCCGCGCAAATACAGGTCGTTGCCCAGTTCGGTGCGGTATGCGGCAACCCAGCTTGTCTTATGTTTGTTCTCAACATTGGCCTTGACAGCAGCCTCCCCCAGCGGGGTGTTGAGCTTGCCGGTGAAATCCCGTTTGTTTTCCTGATACGTCAGACCCAGGCTGAAAACACCCGCATCGGTGATTACACCAACCGAAGGCGTGATGGAATAAGAATGGCTGGCCGCATTAAGGGTGTTATCCGGTTTGTATAGCGTGTGAACATAGGTCAAAGAAGCCAGATATTGCTCCTTTTTGACTACGGCTCTTGCCCCCACGCTATAAATCATGCCATCGGTATCAATTTTGATGTCGGGCAACTGTATGCGTGGTAATGCGGGAATCTTGGCGATAGTTTCCCCACTGACCTGGCCAATCGAGCCAAACACATTGATGCCGGGGGCAATCCGGCGGCTTAACTGGATGGACGTAGTTTGTGTGTCGCTGCTTGCCTTTATCTGATCCGCCATGTTTGCCAATGAAGCTAACTGGGGCGGGGCGGATTCGAGGCTAAGACTGTTCAGGGTGAGGTCTTGTTGCTGGGTCTTGATGCTAAAGGAAATGCCTGTGGTTTGCTCTGAGTCGATGGCCTCTTTGGCAAAAACGGGCTGGACAGATGCCAGCAGGCAAATCCCAAGCACCACACGGCAAATGGTCAACATAAGCAAGACACCCCATCCTCGCTGAAGGAGGCTGCCACTGTATATTAGCTGACTAATTTGGTCAATTTATGACACTTAGAGGCATCCCGACATCCCGCTAGCATTTCCCCAATACCCTCAAGTAAAATCTCCCCTTCGCAATTACCATTGTAAAAAGAACTGACCTGTGCGCCTAAGCAAAATCCGCATCGCCGGATTCAAGAGTTTCGTCGACCCCGTAACGCTGGATTTCCGCAGCAACCTGACCGGCATCCTCGGCCCGAACGGTTGCGGCAAATCCAACACCATTGACGCAGTACGCTGGGTAATGGGTGAAACCTCCGCCAAGAACCTGCGCGGATCGTCGATGGAAGACGTTATTTTCAACGGCTCCTCCTCACGCAAGCCGGTCGGGCTGGCTTCCGTCGAACTGGTGTTCGACAACTCCGACGGTACGCTCGGCGGCGAATACGCCCAATACGCCGAAATTTCGGTCAAGCGTCAGGTCAGCCGTGACGGCGATTCCCGCTATTTCCTCAACGGCTCCAAATGCCGCCGCCGCGACATTACCGACATATTCCTCGGCACGGGTCTGGGGCCGCGCAGCTACGCCATCATCGAACAAGGCATGATTTCGCGCCTGATCGAAGCCAAACCGGAAGAATTGCGCAACACACTGGAAGAAGCCGCCGGGATTTCCCGCTACAAGGAACGCCGCCGCGAAACCGAAAACCGCATGGCGCACACCCGCGAAAACCTCGAACGCCTCACCGACCTGCGCGAAGAAGTCGAAAAACAACTCGAACGCCTCGACAAACAAGCCAAAGCCGCCCAGCGTTTCCGCGAACTGCGCGAGGAAGAACGTAAACTCGAAGCCAGCGTCCTGTTACTGCAATGGGATCAGCTCAAGCGCGACGGGGAAGAACGCCTGCGCGACCTCAGCCAACGTTCCACCGCCTATCAGGCGCAAATTGCCCAGGTACGCCACCTGGAAGCCATCGTTGAGGCATTGCGCGACCAATACACCGACGCCAACGAAACCTTGAACGTAGTGCAAGGCGAGTACTATCAGGCCGGTTCCGACATTGCCTGCCTTGAGCAAAGCATCCAGCACCAGCGCGACATCCAGCGCCGCCAGCAGGAAGCCTTGCGCAACGCCGAACACAGCATCGAAGAAACCCTGCTCCACGCTGAAGAAGACCGCGAAAAGCTGACCGCAGCCGAAAGCACCCTCGCCGACCTCGAACCGCGCGAAGCAGAACTGGCCGAACAGCTCGGCATGGCAGAAGAACGCCTGTACGACGCCGAAGACCGGCTCAACGACTGGCAGGAACAATGGCACACCAGCCAGCAGCGCGTCGCCGAACCTACCCGTCAGGCGCAAGTCGAAAAAGCCCGCATGGAGCAGATCGAACGCCAGCTAAACCAGACCAGCCAGCGCCTCGAGCGCCTGCAACAGGAAGCCGCCAACCTCTCCACCAGCCGTTTCGTCGAAGACGTGCAGCTACTGGAGGCACAACTGGCCGAAGCAGGTGAAACCCGCGCCGCCGCTGAAGAACAATTTGCCAATGTTTCCAGTTTGCTCAACCAACAGCAACAGGAGCAACGCGATGTACAAGCGCAACTGGATCAGGCACGTTCCCGCCGCCAATCCCTGCAAGGGCGGTTAGCCTCACTGGAAACCCTGCAACAATCAGGTCTGGACAAGGCCAACAAGGCGCGTGGACAGTGGTTGAAAGAGAATGGGCTGGCTAGCAATCCACGGCTGGCCGAACAATTGCGGGTGGAAAGTGGTTGGGAAACTGCTGTGGAGACAGTGTTGGGGGATGATCTGGATGCAGTTTGTCTTGATACGCTGCCCGAATTGACCGATTTTCCCACATCCGGCATAACCCTACTGGAAAACACGGGTAATCAGTCGGGTTTCAACCCAACAAACCTCGCCAGCAAAATCCACCATCCCAGCACAGCCCTGCCCTTACTAACCCACATCCACTGCGCCGAAACCCTGCAAGACGCCCTAGCCCAACGCCACACCCTGACCGCAGGCGAATCCATCATCACCCGATCCGGCCTCTGGCTCGGCCCCAACTGGCTACGCAGCCGCCGCAGCGCCGATGCCCACAGCGGCATGTTGCAACGCCAACAGGAAATCGAACAATTACGCAAACAACTTTCCACGCTGGAATCCACGCTGGCTGAGTTGCAGGAACGCACCGACACCCTGCATGATTCCATCCGCGACCGCGAGCAACAACGCCAGCAAGCGCAAGCCGAAGCCAACCGCCTGCACCGCGCCGAAGCCGAACACCGCAGCCGCCTGCACGCCCTTCAACAGCGCATCGACCAGTTACACAGCCGCCGACAACAGGTAGAAGCCGAACGCGAAGAACTCGACGCCCAACGGATACAGCAGGAAGAAGACCACCTGACCGCCACCGAAAGCCGCAACGCCGCGCTGGCAGAACTCGAAGACGCCCAACAGGAACGCGACCAACTGGCCGCCGCCCGCGAAGAATTGCAACAATCCGTCGCCGAAGCCCGCCGCACCCAACGCGAACTCCAGGACGAAGCCCAGGACATCCGCCTCGACCTCGAAACCAACCGCCAGCAACGCGACAACAGCCAGCGCCAGCTCGAACGTATCAATAGCCGCCTCGAACTCCTCGAACAACAACGCGACACCCTGCTGGAACACATGCACATGCAGGATGACCCCGCCGCCGACCTGCAAACCGGACTCGAAGCAGCGTTGGAACGCCGCGCCGAAGTCGAGTCCCGGTTAACCGAAGCCCGCCAGACAGTACACGCACAGGAAGCCGACATCCGCAGCCACGAAAACGAGCGCGTGCAAGCCGAACGCCTCGCCGAGCAAACCCGCACCGAACAGGAAACCCGCAAACTCGAATGGCAAACCGTACAGATACGCGAACAAACCCTCGCCGAGCAGTTCGCCAAAACCGAATTTGATGCCGAAACCCTGCACGCCGAACTGGCTGAAAGCGACAGCCTGCATCATTTGCAACAACAACTCGCATCCGTCCAGCGCAGCATCCAGCGCCTCGGTGCCATCAACCTTGCCGCCATAGACGAATTCCGCGAACAAAGCGAACGCAAGCAATACCTCGACCAGCAAAATGACGACCTGGTTTCTGCGCTGGAAACGCTGGAAAACGCCATCCGCAAGATCGACCGCGAAACCCGCGCCCGCTTCAAGGACACCTTCGACAAAGTCAACAGCCGTCTGCGCGACATGTTCCCACGCCTGTTCGGTGGCGGCGAATGCTATCTGGAAATGACCGGGGACGACCTGCTGACGACTGGCGTAGCGATTATGGCCCGCCCACCTGGTAAGCGTATTTCCAACATTTATCTGATGTCGGGTGGAGAAAAAGCGCTGACGGCGGTAGCCTTGGTATTCGCCATTTTTGAGCTGAACCCTGCACCGTTCTGTATGCTGGACGAAGTGGATGCCCCACTCGACGAAGCCAACGTTGGGCGCTTTTGTGAACTGGTAAGACACATGTCAGAACAGGTACAATTCGTTTTTATTACCCACAACAAGACCACCATGGAACTCGCCAACAATTTAATCGGCGTTACCATGCGTGAAGCGGGCGTTTCGCGGCTGGTGTCTGTGGATGTAGCAGAAGCTGTCAAGCTGGCAAATGGATGAAAATGACAACGAGTAAGGATTAAAGGATTTTTGAATGGAACTGGTTAGCCTGATTATCATGGTACTGGGGCTGGCGGCCCTGATAGGGATTTACGTCATCAGCCGGGTTTCGCGCCGTAACCTGCCGCAGAAACGGGATGAAAGCGTCCCTATGCTGCGTGATGTTGGCGGCAACGAAATGTCCAGCGTGCTGGAAGATATAGCTGCTCGGGACGGTAAACGCCCTTCCCCTAAGGCGCGTGATCTCTCCGATGTGATGATGTCTGGCATGTCCAGTAAACCGGCCGCAATAGAACCCACCCAACCGGCTGGTGAAACCATTGCCCTGCCACCGCAGCTGGTGTTGTTCATAGCTGCTGACATTGACGCCGGCTTCGCTGGCGAGCAAGTCCTGAAAGCCCTGGATAACGCTGGCCTGAGTTTTGGTGAGATGGATATTTACCACCGCATGGTGCTGACTGATACTGGCGAAACCAGCCTGTTCAGCGTCGCCAATGGCGTCAAACCCTGGACGCTGGCACCAGAAGAAATGGTTGCACAGTCTACACCCGGCCTTTCCATGATCCTGAACCTGCCCAGCCCGATTGACAATGGGGAAGCCATCCACGATTTCTTGCGCACAGCGGAACGCCTGGCTGCTGACCTAAATGGCATACTGAAAGACCAAGGCCAGCAACCCGTTACAGCGGACACGCGCGCCGGGTTACTGGCCTTGGCTGCGTAGTAAGGAAACTCCTTGGTTTGAAAAAGGGCGCAAACCAGCGCCCTTTTTATTATCAACCCTTGTCCTTTTTGGCTTTCTTGGCAGCTTTCTTAGCTTCTTTTTCCAGCTTCTTTGCCTTCTTGACTGCTTTTTTAGCCACCTTCTTGGCTTTTTTGACCTGTTTTTTTTTCTGCTTGGGCGAAAGTTCGCTATCCGCCCCTACGGCTACTGTTTCCTCCACCACTTCGGCACCAAGAGCTTCCTGGTCGGCAACGGCTTCTACATCATCCTCAATCATATCCACGACCTGAGCTTCCTGGCCGTCGTCAGCTTCCTCCGGCTGAGCCAACAGGCTCTGGGCGCTGGCGATAATCAGCGGGGCCGTATTCTCACCAATACCGGAAAGCGCTGCCAGCTCCTCTACCGGCATCGCTGCCAGTTGCTCAATGGTGGTAATACCGTGTTCTGCCAGACGTTTGACCGTGGCCGGGCCTACATACTTTACGGAAGCAATGTCTTGTTCCATCTTGGAATCTCCTGTTTTTCCCATTACATGATTGTTTTGATGTAACAAAATCGTAACATTGGAATGCCCGGAAAATGATGAAAAATTAGATTAATATTTAATCATTTGTAACTATTTTGTAATCAAAACCTTCCATAAGCCGCCACCGGAGGTTTCCTGCCCAGTCAACAGGTAATGCAGGACATTTTCATTCTGGGTTGCCCACTCCATTTCATGGCTGGTGGGGTAGTCGGCGCACATCAGCAGGCGGTCGCTGACTTCCAGCACCGTATCCCCTTCCGGTAACACCAAGCTTTCGCCATCGCGTTTGAGCAGCAGGGGGATGGCAGGCAGCTTGCGTAAACGGTCACGCGGGTCGCGCAGCAGATCCTCCAGCGTCACGATCCGGCTCAGGCAGTTACGGTACAAAGCAGGCGTGCGCCCCTTGCTGATCTTGATTTCCCACAGATACGGCACTTCATCACTGGTAATGCCGAGGATACGGCTGACCAGTTGGTTGGCCCATGCATTGTCACGCTGGTGGATAGCGTCAAGGAAATCGCTGATCAAGGGGGTACGCAACAAGGCGAAAATCTTGTGGGCGATTACGTCACCGCGCTTCATAATCAGGTCGAAACCAGCCTTTTCGTAAATAATGGCGTTATCGCGCTGGTTTTGCCGCGCCACCATGAAAAGCTTGTGCTGAAGCTCCCGCGCAGTCATCAGGATGGAAAGGTTGTTGGCGTCATTGTTGGTTCCCGCCACGATGCCGACTGCCTTTTTCAGCCCGGCATCCAGCAGGGTAGCGGCTTCCGCACCAGAGCCATGCACAGTCCCCGCAGGCGCCCGGGCGCTTTCCGGGTCGGCTTCAATGATGCCGCACTGGATATTGGCTGCCGTTAGCCGCCGATGCAACGCCTTGCCAAAGCGCCCGTAGCCGCAGATGACCCAGTAACCACACACGGGGAACAGGGGTTCCTGCAAAGGTTCGTGCGGTATGCCCGTCATCCAGGTGTAGAGGGTGTAAATGCCGGGGGAATGTAGCGCCAGCGCCAACCGGCCAGCAAAGGTCTCAAACGGGTTGATGACTTCATTTTTGCCGAAGGAGCGGATGTTCGCTTCCGCTTCCGACGAATCCGCCCGCGCCAACACCCGCAAACCAGGGTTGAGCAGGTGCGCACTCAAGGCCACCATCAGGTTGGTCTGATCGGAATCCGTCAAGGCAATGACACCGACACAGTAGTTGTTGGTGATGCCTGCCACTTGCAACACAGCGGGGATGGACGCATCCCCCACCAACCCCAGCGGACGGCGGATATGGTCACTCAATTCCAGCTCATTGATGCGGGTTTCTTCCTTGTCAATCACAACCGACTTGATACCCTCATCTGCCAACGCCTGCACCAGGATCGAGCCGGTATCGCCATAACCGCATACCAGATAAAACGGCGTGCGCAACCTGCATACCGCACGCTGGAATACATACTCGCTACGCAGCTTGCGGAACGCCGGATCCTGCATGATGGCCAACAACGCGCCGATGCTGTACAGCCAGCCGATAACGGTCAGGTAAATGACCACCATCGTCCACATGCGCTGCGCATCGGTGAAAGCATAGGGAATTTCGCCAAAACCAATGGTGGATGCGGTATAGCTGACGAAATAGAAGGCGTGGAAAAACGACATGGGCCAAGGCTTGCCATCTGCATCCTGCCCCGGAATCAGCACAAAGCCGAGGATCGACACCGCATAAATGACCAAAAGGCTGATGATGGGGGTACGCAGCCGCCGCAACAGGATGTAGAAAATGTCAGGCATCAGCCACCCCCGCGGCTAACGGCGCACCGTCATAGTTTCCGCCACCAGCAATACGACCGACACGATATTTGCCAGCAATGCCCCACCCGATAGGGAAACGATCGCCACCATGGATTCGCCATCCATTCCCGCAGGCTGCACATGCTCGACGTAGCCCCAGATGATGGCCGCCACGATCAGTTGCAAATCCGCCACCAGGCTGGTGGCCAGGAAGATTGCCCCCAAGTGGGTGCGGTCACCGAATTTCAGCACGGTTGCAATCATGCTGATAACAATGGCCGCAAACAGTTCGTAAACGTTATGGTGCGCGGGATTGTCAATGTCACCGATGAAAAAGCCAAAGTTGAGCGTCAACGCCAACACGATGAAAAAACCGAAAATCACCTTCTCTGAATTCATGCAACCTTTCCCTTACCGGAGCTTGCCGCGCACCAAAACAAGCGGTATCCCAAGCATAGCCAACATCAAGGGAATAATCAGCCAGTTACCCATTTTTATAAACGGCGTCACGCCTTGCATGGGTACGGCATAGCCGGAAATGACGGTCGCCACATACGGGGGAGCCGTTTTCATCACCTTACCCTTTTCATTGATGATGGTGCTGACGCCGTTGTTGGTGGCGCGCAGCAGGAAACGCCCGGTTTCCAACGCCCGCATCCGCGCAATCTCGGCGTGCTGGGCAGGCTCAATGGAACCGGTGAACCAGCCATCGTTGCTGACATTCACCAGCATGGTGGCTTCCGGCAAACCCCGGATGATTTCTTCGCCGTAAACATCTTCGTAGCATACCGACATACGCATGGGTTGCCCGGCCAACACCAGGTTGTCGCCGCCCTCCCAGGCCGTCACGTTGTCATACGGCAGTCGGATGATGCTTTCCAGAAAGCGCAGGTATTTCAGCAGCGGGATGTATTCGCTGAAGGGTACCAGATGCTTTTTGGCGTAGACGTTCTCGCCGGTGGCGATGGACTGTTCCACATCCCGCTCGCCGCCAACCGCCATCACGGCATTATAGACAGCCTCAGTATCGCGGTTGAGGTGGAAACCGCCTACCAGCAAATCGGCCTTGGCCTCGCGCGCCCAGTCCTGCAAGGGCAGCATCACGTCCAGCGCTTGCGGGTAGTAATCCGCCAGCGCGGTCTCCGGCCAGATCACCAGATGAGAGCGCTCCACATCCGGGTAACGATCGGGATCCATCAGATCCAGATATGCCTGGATATTGTCGTTGCGGAATGCCGGTTCCCACTTGGTCAGCTGGTCGACATTGCCTTGCAACATACTGACGTACAGCGGCTCCCCGGCAGGTTGCGTCCAGCGGATTTGCCCCAGGGCGAAGCCACCCACGACCGCTACTACCACCAGGCTAACCGCGATAATCCTGTCCCGCATACTGCCCAATACCAGCAACACCAGCGCGCCCGCGCCCAGCGCCACCAGCCAACTGACCCCCAACACGCCGGTGACAGGTGCATAATTTGCCAGCCAGGTGTCAATCTGGGTGATACCCAGTTGCAGCCAGGGAAAACCGGTCAGGAACCAGCCCCGGAACCACTCCGTCAACACCCAGATAGCCGGGTACGCTGCCAACAGCCGCACCGCTACCGGCAAATGACTGCAATAGGATGCTAGCCAGCCGAACACCAGCAGGAACAGCGCTATCAGCACCACAAACAGCAACACCATGAAGGCAGCAATGAACGCATTTGCCCCACCGAAGAAGTGGATGCTGACATAAATCCAGTGCGCCCCAGCGGCAAACAGGCCAACGCCAAATACCCAGGACAAGCGCAACCGTTGCCCTAGCGAAATGTTTTTCAGGTTCAACCAGAACAGCAATGCAGGGGCAAGGAAGGCAAACGGCAACCACGCCAGTGGCGCAAACGCCAGTGCCGTGGAAGCACCCGCCAGCAAGGCCAGCAGGTAATCGAATTTCGACAAGGAATTTCGGAAAGACAGCATTTTGTTAGTCACCCAGCACAAAGCAATGTGCCGGGATTATAGCGCAGGCGTTTCTTCCGGAATATGACAATCCGTTTGCGGCAAGACTTCCAGCAACAGGATGCGGCGCGAATCGCTGCGCAGGACACGGAACAACCAGCCTTCCAGCACCACTTCCTCACCCTGGCGGGGAATTTTCCCCAGTTCGTGGATGACGATCCCCGCGATGGTATCGAACTCATCGGTATCGAAGGCAGTGCCCAGCACCGCATTGAACTCATCAATCGGCGTCATGGCTTCCACCACGAAACGCCCGTCCTCTTGCGGCACGACATTGCTGGACGTGTCTTCCTCGTCATCGTGTTCGTCATCAATGTCGCCGACGATCTGTTCCAGCACATCCTCGAACGTGACCAGCCCGGAGACACCGGAATATTCATCAATGACGATCGCCATGTGGTTGCGGGTATTGCGGAACTCGGTCAGCAAGCGGTTGAGGCGTTGGCTTTCCGGCACGATCAGGGCTGGGCGGATAATGTCGTCGATATCGAATTCCTGTTCGCGCCCGTTATATTTGAGCAAATCCTTGGCCAGCAGGACGCCAACCAGGTCATCGCGGTCTTCGTCGACCACCGGGTAGCGGGAATGCTCGGTTTCCGCAATGCGCTCAAGGATTTGGATAAAATTGTCTTCGTGGTAAATAAAGTTGATCTGTGAACGTGGAACCATGATGTCGCGCACCTGTAGCGCGCCAAATTCCAGTACCCCCTGCAACATCCCCACCGTGTCGCCCGGCAGGAGATTTTTTTCATTAACCCTTTGCAAGTCGTCCATCAAATCTTCCCGGCTTTGGGAAGTGAGGTCGAATTTTTCTATTAGCCATTGTTTCCATCGCGGTCGAGGTCGCGACTCACCTGTGTCAGTTTTCATTTTTCCTCTGTGGATAGTTGGTAAGGGTCGGGAAAGCCGAGTTTGCCGAGGATGCTGGTTTCCAGCGCTTCCATTTCTTCAGCTTCGGCGTCCGTTATATGGTCATAACCTTGTAAATGCAACAAGCCATGTATCAGTAAATGCGCCCAGTGTTGCTGGATGGTTTTGCCCTGCTCACGGGCTTCACGTTCCATGACTGGCTGGCAAATGGCCAAGTCACCGAGATAGTCGGTTTCATCGTCTTCCAGCGGGATGGGGGGCGGGTCGTAGGGAAACGACAGCACGTTGGTGGGGTAATCCTTGCCCCGGTAAGCGCGGTTTAGCGCCTGGCTTTCCGCTTCCGCCACGATACGCACCACCACGCCCGCTTCGCCGTCACCCAGCCACGCGGCCTGCGCCCAATGCGACAGGTCGGTTTCGGCGGGAATAGCCGTATAGTCTTCAGGATTCTGGATGTCGAGCAACAGCGTCATGGCTGTCATACGCCTCCACAATTTTTTGCACCAGTTTGTGCCGTACCACGTCACGCCCGGTAAAGTAATTGAAACTGATGCCTTTTACCCCGTCGAGGATTTCCACCGCTTGTCTGAGGCCGGATTTCTGGTTGCGCGGCAGGTCAATCTGGGTGATGTCGCCGGTAATCACGGCGGAGGAACCAAACCCCAGGCGGGTGAGGAACATTTTCATCTGCTCGGTGGTGGTGTTCTGCGCTTCATCCAGCAGGATAAAAGCGTCGTTCAGGGTACGCCCGCGCATGTAAGCCAGCGGTGCCACTTCGATGACATTGCGTTCGATCAGCTTGTTGACCTTTTCGATGCCGAGCATTTCGTAGAGGGCGTCATACATGGGGCGTAGATAAGGGTCGATTTTCTGCGACAAGTCACCGGGCAGAAAACCGAGGCGTTCACCCGCCTCCACTGCCGGGCGCACCAGCACCAGGCGACGCACTTCGTCGCGCTCCAGCGCTTCCACCGCGCACGCCACCGCCAGCCAGGTCTTGCCCGTACCCGCTGGGCCTACACCAAACGTAACATCATGGGCACGGATATTCTGGATGTAGTGGCTTTGCGCCAAACCTTTGGGCTTGATGAAACCACGCCGGGTACGGATGCGCACGTCATCGCTGGTGTTGGCCGCCACCTTGTCGAGGTTGGCTTCCTGTAAAAACAGATGGATACTTTCGGGGTTCAGCACCGACTCAGCCGTTTCGCGGTATAAACCCTGCAACAGGTTGATGGTGAGCTGGCTGGCCTCGGGGGAGCCGGTTATCTGGAACAAATTGCCACGGTTACTGATGTCAACGCCAAGACGATTTTCCAGTTGGCGCAGGTGCTGGTCAAACTGGCCGACAAGGTTCATCAGGCGGGCGCTATCGGCAGGTTCAAGTTCAGTCTGGGCGGTGTGCCTGTCACTCTCCGCGCCAGTGGTTGTCATGGTGGTCAAGAAGCTGGGAAATCCGATGGTCTGTCAAAACAAAAATTATAGTAACAGCATTAACCGGGTTCAACTATCCCGACAAAAGGTAACCCGAAAAGTGGACATTACGACAGACTTCTGTGGTATCATTTTTAACCACGCATGAATAAGAAAAAACTATAAGTAAAAATACCTTTTGCCCAGGGGAGTAAACAATCGTGCAAGTGGTTTTAACTTTTTACACGCCGTCAACGGGTTGGCATAAACCTTTGCCCGCCCTAGATTCCCATAATACGTTAGTGCTGGTCTTTGGTGAAGCAGATGCATCTGGCTACCCGGTTTTATTGGATGAATTACAAACTAAATACCCGCTTTCCATCATTGCAGGCTGCTCAACCGTTGCCGGTATTTACAACGACCATTTAATGGAAAACGCGCTGACGATCGGCATCATCAAATTCGATTCCAGCCGGATTGCGCTTTCTGTTGCCGAAGTACATGGCTCAACGGACTCACGGCGGGCAGGTATCCAGCTGGCAGAATCCCTCACTGCCCCCACGCTAAAAGGCGTCCTGATTCTGGCCGATGGGCTGAACACCAATGGCAGTGACCTGGCTAACGGCCTGATGTCGGTATTGGATGCTAACGTGATGGTCACGGGTGGATTGGCCAGCGACAAAATGGACTTCAAATCCACCTGGGTGCTTTATAACGGCGTTCCCTGCTCTCATCTGGTCTGTGGCATCGGTTTTTATGGCGAGAACCTTTTTTTCGCTACCCAGACCGAAGATGGCTGGCGTCCATTTGGCCCGGAACGGCGCATCACGCGCTCGGCAGGCAATATCCTTTACGAAATTGACCACCACCCTGCCCTTGACCTATACAAGGAATACTTGGGCGAACATGCCACTGGCTTACCTGCTACAGCACTGCATTTCCCACTCGCTATCTGGGATGAAGACAAACGCTTTTACGTGGTACGCACGATTCTGGGCATAGACGAAGCCACCAACAGCATCAGGTTCGCTGGGGATATTCCCAACAGTAACCAAACCCAGCTCATGTACGGCAGTTTTGATAACCTGGTGGACGGAGCGGAATCTGCGGCGCATGCTCTGGTTAAAAAAATTCCACATCCTGATGCCCCCGTCTTAAGCTTTGCCATCAGTTGTGCAGGACGCAAGCTTGTCATGAAAGAAGATACCTTCCTCGAACTGGAAGCCTCGCTGGATATATTGCCTGCCGGTAGCCAACAAATCGGTTTTTACTCTTTTGGCGAACTGGCTCCCCCTTTTGGCGGCACTGGTTGTAGCCTGCATAATGAAACCATGACATTGACAGTATTGTATGAAGGAAGTTAACCCATTACACCGCCGCCTGCAAAAGCAGCTCAAACGTACAGGCATGATCCAGAGTGCGCTACCTGACGACCTGATCAAATGGCAGGATTTTTTACATCTGGTTGACCGCTCCTACACCGGCACCAGTGAAGCCCAGTACCTGCTGGAACGCTCACTGGAAGTTTCTTCGCAGGAAATGCGCAAACTCTACGATGACCTGAAGGCCGAAACCGAGCAACGCATCGAAGCCCTGCACCGTTCCGAACAAAAAACCCGTTTCATGGCCAACATGAGCCATGAACTACGTACCCCCATCCATGGCATCCTTGGCTCACTGGAAATCGTCAAGGGCACGGATATGGATGAGCGGCAGAAACTGTTTGTCGACACCGCCTATGCTTCCTGCGAAGTCATGCTCGACATCATCAACAACATCCTGGATTTTTCCAAACTCAATGCAGGCGGTATTGAGCTGGAAATCATCGAATTTTCCCCCCGTGAACTGCTGGAAAACATCTGTAACATCATGTCCACCATGGCACAGGAGAAAAAGCTCGAAGTCCAATGCTATATCCCCGCAGAAATTCCCGCCCGGGTAAAAGGCGACCCCGCCCGCCTGAGGCAGATGTTGATGAACCTGATCGGCAATGCCATCAAATTTACGGAGCAGGGGGAAGTTTATACCAGCCTGGAACTGCGCGAAGTCAGTGATACCAATGCCCTCCTGCGCTTTGAGGTGCGCGACACCGGCATCGGTATCCCACCTGCCATGCAGAAGAGCGTATTCGAATCTTTTGTGCAAGTTGACGCCTCCATCAACCGCCGCTACGGTGGCACGGGTCTCGGCCTGACCATCGTAAAAGAATTTGCGGAACTGATGGAAGGAAGCATCGGCCTGGAGAGCACCCCCGGTGTAGGCAGCACTTTCTGGTTTGAAATCAATTGCCAAATTGTTGAAAACAGCCACGACGAGCAACAGGCAAAACACCTTGAAAACCGCCGCGTACTGGTGGTTGACGATAACGAAACCAACCGACGGATTCTGGAAAACTACCTGAATGCCTGGCAAGCCGAAGCCACCATTGTCAGCAACGGCCACGACGCACTGCACAAACTGGATGAATCACTGGACAACGGCAAGCCATTCGACATTATGTTACTGGATTGGTTCATGCCGCAAATGGACGGCATCACCCTCGCCCGCACTATCCGCAGCGACCCACAGCATGACGCCACACCCATTGTCATGCTCACCTCTTACGGCCTTTCCCAGGAAAAGCAGCAACAGGCCGGGATACAGGCTGCCGTTACCAAACCCGTCCGTTCCGTTACCCTGCGCGATGTCTTGACCGACACCCTGCGGCGTCACCACAAGCTGACCGCCAAACCAGCGGCACTGGCACTTCCCCCTTTTCCGGAACTGGCAACCAAGCCAACCACAAAGACCCCAAGCCCGGCAACACATCCCGGGGCTATCCTGCTGGCGGAAGACAACCCGGTCAATGCCCTGATCGCCATCACCATGCTGGAAAAACTCAACCTGCCAGTCGATCATGTCAGCACCGGCAAGCAAGCACTCAAGGCCATCCGCACCCGCCCTTACCGGCTGGTGCTGATGGACATCAACATGCCGGAAATGGATGGCTACACCGCCACCCGCTACATCCGCAAATGGGAACGTGAAGGCATTATTCCCCAGCATACGCCTGTCATTGCCATGACCGCCAATGCGCTCCAGGGCGACCGCGAACGCTGCATCAAGATGGGCATGGATAATTACCTGCCCAAGCCCGTCAAGCAAGATGAACTATTGAAGCTAGTCAGGCATTGGCTAGAGCAACCTGACATTACCCCGGCATCCTGAAGTGCCTGCCACCCAAAGCTTACAGGATAACCCGTGGCTCCGGTTCCAACGTAATCCCGAACGAGTCCTGGACTGATGCAATAATGCTCTGGGCGAAATCCCATATTTGCTCACCACTAGCACTCCCATGATTAACCAACACCAGTGCATGTTTGTCGTAAGTCCCTGCGTCACCTTCCCGTTTGCCTTTCCAGCCGCACTGATCAATTAGCCAGCCTGCCGATGTCTTAATCTTATTTCCTTGCGGCCAACCTGAAATCGTCGGGAATTGCACCTTTAGGCTTTCCCACTGAGCCAGCGGGATAAGCGGGTTTTTGAAAAAACTGCCTGCGTTGCCAAGCCGTGCGGGGTCAGGCAGCTTGCTTTGGCGGATACTGATAATTGCGTCGCTGATGACCCGTGCATTTAATACCTTGCCGACCAGTCGTTCCTTCACACCCGCGTAATCCGTTTTCCATTCAGGCTTGCGTGGCAGACGGAACACCACACTAACAATCAGCCAACGGCCTGGCTCCACCGACTTGAAATAACTGTCACGGTAGCCAAAGCGGCATGCTTCCAGACTGAACTCGCGGATTTCGCCGCTGCGCCAGTCCAGTGCCTGCAATTCGTAGAAACAGTCTTTCAACTCTACCCCATAAGCGCCGATGTTCTGCATAGGGGCTGCGCCTACCGTGCCGGGGATCAGCGAGAGGTTTTCCAGCCCGGCCAGGTTCTGGTCGACCGTCCAGCGCACAAACTCATGCCAGTTTTCGCCCGCAGCAGCTCGCACGTAGAAATAATCGTCATCCTGCCCCAGTATTTCCCGATCCTGCAAGCGTACATGTACCAGCAACCCCGGAAAATCCTTCACAAACAGCATGTTGCTGCCACCACCCAAAAACATGACGGGCAGCTCGGGATATGTGTCTGCCCATTGCATAATGCTGCGCAAGCCTCCCAGTTTGTGCAGGGAACAGAAATAGCGGGCGTGCGCACTCAGGCCAAAGGTGTTGAGGGCTTTAATATTGTGGTTTTCGCGGATTTGCATGTCTGGTTTTCCTTACGCAAAAAGGCCGGAACAAGTCCGGCCTTTTTTAGCATATCTGACAGGGAAATACTTATTGGGCAGCAGCGCCACCTGACATCTGTTGCAGGTAGGCAACCAATACCTTGATTTCGGTGTCGGACAGGTTACGGCCTTGCGCACCAAACACTGGCATCTGACGGTGGACGCCATTGTGGATAACCGCTTTCACTGCCGCCAGCTTGGCTTCAGGCGTTTCCGCCGCTGGCAGGTTGGCAATAGTCCAGACCTTGTCGGTCAGGTTGGCCGCACCTTGCGCGTGCATGCCTGTCCCTTCCTTGGTGTGGCACATGTAGCAACCGCCAGTCTCACCCTGGAAGATTTTCTGGCCTTCCGCAGCCGCAGCCGCATCAGCAGGCTCGCCAGACAGGCTCAATACATAGTTGGCAACCTGGTTCAACTGCTCTTCATTGAAGGTGTTTTTGAAGGCAGGCATGTAACCCAGACGGCCACCACGGATGGTCGTTTCCATGGTTGCCGGATCCCCACCCCAGAGCCAGTCGTCATCCACCAGATTAGGATACTGGCCGACAACGCCCTGCCCACCGGACTGATGGCAAGCCGCACAGTTGTCACCGAACATGCCCACGCCATAGGAACGGACGAAAGCGGACATGTCAGGGTCTTGCGCAATCTGATCGTAGGAAGCCGCGCCAACCTTGGCCAAGTATTCCTGCTGCTTGGCCGCCTCAGTACTGTTTTGCATGTCGTGAGCCAGCAGCGCACGCATGTTCCAGTGGGTGGATTTCTCTTCGCCTGCATCCGTCTTGTAGGTAATGCTATTACCAATACCTTTCAGGTAGCTTTTGCCAATGGGCCAAGACGGATACATGATCCAGTAAACAATCGCGAAGATAATGGTGCCGTAGAATGTCCACAACCACCAGCGTGGCAGCGGGTTGTTGAATTCTTGCAGCGTATCATCCCATACGTGGCCGGTAGTTTCCGCACCGGTCAGCGGGTCTTTTACAGGAGTTGCCATAACTATTTCTCACCTTTAGCCTGGGCGGCGGCTTCTGCTTGTTTCACTTTGCGGTCGGCGTCATCTTCATCCATCAGCGGCATGTAGCGGTAGGATTCCAGCCGCTCACTGCGTTTGCGGCTGGAATAGACGTAAATGACAATACCAACAAAAGTGGTGAAAAAGATTAACAGCGCAACAGTCTTGCTGTTACCCAGATCCATGATCCATGTCCAGAAATCTGTCAGCATCCGATCTTCCTCACCCTCTCAGCAGAAGCCACATCCAGTAGCAAATTAACGGAACTGGATGAAGTGGTCTTCATCAAACTTCTTGAAATCAACCATAGTGCCCAGCACTTGCAGGTAGGCAACCAGTGCATCCATTTCAGATACACCGCCAGCATTACCGTCATAGTTACCTTTCTGCGCCTGCGCCAGCAGGTTGTTTTCAGCTGTATTGATGTCCAGTGTCTTGGCAACATCTTCACCAAAGCGCTTGACATTGGCTTCATATTCAACCGTTGTCAGGGAGTAAGGGACACCCACACGCTTCAGGGCAATCATGCGATCCTGAATATCCGCATATTGCAGTTCTGTCTGCGTCAGCCACGGGTAGTTGGGCATGATGGACTCAGGCACAACAGAACGTGGCGCTTTCAGGTGCTGCACATGCCATTCGTTGGAGTATTTGCCACCAACACGTGCCAAATCCGGCCCAGTCCGCTTGGAACCCCACTGGAATGGGTGGTCGAACTTGGATTCAGCCGCCAGCGAATAGTGACCATAACGTAGGTCTTCATCACGGAATGGGCGGATCATCTGCGAGTGACAAGTATAGCAACCTTCACGGATGTAAATGTCACGGCCACGCTGCTCCAGTGGCGTGTATGGGCGCACCATTTCCACGCCGGTCACCGGATCCTTCACTTCTTCAACGGTTTCGTTGATGTAGTGCAACGGCACGATTTCAACCAGACCGCCGATACTGATCGCTACCAGCGTCAGCACAATCAGCATCGCGGAATTGGTTTCGATACTTTCGTGTTTAAACATAGCTTCAACCCTCCCTGGTTACGCCTGAGCCGCAGCAGCAGCCGGAGCAGTTTCTTCCTGCTTGGCATGTGCAATGGTCATGTAAATGTTGTAAGCCATGATGAACATGCCGGACAGGAAGAACGCACCACCAACAGCACGTGCAACCAGCGGGCCGTGCATGAAGGCAACGGTTTCAACGAAGGTGTAAGCCAAGTTGCCGTACTCATCGAATGCACGCAGCATCAGACCTTGGCCGATACCGGACACCCACAGTGCCGTAATGTACAGGATCACACCGATGGTCGCCAGGAAGAAGTGGGTATAAACCAGCTTCATGCTGTGCAGGGTAGTGTTCCACAGGCGAGGGATCATGTGATAGAAGGAAGCGATGGAAATCATGGCAACCCAACCCAGTGCACCGGAGTGAACGTGACCCACTGTCCAGTCAGTGTAGTGGGACAGTGCGTTAACGCTCTTCAGGGACATCATCGGGCCTTCAAAGGTAGACATGCCGTAGAAGGACAATGCAGTGATCATGAACATCATGATCGGGTCAGTACGCAGTTTGTCCCACGCGCCGGACAGGGTCATGATGCCGTTGATCATGCCACCCCAGGATGGCATCAGCAGCAGGATGGAGAAAGTCGCCGCCAGCGTGGAAGTCCAGTCAGGAATCGCAGTCCAATGCAGGTGGTGAGTACCTACCCACATGTACATGAAGCTCAGCGCCCAGAAGTGGATGATGGACAGACGATAAGAATAAACCGGGCGACCAGCTTGTTTCGGAACGAAGTAGTACATCATCCCCAGGAACGCAGCAGTCAGGAAGAAACCAACCGCGTTGTGGCCGTACCACCACTGGGTCATCGCATCCTGCGCACCGGAGAACAAGCTGTAGGAAGTCGCGGAAGTCAGGCTGACCGGCACTGCCAAGTTGTTGAAGATGTGCAGCAGCGCAGTCGCCAGAATGAATGACATGTAAAACCAGTTGGCAACATAGATGTGTGGCTGGTTACGCTTGATCAGGGTTACAGTAAAGATCAGGAAGTAAACAACCCATACAACAGTAATAGCGATGTCAACGAACCAGACCGGTTCTGCATACTCACGGCCCTGGGTATAACCTGCCAGATACAGCAGGCCAGCAGTCAGGACAGACAGGTTCCAACCCCAGAAGGTGAAAGTCGGCCAGAAAGTACCACCCGCCAGACGCGCCTGACAGGTGCGCTGCACCACATAATAAGAAGTTGCAAACAACGCATTACCACCGAAGCCGAAGATAACACCACTGGTATGCAGCGGACGCAAACGTCCAAACGTGATCTGGGCAATATCAAAGTTCAGGAACGGCCAAGCCAGTTCCGACGCGATATACACCCCGGCAGTCATGCCGAGGATACCCCAGAAGATTGAAGCTATCGCGAATTTCTTCACGATATCATAGTTGTATTGCTCCGAAGAGAGTGCAGCACTATGAGCCATCGTATGCCCTCTGGTTAACAAGATTAAAAGACAAAATTTAAGTTCTGAACCGGCGCAAGCATACAGGAAAAAACCAGATAAGAAAACGTTAATATTGGAAACGAAACCGCTTCAGAATGCGGTTTTTTGGGTAGTCAGCACTGCCTTGACCTATATCAAGAAAGCATGAAAAACCAAACGACCCCTACCATCAGGATGGCAAAGAATACCGCTGCCGACCCCATATCCTTGGCGCGCCCCGACAGTTTGTGCGGTTCCATGCCTGTACGGTCAACCACCGCCTCCACTGCCGAATTCAGCAATTCCACAATCAGCAATAACAACACGCTACCGATCATCAGGGTTTTTTCTACCGCATTTTCACCCAGCCACAAAGCTAACGGGACGGCAACGACCAACACCCAGACTTCCTGCCGGAAAGCTTCCTCATGCTTGTAGGCGGCGCGGAAACCCTGCCAAGAGTATTGCCCTGCCTTGATGATGCGTTTAAGGCCAGTATTGCCACTGTACGCCATGTACTTCCCTTTGTTGTCCGTTTCAGATAAAAAAACCGGCACAAGGCCGGTTTTTAAATTTAATGGGTTTTATCCATCACTTGCCGCCGTGTGGGTCAGCCACCTTGTCAGACAGCGACTGTGGCAGGAAGCGCAGCACCTTGACCCCGATAGTCACCATAACTAACGCGAGAGCCACACCGCCAGCACCCAGCATAATTTCCCAGATACTGGGTGAATAGCTATTGATTGCACCATCAAAGTAATCGCTGGATACCTCCGCCCCTGGGAACAGGGTCAGCGGATATGCCTGACCACCAATCAGGATGACGTACAGCTGCGCAAGTCCACCGATGATAGCAAAAACAGCGGCCAGCAACAGAGCTACATGGTTGTTTTTCAGCTTGCGGCAGAAAATCAGTGACAAGGGCAGGATGCTGCCCAGCAGAATCTGCACAACCCAGAACAATTGGGTGTAAATCCCACCGTCCCGTAGGATGAAAGCCTCAACGCCAACACGTTGCGCGATATACAGGTTGGTCAGATGACGCGCCAACTCCAGCAGCAACACTGCACCGATGAACACTGCCAGCAGGTAGCGCAAACGGTTCAGCACCACATCACCCAGCTCACGGCCAGTCCATTTGTACGCGAAATACAGCACCAGGATGAACACTGCCAGACCAAACACAAATGACATGGCGATAAACAGCGGAGCCAGAATCGCAGAGTTATAGAACTCACGCGCCACCAAGAAACCAAAGATGGAACCCGTACCAGTGGTGAGGATCAGACGCCACGTAAACGCAGCCACACCCGCGGGCTTGTAGAAGTCTTTGGCATGGCGATCCATCATCGTCCAGATGTAAATCGCAGATAGTGCAATGAAACCGTTATACAGGATGATGTTCCATGCAAAGATCGACTTGAAATTGTACGTGGTCATGGCGACGATCAAACGGTCAGGATGCCCAAGATCAAGCACCAACACGATCAAGCCACCCACCAGCAGTGAAATCGCCAGCAACGCGGACAAACGCCCCATCGGCTGATAGAGTTTCTTGCCAAATACCGTCCCGATAGAACCTACGTTCAACGCCCCGGAAGCCGCTACGATCAGGAAAATCGCGAATACATGCGGTATTCCCCAGACAACCTGATTGTTCATGCCAGTCACATAGTGGCCATGATGCTCGGCATGAAAGAATGCGATTGCGCCCAGCAGGAGGAATACGCCCAAAACCGCCAGCAAGGCGAAAAAGCCTTTGCCCTGTTTGGTCTCGCTAAATGTAATTGCTTGACTAGCCATTGGTTTGCAGTCCTTCCTTTAGATGCCGTGGTAACGCACGCCAGTGTTCAAACCGAGGTCAGCGCGAATCTGCTTGCCACCCATCGCCTTCAATGCCTGGCTGACGCTGCTGTTCGGATCATTCAGGTCACCGAAAATGACCGCATCCGGCGCAGCTTCAACGCACGCTGGCAACCTGCCCTCATCAATGCGATGGACGCACATGTTGCAGGATTCAACCGTGCCCATGCCACGTGGCGAGTAAGGGCGCTGGTCAGTCAACGCCTCATGCACAAAACTGCGCGCCTTGTACGGGCAAGCCATCATGCAGTAACGGCAACCGATACAGATATGCTTGTTGACCTGCACAATGCCATCTGCACGTTTCATGGACGCACCCGTCGGGCATACATCAACGCACGGAGGGTTCTCGCAGTGCTGGCACATGACCGGCAAGCTGAAACTGTGTTGGGTCAATTTATCAGTGACCTTCACCACCCGCGCCCAATGCGCTTTCTGCGCCTCATCGGAATGCTCTTCGCTACCCCAGCCATGCTCCTGCTTGCAAGCAGCGACCATACCCGCGCCACCATCTGGCAGCTTGGTAATGTCAATCAACATCCCCCAACGCTTGGCATTGGTAACAGCCTGGTCAGCGGGTTTGGCAGCCACTTCACCAGCAGCTTGCGCTTCACGCAGCACAAAGCCAGGTGCAATAGCGGCAGTCGCAGCAACACCACCCAATGCCGTCACAAATTTGCGGCGGTATTCGTCAACACGGTTCTGGCTCATTGTGCAGCTCCTTGTTGTTGGGGTTGCTGGGTGACCATCTGTACTTCCGCAGCAGTTGGTGCGGGTGCATTAGCAACACCTTGGGTAAAGTGATGACCCTCAGCGCTGCCTACAGCGTGCTGGTAATTCGGGTTCTGATCAACCTGAGGGCGATCAGCATGACACTGGAAGCAGTCAATTTTCTGACCAACTGCTGCATGGCAGGTAGTGCAGAAATGTTCCTTGTCACCGTAGTGCAAAGGCGAACCGTCCTGCTTGGTAGGTGAAACGTGGCAGTTGATGCACTCTTTCAAACTATGCTGCTTGGTACGGATACCTTCAATCACGGTTGCATCACGCTGATGCATGAGGAAATCCATGTGCTTGGTACGGATCATGTTTTCTGGCTCAACGCATTCCTCGGCCTTTTGCTTTGCTGTGGCAAGGTTCAGGTCAGCCTCGGTTGGGGCCTTGCTGCAACCAGCCAGCAGCGCAGCGAAAGCCAGCGCTGATGCCAGGATTACCTTTGAAAACTTGCTAGTCATGCTGATTCCTGTCGGGACTGCACTCATGGAAGGGGGTGAACTTACTCACCCAGACCCATTTCGATGTAGCCAGTTGGGCATACGTCTGCACAGATATGGCAGCCAATGCAGCGGCTGTAATCGGTAGCAACATAACGACCCAGGGTAGCCTGCTTCTTCGGTACACGGTAAACCGCATCCTGCGGGCAGTAGATAACACAGTTATCGCATTCAAAGCACATGCCGCAGCTCATGCAACGGCCTGCTTCCTTGACAGCATCGGCTTCAGCCAGCGGGTTCATACGCTCGGCGAAATGACCCAGCACTTCCTCCGCAGTTGGCACATCTTCAGTACGCTTGTTGCGTACAACAGCGGCAAAATGCCCCAGGAACAGGTCGCTGGAAGGCACGATCACGTTCTTGGAACGGTCATCGTAGTTGTGTACTGCAAAGTCAGCGGAGGAAGTGCCACGCAAATCTTCTGCCTTGGTTTCTTCAAAGCTTTTCGGATCCAAACCCGCTTCATGCAGTTTTTCCATCAGGTCGAAGTGGTGCTTGTCCACTTTCGGACGCTTTTTCAGCTCTTCGCTACGCAGGAACTGGTTGATGGTTTCAGAAGCGATGGAAGCTTGGCCGATTGCCGTCGTCAGCAGGTGTGGGCGAATAATGTCACCCGCTGCGAAATGCTTGGCTTTGCCCGGCACACGGTACAAAGAGTCAGCATTGATCTGGTTGCGGCCATTGTTGAAGTCATCCAGACCATCCAGCTTGCCGAACTGGCCGATAGCGGAAACGATCAGGTCAGCTTCGATGATGGTTTCCTTACCGCCTTCTTTGGCTTCAGGCATGTTGCCCTTCATCACGCACTCGACCACTTTCAGGCCAATCGCACGGCCATCAGCGCCGAAAACGATTTCCTTCGGCATCACTTCAGTCAGGATAGTAACGCCTTCTTTCAGCGCATCCTGAACTTCGTGTTCAGCCGCAGTCATTTGCTCCAGTGGGAACAGGGTGGTCAGGGTAACAGTGGCAGGCACTTTGTCAGCCACATCGCCGTGCACCAGCTTGCTGGTCGCGGAATCTTCAGGGTTTTCGCTGTAGTTGGCCAGTGTGCCGATACGACGGGAAACGGATACCACGTCGATGGAGGTATCACCACCACCCACGCACACCACGCGCGGTGCTGTGTATTTCATGGTGCCTTTGTTGAAGGCTTCCAGGAAGTCAACCGCTGATACGCAGTTGGGCGTTTCTGCCCACTTGTCAACGAACAGGCCACGGCCATTCCAGCAACCAACTGTCCACAGGATAGCATCGTAATCCGCTTCCAGTTGCTCAACAGTCACATCAGTGCCGATCTTGGTGTTGCAACGGATTTCGATGCTACCCATGTCGACGATACGCTGCATTTCAGCTGCCAGCTTGTCACGTGGGACACGATAGCCAGGGATGCCGTAACGCATCATGCCACCCAGTTCAGGGTGCTGTTCAAATACAGTAGAAGCATGACCCATACGGCGCAGTTGGTAAGCAGCCGCCATACCAGCAGGGCCGCCACCGATGATGGCGACTTTCTTGCCACTCATTTCTTCCGGTGCTTCAAACTTGAAGCCGCCGGCGATGGCGCTGTCACCAATGTACTGTTCGATGGAGTTGATGCCAACGAAGTCATCAACGTCGTTACGGTTACAACCATCCTGACATGGAGCCGGGCAAACGCGACCCATCATGGATGGGAACGGGTTAGCGTTGGTGGAACGGCGGAAAGCGTATTCCTGCATGGACATGCCAACAGGTGGTTTTTCAATGCCACGCACGATTTGCAGCCAGCCACGAATATCTTCACCAGACGGGCAACTACCCTGGCAAGGTGGAGTTTTGTGAATGTAGGTTGGGCACTTATGAGAAGTATCCTGCACGAAAATCTTGTCGTGCATACTGCCCCATTCATGATCCCCGTCCTTGAAACGGCGATATGTATGAGCCTGAAGCTTGCTGTCGTTAGGTGCGGTTGCCATGCCTATTCTCCTGTTAATAACCCGGAAAATACCAAGTTAGAAAAATCAATATCTTAAAATCCACTCAAATCCAGTGACGGACGATCAATCGTCGTCTTCATCCTCTTCAGGTGGCCGTGGCGGAATCACGGACTCCTGACGTTGCAGGATGATCGCATTGCTCACCAGCTGGTGGACACTGACAATCTGATCCATGGTGAAGCCATAGTAAGGCAGCACCTTAGTAAATTGAGACTTACAAATGGCACAGATTGCAGCCATGTGTGTTACGCCATGATGGGTAGAAACATGTCTGAGAGCCTCAGCGCGCGGCTGAGCACCTTTAACACGCAATTCCATCAAATCATCAGTCAACAGACCACCACCACCACCACAGCAGAAGGTTGCGTCATGGATAGTGTCAGTCGGCATGTCGACAAAGTTGTTACAAACTGCCCTGATGACCTTGCGGGGAATCTCGAACTGACCGCCGGGTTTGGGTCCCATACGGCTGCCACGTGCGACGTTGCAGGAGTCGTGGAAGGTCAGCACTTTGTCATCATTTTCGCTTTTGTCGATTTTCAGCGTACCTTTCTCCAATTCACCGAGGGTGAATTCGAGAATATGCTGAGGGATTGGATAACGTTGATCCAGAAAATCAAATGGGCCAGCCAGCGTATTCAGGAAGCTGTAGGCAACGCGCCAAGCGTGACCGCACTCGCCGAACACGATACGTTTTACTTTCAGCTTGATCGCCGCTTCGCGGATACGCATGGAAACCCGGCGCATGTTTTCGTAAGAACCGATAAACATACCGAAGTTGGCGGCTTCAGAAGCATATGAACTGAATGTCCAGGTCACGCCGGTTTCGTGGAACACCTTGCCATAGCCGATCAAACCATCAATATGTGGTTCAGCGAAGAAGTCGGCAGACGGCGTAACCAGCAGGATTTCCGCACCTTCCAGATCCATCGGGTAGCGGACAGCAATACCGGTGTCATCAAACACATCTTCTTCGATGCCCAGCAGCGTGTCATCAAGCGCCAGCTCAGGCAAACCGAGGTTGTTACCGATTTTGAAGACCTTACCGATGATCTCGTTGTTGTACTTGGAACCCATGCCGATATGGTCAAGGATTTCCCGCGCAGCCATGGAAATTTCAGCTGTATCAATACCATAAGGGCAGAACACAGAGCAACGGCGGCACTGGGAGCACTGGTGATAATAGTTATACCAGTCACGCACCACGTCTTCAGTCAGATCAACCGCGCCAACCAGTTTCGGGAAATATTTGCCAGCGAACGTGAAGTAACGGCGGTAAACCTTGCGCAGTAAATCCTGACGGGCGACCGGCATATTTTTAGCATCATGTGTACCAATAAAATAGTGGCACTTGTCGGTACACGCGCCACATTTGACGCAAATATCCAGATAAACCTGTAAAGAGCGATAACGGCCCCGCAAATCTGACAGTTTGTCCAGCGCACGCTCTTTCCAGTTGGGAACCAGATCACCGACCGCATCAAAATCGACCGGGAAACCCATTGCCTTCTGGAAATCCTGCTTGGCAATGAATGGGCCAGTGCCCTTCATGGTATCGTCCTGCACCGCAGGAACTTCCACGAACCCTTCGCCAGTCAGTTTTGGAATCTCGTAATCAGCCACAATAGATGCCTCTCAAATCGGATCAGTCACACGCTCATTTATTCAGTTCGCTCAGGAAAGTTTTTCCCTGGCGTTCCAGTTCCAATGCCCAAGGGGAAACATGGCGCTTTTCACGCGGGTTATCCACCTGGTTACGGGTCGGGCTGAAGAACACACCTGGCGCGTGCAATAATTTACTGATCGGGAAGATGATCATCAGGATGGCCACCAACAACAGGTGCACCAACACAATCGGATCAGCAGGCAAACCGCCTTCCTCACCGAAGAAACCAAACGTCAACATGCCACCAAAGAACGCCTTGACCTGGGTTACATCAGTATGGGAGACAAAGCTCATCATCAAACCACTCATGCCGATGGCAATCAGCAGCGCCAGCATCAGATGATCAGATGGAGCAGAAATATAACGTACCCGGTCAACCAGGAAGCGGCGCGCCCACAAGCCAGCCAAACCCAGCACCATGGTGATGCCTGCATAACGGCCAAACGGCTGCATGAACACCAGAAAATCATTCATGCCAACGAAATAACGGCTGTGACGGATCAATACCAGCCACAAAGACATGTGGAACAGGAAGGCGAACAGCCACAAAATCTTGTTGGAACGGAACAGGCTTTCAAAGAAAGCGACTTCGCGGAACATGCGCCACACCACACCGCCCTGGGTAACAGGTGCTGGCGTAGTCGGGATTTTCAACGGGGCTGGTGTGTTCCAGTATTGGCGAACCTTCATGGCGACACCAACAACAAGGATTAACGTTGCCGCCCAAAACAACAGTCCGTAAAGGATACTTACGAATGTCACTGCGTACTCCTGAATTCCAGATTCTCTCTTCTGAAAATTTGTCTTGCGGAATGGCAAATCAAAGCTTAAGAAGAGGCTCCGGCGAACCGGAGCTGTCTTCAATGTCTTGCGACCAACCTGCCGGTTTGCGGATTACACGCAACCGGTTGGCTTCGGCAGACCAGCATATTTACATGCTTGCTTGCCAGGGCCGTATGGGAACAGGCTGTACAGGTACTTGGAGTTACCCTTGTCAGCACCCAGACGCTTGCCAACGGCTTTGGTCAGAACGCGAACTGCCGGAGCGATTTGGTACTCTTCATAGTACTCACGCAGGAAGTTCAGGATTTCCCAGTGTTCGTCAGTCAGGGTAACGTCTTCTGCGGTTGCCAGAGCTGCCGCAACTTCCGGAGTCCAGTCGCTCAGATTTTCCAGATAACCTTCTTCGTCCAGAGGAATGGATTTACCACCTACTTCCAGTGCCATGATCGGCCTCCTGTCTAAAAATTGTTTAAAACTTACAACCAGCTTTGGGTGCGGTCGTTGTCAGCGGTCAGGTCAACAAAGCCTGCATAATCAACAACAGTTACACCTTCCATTGCTTTGCCTTCCAGACCGCGCGCTGCCAGGTCTGCACCCAGCACATACACGGACTTGTCAGCCATTGCCGCTTTCAGCTTACCGGCAAAGCTTGATCCATCGACTGCACCGACCACGGCATCTTCAATCATCAGGATCGCATCACCTGCGCGTGCATGAGCAAGGCAGGAATCGAAAGCCACACGTTCAAACGGGGACTTGTTTACGATATGCAACATAGCCATTTTTCAAATCCTCCGTTAGAAGCTCAGAACTACGTCTTGCTCAGCCATCATCGCAGCCATCTCGTCACGGTTGACCAGAATGATGGAAGGCTTTTCAGCGTAATCGTCGTCAGCGTCTTCGTAAGTCAGCTCCATCAGGTCATCAACCGTCAGGCCACGCTCTGCCAAAGACTCGTTGGAAACATAAAGCTTAGTGATGTCATAATCACCCAGCGCACGGTAGGTCGGCGAGAAGTTCTTCATGCCGATACCCTTGCTGTTCTGGCCTTTGGTGATCTGGTAAACACCGTCATCAATGAAAGCCAAGCTGACGTTTTGCTCGAATGCAGCGGAAATCAGTACGACTTCCAGTGATTCCAGCGCGTATACAGTGCCGTAAGGAGCCTTGCGGTTTACGAACAGAAAATTCTTGGTAGACATCGCAGTTCTCCTTAATCGCCAAACACAACCAGACGGTCGGACTGGATACCACCTTCAACCAGCTGACCCAGACCGGAAATCCGGAAACCAGGCGCAATGTTGTTGGCGTCCAGACCCTGACGCTTGGCTTCGTCTGCATCCATAATGCCGCGGCGCTGTGCCGCTGCGATACAGATAACCAGATCCAGACCGTGCTTTTCAGCCAGCTCTGTCCAAGCTTTCTGGATCAGACGGTCGTCAGCAGGTGGAACTGTCAGGCGAGTACCGTTGTTTACACCGTCATGGTAGAAGAAGACACGAAAGATTTCGTGTCCCTTCTCCAGCGCGGCACGGGCAAACTGAAGGGCGGAATCAGCAGACTGGTGCTGATAAGGGCCTTCGTTGACCAGAATTGTGTATTTCATTCTGTCTATTCCTCGTGCCGGTCAGATCAGAAACGGATGTGGGTGGAAGAGTTCAGGTTCGCACGTGCACCACGCCAGTTGTCGATGTGGTACTTGGTGAACGGCAGACCGGTCACTTCGAAGAAACGTGGCCAACCGATACGCTCAACCCATTCGTTGATACGTTCCCAATCTTTCGCACCTTCCTTGTAGCAAGCCAGGATCTTCTTGACGATCGCGGTGGCTTCAGGCCAGCGAGGAGGGTTGTTCGGGATACCGGCAGCAACCAGACGCTGGAAGGTAGGCTTGCCACGGGCATTGGAGTGGTTACCACCGATCCAGACAGCCAGCTGGGTGTACTGGTGATCGTTGATCTGCATTGGTGGGCAAGGCGGGTAGCAAGCACCGCAGCAGATGCATTTCTTCTCATCAACTTCCAGAGAAGGCTTACCATCAACCATCGCAGGACGGATAGCTGCTACCGGGCAACGCGCAACAACGGAAGGACGTTCGCACACGTTACCAACCAGCGCGTGGTTGATTTTGGGTGGTTTGACGTGCTGTACGTTGATCGCGATGTCACCCTGGCCGCCGCAGTTGATCTGGCAGCAGGAGGTGGTGATGTGAACACGGTTAGGCATGTTCCACGCTTTGAACTCAGGCAGCAGCTCATCCATCATGGCTTTCACAACGCCGGAAGCGTCAGTACCAGGGATGTCGCAGTGCAGCCAGCCTTGGGTATGGGACAGTGAGGTAACGGAGTTACGGGTACCGCCAACCGGGAAACCAGCGTCTTCCAGTGCTTTGACCAGCGGCTCAACCTTCGCTTCGGTATCCACAACGAATTCGATGTTGGAACGGATAGTGAAGTGAACGTAACCATCACCGTAGGTATCGCCGATGTCCATCAGCTTGCGCAGGGTGAACACGTCGAGAATACGCTGGGTACCTGCACGAACAGTCCAGACTTTTTCGCCAGTTTTGGAAACGTGAACCAGCACGCCTGGGCGTGGGTCTTCATGGTATGCCCACAGACCGTAGTTGCGGCGCATAACAGGGTGCATGTACTGGAAACCGTCCGGGCATCCAGATTCAATAGGATCGCGCATTTCTGGTGCGGCCATTGCAAAGCCTCCGTCAGAGAATTACTTTATAAAATATCGTCGAATTCAGGTCGGCAGGATGGGCTACCCCACCCTGCCAACGATGCCATTAAGCGGCAGCTTTTTCTTCACGCTTGCGGTTGAACCACTCTTCAGCGGCCTCATCCCAACCGTCAGTACGCACGTAAGAAACGTTACGTGGTTGCTTGATCATGTTTGGATCCGGATCGATGCCGATGCCTTCCAGGAAGTTCACCAAACCGATACGCTCGATCATTTCACCGCAACGCTCATGTTCCAGACCATTTTCAGCCCAGAAGTCGATGATTTCGGCAGCCATCTCAACGATGCGCTCGTAATCTTCTTCGGTATCCAGCTTCATGAATGGCACAACTACAGTACCCATCAGGTCGCCGATTTTCAGGGTACGCTTACCACCGATCAGGATGGTTACGCCCTTGTCATCGCCGACTTGCAGTGCTTTTGGCATGACGTTCAGGCAGTGCATGCAGCGCACGCAGTTGCTGTTGTCAACGGTGATAGTGTCGTCGTCATTCAGCTTGATAGCCTGGGTTGGGCAACGGCTGATAACGTTGTCGAACATGTATTGACGGCCTGCGGAACGATCACCTTCTTTGCCAATTTCCTTGGCCTTCTTCATGATCATTTCCTTGACGGCTTCCTGATTGACTTTCATGTCGTCACGCCAGGTACCAATAACAGCGAAGTCAGCACGCTCGATAGCGTTCTGGCAGTCGTTCGGGCAGCCGGAAACCTTGAACTTGAACTTGTAAGGCAGCGCAGGGCGATGCACGTCGTCAGTGAAGTTATTCATCAGACGGCGATGGATCGCATGTTCGTTGCAGTTAGACATTTCGCAACGGGCAGCACCCACGCAGGACATACCAGTACGGACGCAAGGGCCAGCGCCACCGAGATCCCAGCCGTATTCATTGATTTCATCAAAGAAATGCTGGTAGTTGACACTATTCGCGCCGATGAACATGATATTGCCGGTCTGGCCGTGGAAAGTTTGCAGGCCGGAACCCCATTTTTCCCAGCTATCAGCCAGCTGACGCAGCATGTCGGTGGTGTAGTAGTTGCCTGCTGGCGGCTGGACACGCAGGGTGTGGAATTCTTTGGATTCAGGGAACATATGACCGACTTCAGAGAAGCGCGGGATGATGCCGCCACCGTAACCGAAGACAGAGATGGTACCACCCTTCCAGTAACCCATTTTGGTTTCGTAGGAATGTTCCAACTGACCCATCAGGCCATTGATGACATTACGGATGCGCTCATCTGGATGCTCATCGCGCAGTTTCTTGAAGCCGCTGATAAAGCTAGGCCATGGGCCTTCTTCCAGCACGTCTAGCATCGGCGTTGGATAATGTTTCGTTGCCATACCTGCCTCCTCAGTAAAACGATCTATGGCGTTTCCCTCTGACACGTGCTCTACAAATCAGACGGTCAGACGAAAAAGTAAACAATTAACAGAACTTGGTTTGCTCAAGTTACGAGTGCGCTAAGTGTATGCGTAGCATCCTGATCAGAGAATCTCACCCATGGGGTGCTACCTGAATCCGGGCTGTATCCCCAAGGGGATAGGTCTACAACATAACCGTCATAAGTGCCTCAAGAGCGGTACAATAGCATATTCGCATTTTTTAATATTGCAAATAGCCAATCAATCCTAGTGGATTAGGCAGGATCCAGCATATGACCCCATCACCCTTCAACATCAATGACTTGGAAACCTATCAGCAGTGGCGCGAAAAAAAACTATCTGCGTACCCTTTGTCTACCGAAAGCCTATTGACGCCGATTACTACGCCAGAATCCCCTTCAGCGGCGGAACTTGAGCGTATCCAAACGACCTGCCGCCAGCACAACATGGCGCTCTATCACTTTGAGCAAGGGGATCTACGCAGCAAGCGTTCCGTCCATCGGCTGGGAGCCTCAGCAGGACTGTACCGCCTGGATAATAACTTGTGCGCCGACGAAGATAGCCTCACTTCCCTGCATGTCACTACCCATGCCGGGCAACACGATTACATCCCCTATACCGATAAAAAGCTAAGCTGGCATACCGACGGTTACTACAACCTGCCGGAAGAGCAAATCCACGGCATGGTGCTACATTGCGCCCAGCAGGCCATTGAAGGCGGTGAAAGCTGGTTGATGGATCACGATATTGCCTACATCCTGTTGCGTGACGCCAATCCCGAGTGGATTGCCGCACTCACGCACCCACAGGCGCTCACCATCCCAGCCAATATACTGAACGGCGAAGTAGTGCGCCCGGAACAGTCCGGCCCGGTTTTCAGCATCACCCCGGCGGGCAACCTGCACATGCGCTACTCTGCCCGCCAACGCAATGTCATCTGGCGCGATGACACAGCAACCAAAGAAGCTGAAGCATTCCTATTGAATTTATGGCAACAGGACTCACCTTATAAAATAAGGTACACATTGCGGGCGGGCGAAGGCCTGATATGCAATAACGTCCTGCACTGCCGGACTGCATTCACAGACAGTGATGAACCCGAACAAAAGCGCCTGCTCTACCGGGGACGTTATTACGACCGGGTAGCCAATACCGACCTGACACTTTAGGAGACAACATGCTGAGTTTGAGCCAGATTCTGATGGCAGAAGGTGAAGCGATCAGCACCTTCGAGGAACTGAAAACCACCGTGCAAAAGCGTGCACTGGAAACCGGTTCCATTTTTTTCCAGATCGACATTGAGCCGCCCGGTTACAGTGACCGCCCAGATGACTGGTATGACCAGCTGGAAATCGCATTTTCTTCGGCGAGGTAAAGCATGTTCTGGCAGGAAGATGAAGATAAGACCCTACCCTATCAAGCGCCGGATGACGTTCTCGACCTGAGCTTCGCCATCCAGTGCAAGCAGTTGCCACTGGATCATGCCTGGCCGTTATCGCAGGCAATCCACGACGCGCTACCCTGGTTCCATGAAGAAGATGTCGCAGGGATCCACACCATCCATGTTGCCGAAAGTGGCAATGGCTGGTTACGCCCGGAAGATGCTGCAAACCAGCTGCTCCTGCCCTCCCGCCGCACCCGCATGGCATTACGCATCCCCAAGCACCGCCTACAGGATGCCCAGGCATTAATAGGCGCAACGCTGGATATTGATGGGCACGCGCTGACTGTAGGCGAAGGCAAGGAAAAAACTCTGATCAACGCCTCCGTCATTTTCGCCCGTTATGTCTTGTCGGACGCGACTGAGGAAGAACCCGACTTCCTGCAACGCATGGCCAAGGAAGTCCGCGACATTGCCGGCTTCAAGGTCAAGAAAATGATGTGCGGCAAGAGCCATACCATCAGCACCCCGGATGGTATCCTGCACACCCGCCACCTGATGATTGCCGACTTGGACAATGACCCTTCCATCCGCCTGCAACAATATGGCCTGGGTGGTGGGCGTAAACTGGGATGCGGCCTGTTCATGCCCCACAAAGGCATAAAAACCCTAAAACCAACGGAATAGCTCCCGCCCGTTTCACGTATCCCTTTTGAGGAATGGGAGATAGCACGCCGTACAGTATAATTTTGCGGTCAAGTATTTCACTGAAATGAACCCGTTCATTTAAGTTTTGAGGAAGGAAACAATGGCTTACGAAGTAAACGGTCAAACCATCGAAACCACAGAAGCAGGCTATCTGGTCAATCTGACTGACTGGAATGAAGCAGTTGCCCAGGTCATCGCCAACGAAGAAGGCATCGGCGAACTGACTGACAAGCACTGGGATGTTATCAACTTCCTGCGCGATGAATACATCAATAACAACGGCAACCAGCCGATGGAACGCATCATCCAGAAAGCCATGGCTGAAAAGTGGGACAACAAAAAGCTGAGCAGCAAGGACATGTACAACCTGTTCCCGCGCGCACCTAGCAAGCAAGGTTTGAAAGTCGCTGGCCTGCCAGCTACCAACCGCAAAGGCGGTTACTAATCCTATCCGAAAGGGGGTATTCCCCCTTTTACCCCAATCCGTTTATCCTGCCCGACAGGATTCTGGTTTTATATAGAGAGGCATCGGACATGAGCACAAAGCAAGAGCTGATTAGCGAAATGCTGGAAATGCAGAAAAAATTCATTGCGTATGAACAATCTGGCCAATTCAACGCTGAAGAATACTATGTTGGTGAATGGAAAGCTTACCGTGAGCGTTATCAGGAACTGACCAACCAAGTCCGCGAAATCGCTTCAACCGAAGCCAATTTCTGGAAATAAGCTGGTCACACAGCCTGCATATACGTAAAAAAGCCGCTCTTCAGCGGCTTTTCTCATCTCCAGCACTTTCTTCCAGTAAAGTTAACGATTGACCCGTCCAACCGACTGCACTTTGCGCACTTTGGCCCAAACACCATTGTTGGGCTCATGCACCACCTCCAAGATAGTGATCAAATCCCCTTGCTGGAAACCACCCATGGCGCGGTTGCCATGTGGCCGATCATAAAGGCCGTGCAATTCCTGGGTATGATAGCTGTCTCCCACCACCGGTAAACCACTATCCGGCGCAACATGCAGGCGCTGCCCATGCCAACCGTAAGCCCGCAACTCACCCAGATAAACCCAGGTAACCGTGCCAACCGGCAAAGGCTTTTTGCTGGCTGTGGGCGGCGCGGGAACAGGCAAACTAACTGCTTCAGGCTCGACCACGGCAACTGCCTGAACCACTGGCGGCAACGCCGCCTCTTCCAGGCTCAGCTCTGGCAGCTGAGGCATGGCATCGACCCCATACAAGCCCGCACGATTAGCCGCAGCGGTACGGGCAGCCTCCACATCAGCATGGAGTAACGTGGCGGCTCTCGGGATACTGCTGGCCGGGCGGGCAGCAACCACGGGCTTTGTCACGGAGCGCCCCACACGCTTTGCCCTGGTTACGGGTGCTAGGCGGGTAGTGGAAACCTTTTTAGCTTTCGCCCCATCACTATTCGCCCTGGACTTGGCAGGCGAGTTAACCACCCTCGCTGCCGGAAGAACCTCCTTGTTAACCGCTTTCCCTGCCCTGTTATCAACAGTTAGCGCAATATTTTCCGACGGCTGGAGGGGGGGTGACAGCGTGGCAAGGAAACTTGCGCCCGCCGACATTGTGCCTACAATATCCTGGCGATCCAGTGCTATCTGAAGGGGAACAGCAGCAGGTTTGGGGAGGATGCGTTCGCTGACTGACCCGTTCTGGGGCTTGTCTGCCTGACGCAAGGCGGTACGGGCTGATTGTCCGGATGCAGCTTCAAAACTGGAAAGTTCTTCCGTCTGCGCTTCCAGATCGGTTAGGCGGTGATAAAAATAACCCAGACCCGCCAGCGTACCCATTTGCAGGGTGGCAACCGGTACCCAGACCATTGCCTGTTTCGTATTAAACTCCCACCAAGACGCGCGTTTCATCACCAGTTGCGCCATGCAAAACTCCTTTTACCAGCAAGCCAGACTCCAAAGCCGCTTATTTTTATGCATGAAAACAGCTTGCCGCAACAGGCATTCCAGACAAAAAAATGAATTTTCCCGTCAAGAGGCTAACTATTAAAGGAAATTATACATTACTCCACATCCGTAATAGGTTGATATGCACCGTACTGATGGCAGAGGCTTCATCGGATTGTGGCAGTTTTTCCATGACACCTTCCCGCGCCTTGCCCAACTGGTAAAGCAATTCACGCTGATAGGGGTCTTTCACCAGACTTTGCGCCCAAGTTACCGCCACCAGCCGCGTGCCTGCGGTCACTTCCGCGACCTTGTGCCAACTCCCTGAATCATAAACAATCGCATCACCGGCTTTACCACGGATCTTTTCTTCACCATACGAAGTGCGGATGACAATTTCGCCACCTTCGTAATCGTCGTTGAGGAATACAGTAGTGGAAACATCGGTGCGGTAGCGTCCCGACATCGGCCCCATCACAGGGTCATCCACATGAAACCCATAGGTCATGCCGGGTGTGTAACGGGCGTAAAAAGCCGTGGCAACACGCAATGGCAACACGGCAGCCTGATACTCGGGATGCTGCACCAACGGCCCCATCACCATGGCATTCAAGCGGCGGTGCAAGGGGCTATTGAGGGAAAGCTCCTGATTATTTTTAACTTTGGCCGCTTCCATGCCAGCGGAAAAACGTCCGTCCACGAATTCGCCGGTTGCCAGCAACTCCTGCACTTCCTGCAAGCGCTGGGCATCGAGCACATTCTTGATCTTTAACAGCATGAGGTTCTCCCGCTATCCATTGCCCTGCTCTGGCAAAAGCAAAACGATTAGTCTAAAAGCGGAACCAGACTGGGGCAAGTTGTTACTGATATTGGCGCTTTCTCAACCTTCCCCGGGACTCTTTAAGCAACTCCTCCTTGAGGTGTCCGCTTTTCACAGACCAACGCACCATATTGCGCCAGAACAGATATTCAAGGGTGATGAAGCGCCCTTTTTTGAAAGCCCAGAGGCAGACACCCGTAGAAAAGCACAACAGCAATACTGCTACGACAGGAAATAAGAGATACCAATAGCTCACCACTCCTCCTACAGAAAATTAGAAAATGCTTATAATCCAATAGGTTTTATTGCACTCAAGTCTGCGCCTTAATTAACTTAGGGTCAACCCTTGGCGATGCTAGCCGACACAAGTTTTATGGAGTTCGGCATTGCGTACAATGTAGCTCCGTTACCCTCGCCAACCCCAGCAGAACCTACAGAAAATCCCAAAAATTCAGACTACCCTAATACGGATTCAGACCGTCATTTTCAAACAACACCCAGGACATACTCATGAACCTACGCAACACTGATCACAGCTATGGCCCAGTAACACGAGCCATCCATTGGTGGATGGCTGCCATCATCATCAGCCTGATCGGGCTTGGCTTGTATATGACCAGCTTGCCTGACGGCGACCCAAAATGGGAACTTTATGACCTACACAAAAGCCTCGGTTCACTGGTTTTTGTCCTGGTATTAATCCGGCTTGCGTGGCGGCGCATTACGCCACCACCACCCTTGCCTGCCGCAATGAGCAGTTTCGACAAACTCGCCGCGCATACCGGCCATATGCTGCTGTATGCAGCCATGATCACCCTGCCAGTCACCGGCTATCTTGATTCATCGCTGGGCGGTTACCACCTGAGCGTTTTCGGGTTATTCGACGTACCCATGCTGTTTAGCGAGGACAAGGAACTGTTCGAGCAAGTAGTAACCCTGCATCGTTGGATCGGTTATGGCTTGGCGCTGCTAATAATTGCCCACATCGGCGCTGCATTGAAACACCACCTAATCGACCACGACAGGGTACTGATGCGTATGTTGCGCGGACAGTAAACACCAGCAAGCCGCTACGCACCCAAGCGGTTTTCCGCCAAACGATCCTGGTGCTGCTGGTAAAACCGCTGCGCCAGCAACAAACAGATGCCCGCCAACACCCAGCAAATCGCCGGTAAGGCATTCATCCAATCGGCAAACGCAGTCTGTTTAGGCAAGCCATTCAAGACAATCAACACCCGCACCAACGCACCCAAGGCCAACATGCTGAACCACGAACCCAGCACCAAACCGCCATGTGCTTCCCCACCAATATGCAACGAAGCCGATATACCCGCCATGAACAGCACCCCCCATGCCCCACCTGCCAACAGTTGGGCAATGATGAGTGAGTCCAGGCCAAAATTATAAGAGGCCACCCACAACCCAACGACACCCAAGACCACCGCCAGCAACATCACCAGCCAGGGGCCGTGCTTTGCGCTTAAACCACTGCCCGGAAACACCAGCAAATTAAAACCAATCCAGAAAACCGGCATCAGCCAGGCCAGCTTTTCCGGCTCGGCAAATTGCAGGTATTGCGCTGCGCTGTTGACGAAAAAATGCACCTGAAAGCCCAATGCCAACAGCAATGCCCCTGCCAACAGGCTAAACAACAACTTACGCGCGGCGGGGTCATCAATCGTCTGCGGGGGCTGCGCTGGTTCAACAGGTTTACCCCCCTCAGCCAGATAGCGTTCCATGAAAATCAGGCCGACCGTCGTCAGCCACAAGGTCACGCCAGTCAGCAAAAACGGCAGCAACGGGTCAACCGTTTTCAGCACCACGCCCAGATAAGGCCCCACGGCCCCACCCACAGCCAGCCCCACCAGACTTAGCGCCACCAGCCACGAAACCTGCGACTGGCTTGCATGTTGCGTCACCAGCACAAAAGCCGGCGCGCGCAATACCGAAGAAGTTGCCACCCACAAGACCAGCGCCCCTACCCACACGGCCTGCCCCAGCGCACCCAAACTACCCGTTTCAGCCAACCACGGCATGGCAACAAAACCTATGCAGGAAAGCGTATTAACCCCCAAGATAAAAGGCCCAATCCGCCCTATCAGGTAGCGGATGCGATCTGCCGCAAACCCCATCAACACATCCATGACCGCAAACAGGAGCTGATCCAACAATACAAACCACAACAGTTTGTCTTCACCGATCCCCACCTGCTTGAGCAGGTCACCCAGGTAAACGATATACACAATCCAGGTCGTGAAAAATAAAAACTGGACAACAGCCAGATAAGCCGCCACCCGTCGCAAGCGCTGCTCCCTCATACATACCCCGCGTGCTCAGAACACAACTTTTTCAAGTATAGACGCCGCTGTTGGGTAATGTGCAGGGAAAACTCATGCCGCTCAGGTAGGCTGGATCAATATCAGTAACAATCCCGCCAACAAATAGTAAGCAGAAAACTGGATCGAGAGGGGCTTCTTGAATTCCTGTGGGATATAGTCCTCCACAAACGGGAAAAAATGGCGCACGCTACCAATGACCAACACTGTCAAGCCAAACAGCACCAGCAAAACCCCTATTGAAGCCAGAAACGCCATCCTGATTTACCTCCCCATCATCCCGTTAAGACCAGTCTAGCAAAGATGGGCTGAGAAAAGCCCGTGCACATCCACCCGTGCGCACAATTTTGCCGCCAGCAGGCACAAACCACCCAGCCTGGCGAAGATATTAGCCGTGGTGAAATCATTATGCACGTCCGCCAGCAGAAACGCCGGGCTTTATGCTCGGGTTTCTGCCCATCACGGCAACGGCATGAGTTCCAGATGCCCAGGGTTGATGCACAACCTGTTGCCGCAAGTTTGCCGCACCAAGGCTTTGTCAGGAATAGTACCGAAAAAAGCGATATAGCTGGCGTCTTCGGCACTGACGGTGCGGGTTGCGCCACTTTCATCCTGGATCATGGTGCGGCCACGTCCGCTGTTGGAAATCTGCCCCTGCCATTCCCAGCAACCGGTTTCGGAGCTGGGCTGGCTGAGGGTTTGGAGTTGTCGCTGGAGTTTGGCGCGGTACATGCTGACGTCATACCCCTTGTAAGTAGCCGAGGTTTTCAACGGCAAACCGTTTGGGGTGGATGCCGAACACGCCCCAGGCGGAATGGTCAGTGCAGGTATTGCCTTCCAGCAGCATGGTGATCTGGTCGCGGGTGATCGGGAACCACGCTTGCCCATCCAGCACGCTGGCAACCAGCTTGATGACATCCGCCGGGGCAGGCAGCATCAGTTTGCCCTTGCCGCCCGCAACTTGCGCGATGGTCTGGAGGATTGCTTTCCAGGTTGGCGCATCCGGCCCGCATAATGGGAATACGCGCTGGTTGGCTGCCGGGTTGCCCACCGCAGCGGCAAAGGCGCTCGCCACATCCTGCACATGCACGGGAGCCATCTGGAACTGGCCTGCCTGCATGATATTCAGGCCGCCGAAAAACAACGGGGCAGGAATCGGTGGTTGCACCAGTTCCTTGTCCAGTTGAGTGCAGAATTCCATGTTGCCGCGTGGGTCGCCGAAAATGACCGAGGGGCGGAAAATCGTCCAGCCCAGCCCGGATGCCTGTACGCATTGTTCGGCGCGGAATTTGGTGTCCTGATAAGCGGTTCCGCCTGCCTTCACGCCGTTGGCGCTCATCAGGATGAACTGTTTCACGCCCTGCTTTTGCGCTGCGGCTACCGTGCGCTCCACGCCCCGGAACTGGGTTTCCTCGTAGGTGATGCCTTTGGCGGGGAATTCACGCAGGATGCCGATCAGGTAAATCACCGTATCTGCGCCTTGCAGGCAGTTTCCCAGCGCGGCAGGATCGCTGATGTCACCGGGAACCGTGACACAGCGTTCCGCCTGCGTCAGTTTGTATTCGCTGCCGGAACGCACCAGCACGCGCGGGGCGTACCCTGCATCAAGCAATGCGTCGATGACGTAAGAGCCGACAAAGCCCGTGCCGCCAATGATGCTGATATTCATAACCTCTCCTTAAACCGCAATTCCTGTACTTGATTATCCATAATGTACAAGTATCGTGCTAATATTAGTTCAATTTGAATGGTATTTTGTATAAGTTAATAGTAAGTTCAGGAGGGTGGTATGATGCGGGGTTCCAGTTTGTTGTTACTGGTTGGTCTAAGCAGTCCGGTAATGGCCGATTACGCTTACCCAGCATATTTTCCCCCTGCTCCCCAATAAGGGTAAGTTACAGTTCACTTGAAACTTATACATAGTTATACTGACATGCACAATATGGATAAGTTACTATCAATTGGTGAAGCAGCAGACTGGCTCGGTGTCAGTACCATGACGCTGCGCCGTTGGGAAGCGTCCGGCAAGTTGATCCCAGAAAGGACGGCAGGCAACCAACGCCGTTACCGCCTTTCCCAAATTGACCCGACAGCAAGCATTCTGCCCCCATCCGTCCGTAAGACGCTTGCCTACGCCCGCGTTTCCAGCCATGACCAGCAAGACGGCCTTGAACGGCAAAAGCAAGTGCTGGAATTGTATTGCGCCCAACAAGGCTGGACATTTGAGTTGGTGTCTGACTTGGGTTCAGGCATGAACTACTACAAAAAGGGCTTGAAACGCCTGTTGAACGAAATCATTGCGGGTCATGTTGGGCGTTTGGTAATCACTCACAAAGACCGTTTGCTGCGCTTTGGGGCTGAACTGGTGTTTTCCATCTGCGAAGCCAAAGCAGTGGAAGTGGTGATTGTGAATACAGGTGAAGACACCACGTTTGAAGAGGACTTGGCAACGGATGTGCTGGAAATCATCACCGTCTTTTCCGCCCGTTTGTACGGCTCACGTTCCCACAAAAACAAAAAGTTGCTGGACGGCGTAAAGCAAGCGGTGGAAGATTCACGCCAATGATCATCAGCCACAAAATCCGCCTTACCCCCAACGACAAGCAAGCGGCTTACTTCGCCAAAGCCGCAGGCACGGCACGGTTTGCCTACAACTGGGCATTAGCCGAATGGCAAACCCAATACGCCGCATGGAAAGACGACAATAGCCAACCCAAACCTTCACAATTTTCACCCCGCAAACAACTGAATGCCATCAAACGCGAGCAATTCCCGTGGATGCTGGAAGTCACCAAAAATGCCCCCCAAATGGCGATTATCCAACTGGGTGCAAGCTTCAAGAACTTCTTTGCGGGTCGGGCAAAGTACCCGCAATTCAAAAAGAAAGGCAAAAGCCGTGACAGTTTCACCCTGACGAATGACCAATTCAACATTGACGCTTGCCGCATCCGCATTCCCAACCTTGGGCAAGTGCGGATGCGGGAACCGTTACGCTTTTCCGGCAGAATCCTATCTGCTACCGTCTCCCGCACTGCTGACCAGTGGTTCGCCAGCATCACCGTGGATACCGACCAAAATCACTTGCCACCCACCGAAGACCAAGGTGTGGTAGGCGTGGATTTGGGCGTATCCACACTGGCAACGCTATCAACGGGGGAGGTGGTGGCAGGGGCGAAGCCACATAAAGCCCTGCTTTCCCGCCTGCAACGGCTCTCCAGTAGCTTGTCCCGCAAGGTCAAAGGCAGTGCCAACCGCACCAAAGCCAAGGCAAAACTGGCAAAGCTCCATGCGCGTATTGCCAACATCCGTCAGGATACTTTGCACCCACTCACCACCGATTTAACCCGCCGTTTCCATACCATCAGCATCGAAGATTTGAACGTGTCCGGCATGGTGAAAAACCGCCATTTGTCCCGTGCTGTCAGTGACATGGGCTTTTTCGAGTTCCGGCGGCAACTGGAATACAAAGCAGAAATGCGTGGCGGTGTGGTGATTGTCGCAGACAGGTTCTTTGCCAGCAGCAAAACCTGTTCCGCCTGTGGTGAGAAACGGGAAAAACTCCCGCTGTCCGTCCGGCAGTGGGATTGCCCGGCCTGTGGCGCAAGCCATGATCGGGACGTAAATGCGGCTATTAATTTAGCCAACTACGCCGTGAGTTACACGGTGTCTGCCTGTGGAGGGGAAGACTCTGGCCTTGGGTGCAAACCGAAGACGAAACCAGCCCCAGCGAAGCAGGAATTTGACAGTAAATTTGACGATGTTCAAGTTTGTATAAGTTCAAAGTAACGGAAAAAGGAACAGTTCATGACCCCCGAAGACATTCTCACCTTTTGGTACACGCCGCCCATGCCGCAGCATTGGTTTGCATCAACCCCCGCTATTGATGCCGACATCCGCGCGCGTTTCGGCACGCATTGGGAGCAAGCGGCGGCGGGCGAGTGGGATCATTGGCAGGCAACACCGGAAGGTTGCCTTGCCCTGTGCATCGTGCTGGATCAGTTTCCGCTGAACATGTTCCGGGGGGAAGCCCACAGTTTTTCCACCGAACAGCAAGCGGTTGCGGTGACAAAACACGCAGTAGCCCGTGGCTTTGACCAGCGATTGCCTGTAGAGCGCCGCAGTTTTCTCTACATGCCCCTGATGCACAGCGAACATCTGGGCGATCAGGACGAGTCGGTGCGTCTGTTTGAAGCCGCGGGGTTGGAAGCAAATGCCCGTTTCGCTCATCATCACCGTGAAATTGTGCAATATTTCGGGCGGTTCCCACACCGTAACGCTGCATTGGGGCGTGAGAGTACAGCGGCAGAGCTGGCCTATCTGGCCTCCAAAGATGCGTTTACGGGTTGAGAGAAGGTGCTATACGGCAAGCCAGTATGCTATTGCCGTGAATTAGTTGCGTGCTGGCTTACCCAACCACCACAAAATGCTGCCGAAAAACAGTGCCTGAACGGCTGGCACAAACCATATTTTGGGGTGGTCGGCCATAACGGAGATAGCCAGAATCAACGCCATCAACACCAGAAGCTGCCCCAGCCAACGCATCCAACGTTGCATCATGGCTCCGTCGATGGACTGCACCGTTTCCCACAGCCCCAGTGATGCCAGCAGCCAACGGGCGCGTTCCGGCAGCAGAGCCGCCAGCACGAAACCGACAATGAGGAAGGCGCTGAGTAGGTAGATGAAAATCATAACGACGATCCTCCCTGGTTATCAGACTTTCACAAACGGGCACACATCCCGCTGCACACCGATGTAATACATGATGCCTTCTTCTTCATCGAAATAGGGGCTAATGTATAGAACTGCATTCCCATAAACAAGGCGATTATGAACAAACTCTACCCGCCGTTATCCAGCTGCCATTGCGGTCATCGCGCTGTGACCAGACACGCTCCCCGTCGATGTAGCAGGCAACACGTGCCGGGTGAAAACAGACATGATCAGAGAGGGCAACAAACGCTGCGCTGGGGTTGGCATAATGGCAGGCCGCCCGTGACGAGGTACGTGCGCCAGTGTCGATGGTGTAGTAGCAGGAATCTCCCCGCCACTGGCAATGGCCACCCTCGTTTTCACTCTGCAAATATTGGGTACGCACATCTTTCCGGGGTAAGTAAAACGTGACTGGCGCACCTGGGCCGCCCACCACGCGGATAATGCTGTTGCTGCGGGCAATTAATGTGTCACCCAAGTAAACTTCAATCGTCCGGTTTTCGGGAATCAGGCTGGGCGGGCAAGACTGTTCCCAAGCTGATGGCGGGTCTTGGCAGGTAGCGCCAGCGTCAGCAGGTCGAACATTGTTATCATTGGACATCAGCCGGACACCTCTGAATACTTGACTAAAGCGCTAAGTATATTCGCGGCCTGAAGCCTTGTTGAGAAACCCGTCTCTTCATGCGTCTAATCCCTGTCAAACAAATGATTTAAAAGAGATTCATTTGCTTAGCGTTATGTTGCGCCGCAGTCGTTTTGCGCTGCGCTTACCTTTTGCAGCTACCGTTGCCCAAACTTCAATCTTGTACTAAAACATTATCAAATCAACAACCATACCACCAAGTGAGCAGCATCCACCTGTGAGAAAAGTCAGCCTGTTTGTCGATGTGCAGAACATCTACTACACCACCCGCGACGCCTACGGGCGCGGTTTTGATTACAACCGTTTCTGGGCGCGGGCGACTGCCGGGCGGCAAGTGGTGCAGGCGTGCGCCTACGCCATCGGGCGTGGTGACGAAAAGCAGAAGCAGTTCCAGAACATCCTGCGCGCCATTGGTTTCGAGGTGAAGCTGAAACCCTACATCCAGCGCAGCGACGGTTCTGCCAAGGGCGACTGGGATGTCGGCATCACGCTGGACGTGATCGAAGCCGCCGCCAATACCGACATCATCGTGCTGGCTTCCGGCGATGGCGATTTCGACCTGTTGCTGAAGCGGGCGAACGAGCGTTATGGGGTGGAAACCGAGGCGTATGGCGTGCCGGGGCTGACGGCGAATTCCTTGATTCAGGCGGCGACGCGGTATATCGCGATTGATGACGGTTTGCTGCTGAAGGCGAAGTAGGTTTACCCCCCCCGACTCATTCCTTACTATAATTTAGAAGGTAAGGAATAGAGGTAAGGGGATTTCCCTGAAAGATTCCCCCGCAATGGCTACACTTGTCTTATCGACAAGCGGAGTCCCTATCCCCATGCCCCCCGAACCCCAAACAGCTAACCCGATCCTGAGTGAATCCCAGATAGCCGACCTGAAACTGGCGGCCTCGAAAATGTCTGGCAGCACCCGCCGTGCGTTCCAGGCGGACATGAGCCGGAAATATTGTGCAGGCAACGCCCGCCAGACTGAAAGGTGTTTTGGCTGGGGTCGGGAGGGGGTGCAGTTGGGTTTGGAGGAACAGCGCAGCGGCATGGTTTGCGTGGGTGCGCAGGCGGCGTATTGTGGCCAGAAGCGCTGGGAGGAAACCCAGCCGGAAGCGGCAGCCGCCTTGCTGGCGCTGGCGGAAGCACATAGCCAGCAAGACCCGACATTCCGCAGCAGCATCGCCTACACCCGCCTGACGGCGGCGGAAGCCATCCGGCAGTTACAGGCCATGGGTTTCAGCGGTGGACAAGTGCCCGCCCCCAGCACCATGGCGCGGATACTCAACCGGAATGGCTACCGCCTGCGCAAGGTGGAGAAAGCCAAGCCGCAAAAAAAATTCCAGAAACCGACGCCATCTTCGCCAATATCCAGGCCAACGATGGGCAGTTTGCCGATGGGGCGGTCAAACGCCTGAGCATGGACTGCAAGGCGACCGTCAACATCGGTGACTACTCACGGGGCGGGAAAACACGGGGTGACAATAAAGCCGCTGACCATGAGATGGGCTGCAAAGAGAAATACATCCCTTTTGGCGTACTGGATGAGGACAGTGGGCAGGTTTACCTGACCTTCGGCAGTTCCAGCAAAACCAGTGACTTCATCGTGGATTCCCTGTGCCGGGTATGGGAACAGATGCCTTCTGCTGACAAGGACGCCTGCCAGTGCATCCAGATCAAAGCGGACAATGGCCCGGAAAGCAGCGGGATCAGGACGCAATTCCTCAAGCGCATGGTGGAATTCGCCAACCATACCGGTAAGACAGTCCACCTGCTGTACTACCCGCCTTACCACAGCAAGTACAACCCGATTGAACGCTGCTGGGGGATTCTGGAACAACACTGGAACGGCACCCAGCTCAAGGATGCCGAAACCCTGCTGGAATGGGCAAAAACCATGACCTGGAAAGGCATCAACCCCATGGTCGAATTCAGTCGCAAGGTTTATGAGAAGGGTGTGACCCTCAGCAAAAAAGCTATGGAGGCTGTTGAGGCGAGGCTGGAAAGAAATGCTGCTTTACCAAAATGGGACATTCTGATTCGCCCTGTTTTTGGGTAATGTCTTTGAGGTAAATCACCTAAACAGCATGTCAACCGCCACCATCACCAGCAAAGGCCAGACCACCATCCCCAAGGACATCCGGGATGCGCTGGATTTGCAGCCCAAAGACAAAATCCAGTTCACCCTGTTGTCGGATGGCACTGTGATCCTGCGCGCTAAACGCCGCAGCATCCTTGACCTGCACGGAATGCTGCACCAGCCCGGCAACAAACCGATCCCGCTGGACGACATGAATCCCTGGAAATAACGCATGGTCTGTGGCCTCGACACCAACGTACTGGTGCGTTATCTGCTAAACGACGACCCTCGGCAGGCCGCCATTGCCCGCCAGCGTATCCAGCAAGCCGTTGCGGAGGGTGAACCGGTGCGTATCAGCCTGCTGGCCATCCTCGAAACCGAATGGGTGTTGCGCAGCTATGGCAAACGTGACAAGACGACCGTCATTGGCGTGTTTCAGGCTTTGCTGGAAAGCCGTGATGTCGAGATCGAACTGGAAGAATCACTGGAACAGGCGCTGCATTACTACAAAAATAGGACTTACGCATTGACGAAGCAGCCCTGTCTGTGTCAGGAATAAGTTTTTCACGCGACATAAAAGCCAATGATAAGAAGGCCCAAACGCCCACCGACAGCCAATTGCACCCTGCCAATGTACATGGGGTTTCTGATGAGTGAACCGAAATCAAGCACCTGCACCCGCCTGTCGGAAGTGATGGGCATCTCGCATGACAGTGTAAACCGCTTCCTGTTGCGGGAAGCCTATGAGCCAAAAGACCTGTTCAACGAAGCATCGCGGCTGCTGAACCTGGTGGGCGGGACATTGAATGTGGATGACAGTACGCTGGACAAACCCTACAGCCAGCATATGGAGCTGGTTGGACACTTCTGGTCAGGCAAGCACCACCGGGTGGTCAAGGGGCTGAACCTGATCACGTTGTATTACAGTGACCCGCAAGGGCGCAGCCTGCCGGTCAACTACCGGGTGTATGACAAGGCAGAGGGCAAGACCAAGAATGATTATTTCCTCGACATGCTGGAGGACGTGTTGGCATGGGGGCTGCAACCCGCCTTCATGACCGGGGATAGCTGGTATTCCTGTGTGGGCAACCTCAAAACGGTAAGAAACCACCGCATGGGGTTCCTGTTCGCTGTGGAAAGCAACCGCCGGGTATCCACCGAAAAGGGGTCATGGGTGCAGGTACAGAAACTGGACATCCCTGCTGACGGGCTGAGGGTCTGGTTACGCGAATTTGGCGAGGTAAAGCTGTTTCGGACGCAGTTAAAAGACCAACTGCGCCATTACGTGGTTTTCCTCCCGAATGCTGACGCCTATGACACCTTCCAGCAAGCGGATTTCCAGACCCTGCATGACCAGCATTGGCAGATTGAGCAATACCACCGCATGATCAAGCAGGTCTGCCATATCGAGAAATTCCAGGTACGCGGCAACGTCCCGATACGTAACCATATCTTTGCCGCCTTGTGCAGCTATGTCCACCTGCAACAGATGCAGTTTGTTGACATCATCAGCAACGCCTACCAATGGCAACGCGACTTGTACACGGATGCTGTGGCTGCTTTTGTCAGCCGCTTCATGCAAGGCAAGCAGCACCTCAACCCACAATTTCAGGCCGCCGTCAATGCGTAAGTCCTAAAAAACAGCAATGCCGACTTTGCTGATTGCCTGATGGCCAGCCGTTACCAGCGTAGCGGGTGTACCGCGATGCTGACGTTTGATGAGAAGGCGGCGAAACTACCGGGGTGTGAGTTGCTGGGTGACTGATTTATCCCTGCGTAGTTGATTTAATGTTTTGGCAGGGCATTCTTGAGCTGGAAATGGTCATGGAAGGGCTGGAAATCGCCATCCGATTGCAGCAGGGGCAGACCCTTTTCGATACAGAAGGTGGTGATCAGCACATCAATGGTTTTGCGTATCGTGATACCACGTTTGCGCAGGGCGCGAAAATTATCTGCGCTTTTCAGGGCTAGAGGCTGGTTGAGCATGGGGAAATAGTCCAACCCCAGCAGCAGTTCCTTCGCTTGCCGGTAATCCTTGTCCAGTCTGAAGCCTTGCAGGACTTCGGTCAGCACCAACTCCCCGGTAGCGATGGGCTGCGTTCCCAGCAAATAATCCAGCCAGTCGGTTTGTGGGGTGGATTTACCGTTGAAATAGTCTATCCAGACGCTGGAATCGACAAAGATCATGCCTTGTCCTGCCGCATCTCATCCAGGTCTCCTTCCCACTGGAGCTTGCCCCGGAACTGGCGGATGCGCGCCTGCCGGGCAAGTTTCAGCAACAGCTGCAAGCCCTGCTCAACCGCTTCCCGCTTGGTTTTGATGCCGGTTTCCTTGAGAACGTCCTGCATCAGGGTTTCGTCGATCACGATGTTGGTGCGCATGGCCATGATGTGTATGAATTTGAAAATAATTACACATTCTAGGCTGGACAGGGTTACGGGACAAGTGTTGTTTATGGTTTCCGTCCGGCGCAAATTCTGCTATTAATTCATCAGGAGTTTTACAGGGGCTTACCGGGAATCATGTCGCAACCACCAGTCTTCATCAGCTACCCCCGCGATGGCGCGAACGGTCAGGCATTGGCGCGTGAGCTGCACCAACGTTTGCAGGCTGAGAACATTTCGGCATTTCTGGATGAGGAAAATATTCTTCCCGGTGATCGCTGGATTCATACGCTGGCGGATAGCGCGCAACAGTGTCAGGTGATGCTGTCAGTAGTGTCGCCTGCGGCGCATGACCGTCCGTGGGTGGAAAAGGAGTTCATCGCCGCCAGTGAACTGAAAGTCCTGATCATTCCTGTACTGGCGGATGCAGGTAATCTGCCATTTCAGATCAAGGATTTGCAGGCAGCGAAACTGTACGGAGAGCATAAGGAAAGTGAATGGCGGCGTGTGCTTGCACAAATCCGTAAACGTTTGCCTGGCAATGCTGCTGATGAAATTCGCAAGGCTGAAGCTGCTTATCTGGAAGCTTTGCTGCGCGACAATGAAGAACGCGCCCTGCGTTTCGCGGGCAAGGTTTACGCCCCGCTGGCAGGGCAATTTCGCAAAGAGCATAAACGGGTTGCCGCTGCCTGCATGTCGCCACGCCTGCGTCACCGCAAACGCACCGAGTATGCCGAACCTGCCGAATTGGCGGGCGAGGGCATTGAGCATGATGATGTCATTGCCGCCTTCCACGAACACAAACGGCTGGTGCTGCTGGGTGAACCGGGTGCGGGCAAAACCTTTTCCCTGTGGCGCATTGCCGCCGATTATGCGCTCAAGGCGCAGGCGCAGCCGGGGCAAATCCTGCCGGTGGTGATCCCGCTCAATCGCTGGGATGCGCCGGGGCTTGAGCTGCATGACTTCGTGCTGCAACAGTTGGATGGTCTGGCTGGTCAGTTTGACGCCCTGTTGCAGGCCAAACGCCTGCTGCCGCTGTTCGACGCCCTCAACGAAATCCCGTTCGACCAGCGTGAGGAAAAGCTGCCGCAAGTTCGCCGCTGGCTGGAGTGTTACCCGACTGAACAGGTGTTGCTGACCTGCCGCCTGCGCGATTATCGCGGGCCGCTGGAACAGGAACTTGACCGACTGACGATCGAGCCGCTTGATCCGCCGCGCATCCACGATTTCCTGCACAACTACTTTGCCGAAGATGAAACAGCACATCAGATGGCGGAAAGCCTGTTCTGGCGACTGGCTGGCGGGGAGGAAATGCGTTCCATCTGGCAGGACTGGATCAAACGTGGTCACCAACAGCATTGGGAAGAATTCTGGACGCTGGCCGAAATCCCGCAGGAATGGCAAACCGGCGACAATAAATACTGGTGGGATGGCGACAGGCAGCAATACCTGAACGACCCGCGTAGCCTGATGAAACTGGCGGCGAACCCCTACCTGCTGACTCAGATGGTGGTGATCTACAGCGAACAGCAGCAACTGCCGCAAAGCCGTATCGCACTGTTCAGCGAATTCGTCGAAGACCTGATTTACCGGGAAGTGCAGGCCAAACCGGAAAACCACTACCCCAAGGCGCATCAGGCCGAGTTACAGGCGGAACTCAAACAGCTTGCCTGGCAGTTGCAAAGCCGCACCGGTTCACTGGAAGAAGCCCGCACCACCTTGCCTCGCACTGATGCGGAACAAACCATGCCACTGGCGCGGCTGGAATTTGCTGCCGCCGCCAGCCTGCTGGAACTGACCCGCGACAGCGTGCGCTTTTCCCACCAGTTGCTACAGGAGTTTTTCACCGCGCAAAGCTTCGGGGAACGGCGCGACGCCGGGTTGCAAGCCAGCGACTTGTGGCTTGCCGACCGCTGGTGGCAGCCAAACGGTTGGGAGGAAGCCGCCAAACTCGCCGCCGAATATGAGGCCGACCCGAAACCTTTCCTGCAATGGCTGGCGGCGGGCAACCCCAAACTGGCGGCGGAAATCGCCCGCGAACAGGGTTTGCTGGATCAAACGCTGTTTACTGCGTAAGCGCTTCTAAATCCCCCTCCTTTCAGCGCCCCACGTAATCCCGGACACTCAGCCCATCAGCAACAGATTGCATGGGAGAACACGATGAATCCAGGTCAAGATGGGCGTCTGGCGTACTGGCAAGCCCAGCTCCAACGCTTCCAGTCCTCCGGCCTTTCCGGAGTCCAGTATTGTGAACAGGAACAGTTGAGTTACCACGGCTTTGTCTACTGGCGGCGCAAATTATGCGGTACGGCGGGCAAGCCGCCCGGGGATGGCAAACGCCCGGTATTGCCAGAGCCTTCCGGTTTCGTGACTGTCCGCCCGGCGCAGCCGGGGACAGACGCCCGGACGGGCGATGGCCTGGAGCTGTCCCTGCCGAATGGCCTGGTGATCAGGAATATCCACCCCGGCAATGTGGCCTTGCTGCGCCGGTTGCTGGGGCAGTTGTAATGGCCCGTTATTTCCGCCCCGCCGGGGAGATGCCGGACATTTACCTTTACCGCCCGCCCATTGATTTCCGCAAGGCCGCCCAGGGGCTGGCGGCGATCGTGGCGCAGGAATTGGGCCACGACCCGTTTGCCGGGGCGCTGTACGCCTTCACCAACCGCCAGCGCACGAAAATCAAATGCCTGTATTGGGAAGACAATGGCTTTGTGCTGTATTACAAAGCCCTGGCGGAAGAGAAGTTCCATTGGCCGCAAACGGGGGATGGCGGGGTGATGGCGCTGACGGCCCAGCAGATCAACTGGCTGCTGGACGGTTATGACATCAGCCTGCTCAAAGGGCATAAAAAGTTGTGCTACGGGGCGCTGTTTTAGCGACTTATCCTGATGATTTTGTTATCATTTAACCCATGGATTTAGCACCGCCGCCAGCCCCCAAAACCACATCCCATAGCGACCTGGACGCTGCCCGCCTGCGCCAGTTGCTGGCGCAGCAAGAGGCGGAATTTGCCGCCGTCCTGAAACAGCGTGACCACCATATCCAGCTCCTGGAAGAAATGCTGCGCCTGGCCAAAATACAGCGGTTTAGCGCCCAGTCTGAAAAGCTCCCCTTCCAGATTGACCTGTTTGATGAAGCCGAGTTGGCAACCGCGCTGGAGGACATCGCCGGACGACTGCCGGAGGCGGAACCCGCCAGGCCCCGCCCCAGCCAACGCCAGCGCGGCTTCCCGCCCGGGCTGAAGCGCCAACGGGTGGAGCTGTTGTTGGGTGATGCGGAAAAAGCCGGGGCGACCCGCACGTTTTTCACCAAGGTCAAGGAAGAGCTGGACTACATCCCGGCGCAACTGGTGGTGCTGGAATACTGGCAGGAAAAAGCCGTGTTTGCCGCCGGGGCCAGCCAGGATCCCGCCCCGGCAACGGCAGATGGCGGGCCAACGCTGGTCGCCGCCGCCCGTCCGCCCCATCCGTTGGGCAAATGCCATGCCAGCCTCAACCTGCTGACGCAGGTCATCATCGCCAAATACGCCGATGGCCTGCCCCTGTACCGCCTGGAGGGCATTTTCAAACGCCACGGCGCGGAACTCAGCCGCAGCAGCATGGCCCACTGGATCATCCGTCTGGAGGACAGCTTCAAACCCCTGCTCAACCTGCTGCGCGAAACCCAGAACAGCGGCGCTTACCTGCAAGGCGATGAAACCCGCATCCAGGTGCTGAAGGAGGACGGCAAAACCGCCCAGGCCGACAAATGGATGTGGGTGGTGCGGGGCGGCCCGCCGAACCAGGTGGCGGTCTTGTTTGAATACGACCCCAGCCGGGCGGGGAGCGTCCCCGAACGCCTACTGATGGACTTCCACGGCATTTTCCAGGCCGACGGCTATTCCGGTTACGCCGCCGTGTGCCGCAACAACGCCATCACCCGCATTGGCTGCTGGGACCATGCCCGCCGCAAGTTCGTGGAGGCCGTCAAGGCGGCGGGCGGCAAACAGGCCCGTGGCAAACCCACCCTGGCGGATATTGCCCTGGGCATGATCCGCAGGCTCTACCGCATCGAGGACAACATCAAGGGTCTGGACACGGCGGAGAAATACCGCCTGCGCCAGCAGTTGAGCGTGCCCCTGCTCAACGAACTGAAAACCTGGCTGGAAACGCAGGTCGGCAAGGTGATGAAAGGCGGCCTCACCCGCAAGGCGATGGAATACTGCCTCAACCAGTGGGAATACCTGAGTGGCTACTGCCAACGCGGCGACCTGCATATCAGCAATGTGCTGGCGGAGAACGCCATCCGTCCCTTTGCCGTGGGCCGCAAAGCCTGGCTGTTTGCCGACACCCCGCATGGCGCGCGCGCCAGCGCCGCCTGTTATTCCCTGATTGAAACCGCCAAGGCCAACGGCCTCGAACCGTATGCCTATATCCGCTATCTGCTGGAGCATATCGCCCAGGCCGACACCCTGGAAAAATGGGAGGCCCTCCTGCCATGGAATGTGCCGCTGGAGAAATGTGCGAAAAAAGTCCCTTTTTTTGACAAGGGCAAGTAGGGCGATTTAACGGCGCTTACTTTACTGCTTTCCGCAATCAGTGGCAAGCTGCCATTACCGATATTGAAAACTACCCCAGTCCGCATGAGCGTCATGCCATCAGCACGGCCTTGGCATGGCTGGACTGGGACAAACGCCCCGGTATTGGGCTGGATACCAATGGCTTGCCTGATATTGATTCAATAGAAATTCCTGAAGGTGAGTTTATTTCAGGAACAAAGGGGGCGTCTGAAACATATCCACCTGTAGAACTTGAAGAAAATATCATACAGCTTGCTGCCTATAAAATTAGCCGCTATCCAATTACAAATCTACAGTTTCAGGCTTTTGTAAATGATGGGGGTTATGATGAGGATAAATGGTGGGAAGGCTTATACAAAAATAATGAAACAAGAACTCAACGGTGGTTTGAGGGTAATCGTCCTGTAGAGAATGTAAATTGGCTCGATGCAGTTGCTTTTTGCCGCTGGTTATCCGCTAAAACTCGGCGAAATTTTAGGCTGCCAACTGGCTATGAATGGGAAAAAGCTGCTAGAGGAGGGGATGGTAGAAAATATCCATGGGGAAATGAGTATAAAACAGGATATGCTAATATCGATGAGTCTTGGGAAGGAAACAACACAGGTGCTTTTAGTTTAGGCGAAACATCTGCTGTGGGGATTTATCCTCAAAGTGCGTCACCGTATGGCTTGCTTGATGTTGCAGGCAATGTTGCTGAATGGTGTCAAGATGTACGGAATCGTTTTAATAATAATGAAAATCTATATGGCATAGAAGGATGTATTTTTATGTATCGTGGAGGCATGTGGAGTGAACATGCGGGCTGGGCAAGAACCAATTTCTTTATGTGGATACAGTACTCTACAAGCAGGATGAGTAGCATCGGTTTTCGTGTGGTTGAAGACATTTGAAAATCTTTGAATCTCCTCTCGATCCCACCCATTGCCCAACCCCCCTTTTTGTACTAAACATTAGTCAGGCCAAAAACAACGCGGGGAACCCATGCAACCCATCAAGATCAGCGGAAAGTTAACCGGGCAAAACCTTCCGCTCCAGACCGGCAAAGCTTACGCCGACCTGTTTAACGTCACCTGCCAGCAGGAAGTGGCGGTCGAAACCGTCCGCAGCGGCGGCGCTGCCGTCGAATTACAAAATGTGGCGGACGACACCCTGGTGGAACTCGAATTCGAGGGCGGCTTCAAACGCTGGGTGCGGGCGGGCGACCTGCGCGCGCAAGCGGGGCAACAAGCCTCCCGCGACCTCACAGCCTTTGCCGAACCCATGATCACCCCCGCCAGCTTCGACGTTGGCGCGAAGCGCGGCGCACTCAGCCTGGTGCTGAAATTCCTGCGCGTACTGCAAGTCAACCCGGCAGCTAGTTCGGTAGCTGACGCCAGCAACGCCATCACCAGCGATCTGATCGACAAACTGGAAACCCACCAGATTGCCAAACCCGGCGTCTACCGTTGCGCCAACCCCGACACGCTGGAGCTGCAAGCCGTCAAGGAAGCAGGCGACATCGACACCGGCAAGCCGGTGCTGTTGTTCCTGCACGGCACCTTTTCCAGCACCAACGGCAGTTTCGGCGACCTGTGGGAATCACGCCAAGGCTACAACGCGCCCGCGTGGCTGCAACGCCTGTTCGCGCCCTACGGCCAGCAAGTGTTCGCGCTGGAACACCACACCCTGACCGTCAGCCCGGTGCAGAATGCCCTGCAAGTGCTGCGCCTGTTACCGCCGCATACCCGCTTGCACGTCATCAGCCATTCACGCGGCGGGCTGGTCGGCGAGCTGCTGTGCCAGGGCGTGTTGAAACGCCGCACCCGCGATTCCGGCGACAAGTTCCTGGACAGCGAGGATGTGTTTGCCCGTGACGAACTGACCGCGTTTGAAGCCGCCAACCGGGCATCTGACCTGAAAGGCTTGCAGGAAATCGAGGAGCTGCTGCGCGACAAGCAAATCCGCGTGGAACGTTTCGTGCGCGTGGCCTGCCCAGGGCGCGGCACGGTGCTGGCATCGGAGCGGCTGGAAGACAACCTGTCGCTGGTGTTCAACGTGCTGCGTTTCATCCCCTCACCGCGTTTTCAGGAGCAGGCGGAATTCGTGCGCATGGTGGTGATGGCGGTCGCCCACAAACGCACCGACCCGCAGGAACTGCCGGGGATCGAGGCAATGATGCCGGGTTCCCCGCTGATCCGGCTGCTCAACCGCCCCAATGTGCAACTCGATTCCGACATCACCATCATCGCCGGGGACATGAAAGCCTCCAGCCTGCTGGGCAGTTTCAAGGAATGGGTGACGCAGCGTTTCTTCGGCGAAGACAACGATTTCGTGGTCAATACCGCCGGGATGTACGGCGGCGCGCGGCGTTTGCAGGGGATGCGTTTTTACCTCGACCAGGGCGATGACAGCAGCCACTTCGGCTATTTCCGCAAGCCTGAAATCCGCGAACGTTTGCTCAATGCCTTGCAGCATCCCGATACTGACCTGCGTTTGTTGCCGTTGCCGAATGCAGGGGGAACCGGAGGCGCGCCGCTACGCCCGCTGACTGCCCGTGCCGCGCCTAGCGCAACCGGCAAGAGCAAAACGAAAGCCAGCACCATCTATTTCCTGCCCGGCTTCATGAGTTCGCGCCTGCTGGTGAACGGTACACCGGTATGGCTGGACTTTTCGGCGCTGAACTGGGGCGATTTTACCCGCCTGCAAATCGACAGCGCCGGAATCAAGCCGGAAGGCGTGCTGGACGCGCCCTACCGCCCGCTGCTGGACAGGCTCGACGACAACCACCGGTTGGTGGAATTCGCCTACGACTGGCGACGTTCCTTCACCGACGCAGGCCGCCGCCTCGGCGAAGCGCTGGAACGCGAACTGGATAACGCCAAGGAAGCAGGCAACAAGCTGGTGCTGCGGCTACTGGCGCATTCCAGCGGCGGTCTGGTCGCCATCGCCATGATGAGTGAAACGCCGGGGGTGTGGAAACGCCTGCGCGAGGAAGCTGATTGCCGCATCGTCATGCTGGGTACGCCGCTGAAAGGCACGTATACCGCCGTACAAATCCTTTCCGGTCAGCACCGCCTGCTGGGGCTGCTGAACATGCTCGATGGCAGGCTGGATGCAGATGAAAGCAAGCGGCTGGCGGATCAGTTCGCCCGCTACCCCGGCGTGCTGGAACTGTTGCCTGCCGCGTGGCTGCATGAAGAACGCTGGCAGCAACTGTTGGGCGACGCCTTCCACACCTGGCCTGCACGTAGTCTGCTGGCCGATGCCTTGCGGGTGCGCGAACAATTGCAACAGGTGGAACTGGACGCGCAACGCCTGATTTATATCTACGGCAAATCCGCCCTCACGCCCGACGAGCTGCTGGAACGGCAAGGGGAATGGCGTTTCCACGCCACTGGCGCGGGCGATGGCGTCACCCTGTGGTCGGCTCTGGACGCCAAATTGCCCACCTGGTTCATGCCGGTGGAACACGGGCGCATGGCCAGCCACGCCGAATATTTCCAGACCCTGCAATACCTGCTCGACGACGGCGTTTCCCGACAACTGGAACAGCAGCCACCGCAAATCGGGCAAGCCTCTGACCAGTGGTTGCCCATCATTCGCAACCAGTTGTTCCCGGATGAGCAGGAGCTGCTGGCCGCCGCGCTCGGCTACCACACCAGCCTGACTGAGGAGGAAGTGCGCCCACTGGTGGAAGTACGGGTCATCCACGGCAACCTGGAATACGTTAACCACCCGGTAGTGGTCGGGCACTACGAAGGCGATTCCATCCTCAGCGCCGAATCCGTGCTCGACAAGCGGCTGGGCGGGCGCATGAGCGAGTTGCAGCGCATGGGGTTGTATCCCGGGCTGCCGGGTACGTCGCATGTGTTCCTCAATCCCGGCAAAAAACCCGGTGGCGCGGTGATCGTGGGGCTGGGTGAAGTTGGCAAACTCACCAGTGGGGTGCTGACCGCCAGTTTCATCCGCGCGATGATGGATTACGCGCTGAATATCCGCGAGGAACTGGAACGCAATCCACCCGGTGATGAGCAAATGGATGGGGATTGCTTCCCGGTGCATGTTGCCAGCCTGCTGATCGGCACGGTTGGCGGTGGCAGCGTGACGCTGGCCGATTCCATCACCGCCATTTTGCGTGCCATCGTGCAGGCCAATCAGGCACTGAATAAGAGCGAACGTGGTATCCGCCTGCGCCTACAAGTGGTGGAATTCGTTGAGCTGTATGAAGACCGTGCGGTGGAAGCGGCGCGGCTGGTGCAGGATTTCGTACAACTTCCCGAGTTCCGCAGCGAATTCACCGTCAAGAGCCTGATGCAATGCCTGCCGGGCAAACGCCGCCGGGTGATGTATAACGACCCGCCCGGCTGGTGGCGGCGCATCCAGGTGGAAGCCAACGACAGCGGCCTGAAATACACCACCCTGACCGACAAGGCGCGCGCCGAACTGGTGTTGCAGGCTACCCAGCGCAAACTGGTCGACCAGTTCATCGACAAGGCCATTACCACCAGTGCCGACGACCCGGAAACCGGTAAAATCCTGTTCGAGCTGCTGTTGCCAGCCGCGATGAAAGAGCAAGCGCCGAATGCTGAAAACCTGGTGCTGGTGCTGGATGGGGCGGCCTCCGCTTACCCATGGGAATTGCTCTACAATCGTCTTGACAACGAGTCGCAGCCGTTGTCGGTACGCTTTGGCATGGTGCGCCAATTGCAGGTCGGGCAATTCCGCCCCAAAGTGGTCAACCCGGTGGAACGTGCTGCGTTGGTAGTTGGTGACCCGCCGGTTGGTGGCGAATTCGTGCGCCTGCCTGCGGCCAAACAGGAGGCAGAAACCGTCTCCAAACTGCTGGAAGCGGGTGGTTTCACCAAGGTAACGCGTGAAATCGGCACTGATTCGCAATCCATCCTCAAGGCGCTGCACACCGGCGATTACCGCGTGCTGCACTTGGCCGGGCATGGCGTGTACCGCTACAGGCCGGACAAGGATAGCGAGCTGGAAGTCAGCGGCATGGTGCTGGGCAACGGCATTTTCCTCACCCCGGTGGAAATCGGCCAGATGCGCAAGGTGCCGGAACTGGCTTTCATCAACTGTTGCCACCTGGCGCAGATGGATTTCATGGAAGCCGACATCCAGAATGCCGTGCGCGCCGACCGCAGCAAACTGGCCGCGAGCCTGGCGCAGGAACTGATCCGCATGGGTGTGCGGGCTGTCATAGCGGCGGGCTGGGCCATCAACGATGATGCTGCCAAGGTGTTCGCCGAACAATGCTACAACGCGCTGTTACAGGGCTATACCTTCGGCCAAGCATTGCTGATGGCGCGGCTGGAAACCTGGCGGCAATACCCGAACTGCAATACCTGGGGTGCGTACCAATGCTATGGCGACCCGGATTACAAGCTGTTGAGCCGCCAACCGGGCTGCGCCAGCGACGGCAAGGATACGGATGCCTGGCGGTTCGTGGCGGAAGTGGAAGTCGTCGCCGAATTGCAGAATCTGGTCAATATGGCGGATACCGCCCAAGCTGGCGATACCCAGTGGTTGCAAGAACGCTTACAACAACTTCAGCGGGCAATCCCCGCCGAATGGTTGGCACACGCGGAAATCCAGTCTGCATTGGGGCGTGCTTACGGCAAGCTGGACATGTTCCCGCAAGCGATTGAAGCCTACACGGCGGCGCAGGATTCCCCACAGGCCGATTACCCGGTGCTGCTGCTGGAAGACAAGGCCAGTCTGCTGACGGCTTGGGCGCTGGGCTGGTCACAGGGCAAGCTGGAGCCGCCGCCCAAACGGGTGGCGGAATCGCCTGCGGGGCTGATGGATCAGGCTTGGACGATCCTCCAGTTACTGGATGGTTTGGGCAACAGCCTGCAACGCTTTGAAGAAGTGGGCAAATACTGGAAGCGCCGGGCGATGATGGCCAGCGGCGATGAGCGCGCCAAATCCTTGCGCTCGATGGAGCTTGCCTACAAGCGGGCGCACGATTTCGCCATGCAGCAGACGCATACGGTGGCAGGCTATCCGCTGATCAATTGGCTGACCTGCAAAGTGGTGCGCTACCTGCGTGGTGAGGTGGAACAGCTGGATCGGCAGGAGCTGAAATACTGGCTGGATCAGGCACGGCAGTGTGCTGACCAGGTCGACAAGACCGCACCCAGTTTTTGCTCCGGCATCACGCGGGCGGAATGCGGGCTAGTGCATTACATCCTCGGCGCGCGCCTGAATGAAACCAGTCAGGTGCAACGGGTGGTGGGGGATTACGAACTAGCGGTCGGGCGCGGGGCTGCGCCACGGCAGATGCGGTTTGTTTCCGAGCACCTTGCTTTCCTGCAAGTAATGCTGGAAGAACGTAAACAGGATAAACCCCAACTGGAGCCGGTGGTGATGGCTTTACTGGAGATTGCGGAAAAGTTGGTAGTTTGAACAATATTCACATTTCCCCCAACCAGAGTAACTGACCCATGAGTAAATTTATTTCAACGCTTTCAGAAGTCGGGAATGGCCAAACTTGGCGTAATATTGACTTATACATCCAGGCCAACCATCCCTACACCTCTATTGAAGGCCACGAAATTACCATCCATGAAACCGGTGACTATGACATCAGCGCCCATATTCTGGCTGGCAGTGACGAAACTTATTACAACCTGGGGAAGGACTGGTTTGGGGCTGTCTTGCTGCAAATCCTGATTGATGGCGTCCCCATTTATGAAGGCCAGCACATTCACAACTACGTTACTGACCGCTCCCAAATGCGTAAACCGGTGAACATTACCGTGCTATCTGAAACCTTGGCACAAGGCGCAAAAATTTCATTCCGCTACCTGACAACCCACAAGAATAACGGCGCGCCTGTAAACCAAGACTCCTTTCACGCCAATTTTGCCGCCGTAGTAAGGAAAGCCTGATATGGCCACCACCCGTATTCTTGTATTGGGTCAGTCCAATGCCGCCAACCATCTGGAACGGGTCGACAGTTTGCGCTATCCCGGTAAGTGTGACACCTCGGAAGCTTCTTCAGGGCTAACTTACCAAGGCAATTTGTGGGTTGGGCTCACCAACCGCTTACAGGCAGCAGGCAAGGATGTTTTTATCAAGTCGATTGCAGTTGGTTCAACCCATGTTGCTGACTGGCTAGATCCAGGCTTTTCCATTGAACACAACGGCAAAAGCTTTTACCCACGGCGAACACTGGAGGCAACACTGACAGCAGGGGAATATCAATACATCATTTTCCAGCACGGGGAAAGCGACGTCATATCCAGAACCAGCACATCGAATTACTTTAACGCCCTGCAAAATATTTTTCGTTTGGTCAAAGAAAAAGCAGCTGCCACCCAAGTCTTATTAGCTCACGGTGGTTATTGGCTGATACCCGTGCAAGACAGGCTTTACCCTAATGACAAAGGCTTTAATGTCATGAAAAGCCAAGAAATGCTGACCGTCTCCCCTGAGTTTAAGGGAAACATAAAAATCGCTTTCTCGCAACCTCTATATCTTGATGAAAGCCATCTTATCCAGGGGGATGGCCATATCAATGCCAAGGGGCAGGATTTACTGATCAACAAATGGTTTGCTTTTTTCATGGGGATACTCTGAGCCCCATCACTCCATGGTACGCACCAAACGGATGGCCTTGTTGTTAATATCGCCCTGAAGCGCTTGGGTGACAACACCAAACCGGAAATGGAGTACCCAAACCCAGTAAGGTTCCGCATCGTTCATGACGGGTGAGCTACTCCACAAAGAATACGCGGAATCGGGGAAGACTGCCGTATTGAATGCCGGGTCAGACCGACAAAATTCCACGATGCTTTCCAGTTCTTTGATATTGGGGATACGCCAATCTGCATAACCGGCAAAACCACCTTGTGCATCCAGGGTTTGAACATGGTTCAAAGCCACTGCCCAAGGCATATTGTCGGTTGCATAACCCATGCACTGGTCATCCTGGGGGTCATCTGGCGTGTCGTTATCGGTAAACACCTGCCCTTCCAGGCAACGCTTCCACATCAAACCGGAAGGTGTATGTGCAACGGTGCCATCGGGACGGAAAATAAAATGATGGGCAGGTGTCGTGGGCGTTATGTTTTCATTCGTACACTGAACCCCGGCCAACGTATCCAGGCCTGCCCCCGCCCCCAGAAACGGGCCATACACCAAACGTACCGACTTTAGGGAAATAGTATCAGAGGATTCTTTTCCACTATTGCCTTCCCGGAAATTGACACTTCCACTGCCCTTGATAACCAGGCCGTCATCATCCTGTTTTTCCGGCATGGCAGACCAATATTCCCCGTTAGTCTCTGGAAAATAGCTTGTATCAATGGCAGGATCCCGATGGGAAAAATCCATGATGGAGCGCAGCTCCTGCATGGTTGGAAGACGCCAGTCCATTGCCCCACACCAACCTGCATGATTGGCCTTCTGCACACGCTCACTCAGTTGCGACGAAAGATAGGTATTGTCAGCGCTTTGTGTTATTTCCCAAACCAAGCCCGTTACATTGTCTTTGACACATGACCAACGGCTGCCCAAGCGTTCTGAACCATTATCATCCCATGTTTGGTCTTGTATCGACAAAGCCAGCCCATTGACACCCAATTTAGTAAAACTAAAGCCTGCATGACCGTCGCTGTCGTCATTAAAAACCGTATCACGTCCCGATAGGGCATCCTGTCCCGGAGGAACAGGATCACCCTCCATATCCGTCAACAAAGAACAATGCACATCATGGTTATAGCTGCCCTGCACAGCGTCGTCCGCACACAAAGTAATGCCGGTATCATTCAATTTACCAACAGGGCCAGCCTGTACAGTTTGCCCCTCAGGAATCATCAAACCAGCAGGAGGGGCTGTTAATTGCACTACTTTTAGCTCCGGCACATACTCACCGGGCACACAGGAAGACCCGAGCAAAATCACTGAAATGAATAACCCAACACATTTAGCTTTCTCTCTCACAACACCCCATCCGCCCGTTTTACCTACGTCCTATCATTAGACCAAGAATAACCCAAAAAGTTGGGTTACATCACCGCGACAAACTACATCCTACCACCTGCCATCAATCAACCTGCTGTCAGGCTTTTTTATTAACGCTGTCATGGAACTGACACACTCCTACGCTTTAATGCCTGTCGAGAATGGCATTCACATAGGTTTAACATGAGCACCATCCTGATCGTAGAAGATGAACAACCCATCCGTAGCATGGTGGGTTTTGCACTGGGGCGCGCCGGTTACGAGCTGGCCGAAGCCGCCGATGCCGAACAGGCGTATGCTGAAATCGACCGCCAGCGCCCCCAGCTGATCCTAATGGACTGGATGCTGCCCGGCATCAATGGCCTTGAGCTGGTACGGCGTTTACAACGTGACTGCAATACGCAAGATATCCCCATCATCATGCTGACCGCCCGCACGGAAGAAACTGATAAAATCAATGGGTTTCGCGCCGGAATAGACGATTTCATCAGCAAACCTTTCTCCCCTGCTGAACTGGTGGCGCGGATTCAGGCCGTATTGCGCCGCACCCAGAATGCCCAGCCCACCGACGTGCTGGAGTTTGAGGAGTTGATACTGGACTCGCGCAGCCACCGCGTCACCGCCCGGGGCGAAGAACTGGAATTTGGCCCGACTGAATACCGCCTGCTAAAGTTTTTCATGCAACACCCCGACCGCGTATACAGCCGCGAGCAATTACTCAACAATGCCTGGGGGCGCAATGTTTACGTGGAAGAACGCACGGTGGATGTGCACATCCTGCGTTTGCGCAAATCGTTGGCACCACATGGGCTTGACCATTACATCCAGACCGTCCGGGGGGCTGGCTACCGCTTTTCACCCAACCCTTGACCTATGGCAACAAGCTGCCCGCCCTAAACACAACCGTCACAAAAGCGTCACTGGCTTGCAGCATTTACCCTGCAAAATCAGGGTTATGTTCTTTGTAAGATTGTGTAATTGTGACTGCCCCCAACCTCAAACTCATCCACAACAACACCCGGCTGGCAGTGGTCACCGAAACCTGGCCACCGGAAGTCAATGGCGTTGCCAACACCATCTACCGGCTGGTGGAGGGTTTGCGTAGCCATGGCGGCTACCACATCCAGCTGGTACGCCCGCGACAACAACCGCGCGAACGCCCCACCCATGCAGAAGGTTTTCAGGAATACCTGGTCAATGGCCTGGCTCTGCCGTTTTACAAGGAAGTCCGCCTCGGTTTCCCACAATACAACGCCCTCAAGCGCCAGTGGAAAAAGCAGCGTCCCGACATCGTACAAATTGTCACCGAAGGCCCGCTCGGCTATTCGGCGATGAAGGCAGCCAAGAAACTCGGTATCCCGGTCATCAGTGATTTCCACACCAATTTTGACCAGTACAGCCGCTACTACCGCCTCAGCAGTTTTTTCAACCTGGCCAAGCGCTATTTGCGCCACGTCCATAACCAGACCCTGGTCACGCTGGTGCCAACCCGTGAACTCAGCCAGCAACTGGCCGCCACCGGCTATGAAAAGCTCGACATCCTCGCCCGGGGCATCGACGCAGAACTGTTCAACCCACAACGCCGCAGCCCACAACTGCGGGCGCAACTCGGCATCCAGCCCGAGCAGTTGCTGGTCACATTGGTGACACGCATGGCGCAGGAAAAAAACCTGGATCTGGCGTTTGCCGCTTTCCGCACCATCCAGCAGGTTGTGCCGGAGGCGCGTTTCCTGCTGGTCGGTGACGGCCCTGAGCGCAGGCGTTTGCAGGAACAACACCCCGACTGCCTGTTCGCCGGGATGCGCCGGGGCGTGGAACTGGCGGAGCATTTCGCCAGCGGCGACCTGTTCCTTTACCCCAGCACCAGCGAAACCTTCGGCAATGTCATCATGGAAGCGATGGCCAGCGGCCTGCCGGTGGTGACTTTCGATTACGCCGCCGCCCGCGAGCACATCCGCAGCGGCGAAAACGGCATGGCGGTGCTGCTGGAAGATAATGATGCCTTCATCCAAGCCAGCGCTACATTGGCGCAGGATGCCGCTTTACGCCAGCGTATGGGCATCGCCGCGACCCAAACTGCCCACAACCTGAGCTGGGAAAAGGTCGTACAGCGCCTGCACAACACCATCCAAACTGTCCTTCACGAGGTGAGCCATGAAACTGTTACATCAGCTTAACGACCGTGAAATTCCATTGTGCCTGCTGTTCAACCAGGTCAACCACTGGAAACCGGTCAGCCTGTTTTTTGCTGTGATCAGCCGCCTCGGTGATGGCGTGTTCTGGTATGTGTTGATGCTGATGCTGCCGTTGATTTACGGCTGGGAAGCAGCACAGGTTTCCCTGCACATGGGGCTGGTGGCGCTGGCCGGGCTGACCGTTTACAAATGGCTGAAAACTTCAACCGAACGGGTGCGCCCTTACCGCCATAACGGCCATATTTTCCGGAATGTGGCGGCGCTGGACCAGTTCAGCTTCCCTTCCGGCCACACCTTACACGCGGTTGGTTTCAGTACGGTGCTGCTGCACTATTACCCGGAATGGGCGGTGCTGGTGGTTCCGTTTGCCGCGCTGGTGGCTTTGTCACGGGTGATCCTGGGGCTGCATTACCCTAGCGACGTGTTGATCGGCGCATGTCTGGGGGTGGGGTTGGCACAGGGCAGTTTCCTGCTGTTGCCTTATCTGTTCTAAGCGGTGTTTCTTCTCCAGCTCAAGGAGTTTCGCCATGACTTTGCAGCCAGTAACCCTGGAGGGGCGACTAGTGCGCCTCGAACCACTCAACAAGTGGCATATACCCGATTTGCTGGAAGCAGCCCGCGATGAACAGCTGTGGCAATACATGTTTTACGGCAACCTGGCAGAGCCGCAACACATGGAAAGTTTCATCGGCAACGCCATCCGCCTACGCGAGGCCGGCACCGACCTGCCGTTTGCCGTTATCCACCAACAATCCGGCAAGGCCATCGGCAGCACCCGCTTCCGCGACATCTGCATGAAACACATGAAACTGGAAATCGGTGCTACCTGGTACGCCACTGAACACCAGCGCAGTGGTGTCAATCTGGAAAGCAAATACCTGCTATTGCGCCATGCGTTTGAAACTTTTGGCATTTTACGGGTGCAGTTCAAGACCGACATCCGCAACAGGCGCTCACGCCAATCGCTGGAAAAGATGGGGGCAGTGCTGGAAGGCATACTCCGCCGCAGTGCCGTCATGCCGGACGGGGTAATCCGCGACACCGCCATTTACAGCATTCTGGATACCGAATGGGGGCTGGCAAAACAGGGGCTGGAAGCGCGGATGCAACAAGGCAACAACCTGCCAAGCATAATGGTGACCTTACCTTCCTACCTGACACATCATGCAGGGTAGCACATCTCGACAACCCGTTCTTAAGGTCAATGAAGGTTTTCAGCTTGTCGGGCACAAGCCCGCCCTCATCGACGTAGTGGCCCAGCACAAACTCGATGAATTCACGACACCCACAAGATTACCCACATAAACGTGGGATACGTCAAGACACCATGAAACAGAAAACCCCTTACAGATTGCCGCCTGTAAGGGGTTTTTGGTACTTTGTGAACCGTCATGATTCACTGAGGCGGCGACCAATGAATTCAGATAATAAGCCAATGAATAATAATGATAATTCCATATTCAAAACTGCCCAATACCAACAAAAGTACCATCATCAGGAAGCCTCTACCGTTGCAACAGGTGGAAAATTCCACACAAGGAAACAATAAAAGCAATCAGACAAGCGGGGGGATAATTCAGAAATGCCCAGTTACCCTACTGCCAAAACTGACAAAAGATACTTTGCAAGCCCTGAATAGTTGGTGCTTTTGTTGGTACATGAAGCCTATTACTGACCTGATACCAACAAAAAAGCCGGGAACAATGCCCCGGCCTTTCTTGATCATGTCTTGATTACCAGACCTGCACAAATGCCACGCCCCCACGGTTTGAACACTTGGCACGTCCGCCGGTTGGCAGGTTGCAAGTAATGTGGGAATACAAGCCCTGTTCTGCATATTCCCGAACGTAGCGGCGCATTACCACCAGCGCCAGCGCTGGACTGCGCAAGGCTTGCTTGAAGCGGTATGTTTCCATGTCAGGGGTGAACGCCCGGAAAGTAAAAACAGCATTCATATCGAAATACCTCTATCAGTTTGTTGTGTTGTTGGGTTCAGGGTTGTTGATTGCATAAAGGCTTCGTTCATCAGGGCAGTTGATTGCATAAAGGCTTCGTTCAATCAGCTCAAATACAATATGAGCTTCTGCCATGTTTATGTTTTCTTCAAAGCTAGCTTTTGCAGCAATGCCAGCGATTATTTGCAGGTTGTGCAGGTCTAATACGTTTTTCATATCGAAATACCTCTATCAGTTTGTTGTTTCATTGTTGGCTGGAAGGATAACCCCCCAGCCGTTCCGTCCTGGCGTTTCCCAATATGGGGAGCGTGTCGCCTTCACGTGATACCTCTTTTTACACCTTGCCCGGTGCTGGGTATAAGCCTTGCCCGGCTCTGGGTAGCGTCCTTCCTTGCTCTGAATGCGTAGCCTGACAGTTCTCAGGCAGTCGCTACAGCCTTCTATTTGGTGGCGTCATTGCCGTGCTATTTGTTGCGGTTCCGCCGCTTCCTCCGGTCTTACAGCCTGCCAGTAAGGGACTTCATGGAATGGTCGGGTATCTTCCTGCTTTGTGCTGCCTGCCATTGCAGCCAGTCTGAAACCCTATCCACCCATCACGCCAAAACGTGAACCTTTCGGGAAGTCAACCAAATGGCAAGCCGTTCTAGTTCTTTTGCGCCTTGCTGCCTGTTCCGTTGCGCTATGGGTGTATTATGCCGCCCTATCATGTTAAACATAAGTTACATTTATTATGATTTTTGCAAATGAAAAGTTTACATATGGAAGGTGATAACTGCGGGTTTTGGCTAGGTTGCGGCTTGAATGCCTTGCTCTGCCTTGTCTTGCTGTATGTGGGGGGCGTAAATGTTAGTTCTACAGCTTGCCGGGAACCTCTGAAAATTCCCGACAAGCGGTAGTTATTGGCTAGTCTTTCCCGTACTTCCCCATAAATTCTTCCCGAATTTTGGTAGCTAGATCATCGTATTTGCTTTCTGTGGCGTCCGTAATGGTTGTTTCAATCCGTTGCGCCGGTCTGCCGTCTGCCCTATCCAGTATTTCCTTGCCAGCCGCTACCCGCGCCTCTGCCGGTTGCTGCGGGTCTGTGGCAATCTCCACAAGGGCATTCAGCGCATCATCCACATATAGGCTTGCCCGCTCTTTCACGCTTGCGCTGATTTTGTTGGTAGTGCCTGCCTTGCGCCCCCCGGTCTTTGCCCGTCCGGGTTTGAACTGTGTCACTTTTGAGCTTTCGCCGTTTCCTGTTCCGATCATGGTTAGTTCCTCTTTTTTTCCTCTATTTTAGAGGGAAGAAAGCCGGGAACATTCCCGGCTCTGGTGGTGGTTATCGCTTACGGTTGCGGAACTCTGCGAGGCAGATAACCCGCGCTTGTCGTTCCGCTTCATGCTTTGGCAATCCGCCTGAATATTCCATTATGGCGGCTCTTTCCTCGAAGGCTTCCCGCCATTCTTCGCTGGATACTTCTTTAGAATGCCCAGTTACCCTACTGCCAAAACTGACAAAATGGGGCGCTACCTGCCCCCCACCGTGCACGTCCGCTTTCAGCATTTGCTGATACTTTGCATAGTTCGCCATCATGCCGCCCTCGGATTCAGTGCATACGTGGTTTTTGGTCTACCGCCTGTCAATTCTTCGGAATCAATAAGCCAGCCGTAATCTGTCAGCATATCCAGCCCGGTTTCAATGTCGGATTTGTTGCCTAATCCGCTCCATTGCTTCCGGTAAATATCCCGCGCCGTGAATTGTTCGGGAAGGTTGCCCGCTTTTACCTTGCTTAGAATTGCCTTTGCTGCGGTCACTTCCGGCATGTTCACGCTGGCATATAGTCGGTTTGCGTGACTCTCAAAGTAGCCAGCCAGTGATAGAGCCATAAGTAACGGCCTTCTACCGATCTTGCCGCGCCCCTTTGTCGCAAGGTGCAGAATAAGTGCCAATGCAGGAACCATTTTCCGGTACTTGGACAGATGGGATTCAAACGCCGGGTGCAGTTCATCACTACGCAAGCGCCGCTCTAAGTCATGCCGCCAATCCCTGAAAATCTCGATAGCTTCAGCATCAAATCTCAGATAAGGCAGGCCGTCCGGGTTTCCTTCATGGTCGGTGTCTTGTTCGGCGTCTACTTCCTGTGATTGCAATTCATCCAGATAGGAAAACAGGTGGTTAATCTCCCTTGCCTTTTCCCTGTCTGGCTGTCGGTCAACTTCTTTGTAATCCTGCAAGTCAGGCCATACAGCAAGACTGAAACGCTGTAACAGGCCGTCATCACCATCCCCACCCTTGATAGCCTGATTCACGTAGCTGGCAATTTTGCCGGGTTGTGTCGCCCCCAGCATGGAAATGGTCACGGCCTCAACATGCAGGTTCAGGCCACGTGTAATACGGTCACTGGTGAACGAGTCGTTACCGTTCCAGCCAGTCAAGAATAGCGCCCGTTGCTCTGCCCTATCCTCCCGCTCCATGCCCTTGAGCAAGCCCACCAGTTCATCCCGGTAAACCATCACGCCGTTGTCATTGGTGCGCAACACTTCAAGCAAGGCTTCTGGGGTGGTGTCCTGCACCATGTAGCGTTTAGGCGTTGGTGCTTCCATGTCTTCCGCCATGAATGCCGACACATCAAGCGCCGCGTTTGGGTCTTTCAATAGTGTCTTCTGTGCTTGCGCTTGCGCCGCCTTCGCCCGCATATCCCTAACCAAGGCATCAGCCTTGTGTTGTGCTGCATTCTGCTGATGTTCTGCATTTGCACGGGCAATTAATGCTTTCAGTGGTTTGAGTGCTGCCGACATGGATGGGGATTTCATAACCCCTGGCCTGCCGATCACCAGCGCCCAAAGGTTGGCGGTTTCCGTCCAATCGGTGTTTTCTTGTGGCCTTACACCGATCTTTCGCCCTATAACGGTAGCCAGCCCAGCCAGTACCGATACAGCCACATAATCAGGCGGGCAGTTCATCCGCTCCGAAACATCCTGCACATAACCACGGACAAGCGGCGGCAACCAGTCATAATCAAGCCTATGTACTGCTGGCAGGTCTGAGGGTAGTTTCTGCGGTGCTGGAAAATCTGTTCCCGCCTGTTCCGTCCTGATGAATGGCAGGACTTCCAAAGAGTGCGCCGGTTTCATGCCGCCACCCCCAGCCGGTAGAAGTTCACCGCGTCATTGAAGTCCGAAAGGGACAAGGGGGCGTTATCCGTGAACTCAGGGACAATCAACGTAACGCCGGGGACTTGCGCGGATACTTCCCTTGCTTTGGTTAATCCGGGGTTGCCCGGTGTTTTGCGGTCATTATCCGCGCATAGGGTTATAGGGATATTCAGGAACCGCCGCCGGAATGCTTGCGCCACGGGTAGCAGGCTTCCAGCATCAAAAGCCACCAATACAGGCAATCGGTAGGCTTCATGCAGGCTTGCACCGGTTGCCCAGCCTTCGCAGATGATAACGCCGTGTGCGCCTGCCAGCTCACCAAACAGGAAGGATAAACCACGTTTGCGCCCACCTTTCAGAAAACGCTTTGCTCCGTCTGGCTTGATGATTTGTAGGTTATGCAGGTTGCCCGAAAGGTCGGTAATCGGAATAACCAGATTGCCCAAAGATTGCCGGATACCATGCGCCTGTACCTGTTTCCGCTCTAGGTAGGGGTGCGTATGGCCTGCCGGTTCCGCATTACACCAGATTGAAATGGCTTTATCCCGCGCCGCGTTCTGCCGTCTGGATTGTTCCGCCTGCCGTTCCTGTTCCTGCTGGTGCTGGATGCGTTTCAGTTCTGCAAGGTCAGACCGTGAAAGGCTGCTTTCCTCGAATGAACTCCACTTGTGGGCGTAACCTTCCCGCCAATCACCAAAGCGGGCAACCATGCCCCAGCGTGTCAGGTGGCAGGCATACCAGCCCGCTTTATCGCCACGTCTAGCAGTATCGAACCGTTCCAGCTTGCCAGTAGCTTGGAGGGTTGCGGGGGCGTTGCCAATGGCTGCAAGCATGGCAGAACGCAGGGAATCCAGCATTTCCCCGGTACTTTTGGGGGCGTGTTTCATTGTTGCGCCCCCTGCAATCCGTTGATAAATGCCTGAATGTCTGCCGACTTCCAGCCGACAGCACGCAGCCCGATCTTGACCCGCGCCGGGAATTTACCAGCCGCTTCAAGTCGGTAGATGGTGGATTTTGAAAGCCCTGTCTGTGCAATAACGTCTTTCAGTCTGGAAATTGAAGCCGTATTCATGGATTACCTCGCATGTAAAAAAAAGATTTACAACTTTTTGGTAATGTCCTAGAATTCCAGCAATAAGAGGTATCAAGTTCTTATTCTGCTGGTATCCGGGTATTACCCTGATAACAATCTGGCAAGCAGGAAGCCGACTACTGGTAATAGTCGGCTTTTTTGTGCCTACCATTTTTAAGCTTATCACGCTCTAATAAGAATCATAAAGTTTCAAGCCGTTACGCTGCTGATTTTTGCGCCTGTGCCTTCCTTTCTTCCAGTGCCTTGATGGTTCTAAGCGCCCGGTTGATTTCAGCATTCACCGATCTGTCACCCTGCTTTGCTCGCTCCACTATCCACGCTTCCAGTGCCGAATCAATGCGAATTGAACGAGGTGCGGCACGTTTGGTTTGCTGTTTCATCTGATGTTTTCTCCTATGCTTATTGGTAATACAAAAGCATACCACACAAGAAATGGTAATACAATGTAGCGCGTAATCATCCCCTTGAATACATTTGCATACCATAGCAATATGCACGAACCCGCCGTAATACCCCCGTAATGGCTGCGTAATGGGCAATTTCGGGCAAAAAGGCGGGAACATGGCATATCCGCCCACAACAAGAGTAGACAGCATGACAACAGACAACAGACCGCCACCGTATTCCATCCGGCTTGCGCCAGAATTGCGGGCAAAGCTGGAAGAGGCCGCAAAGATCACAGGCAGAACGCTTCCCGCTGAAATAAGCGCCAGACTGGAAAGCACTTTTCACGATGAACCGTTATCACTTGCCGCGCAACTTGCCCCGATCATGCAGGCGAAACACACAACGGCAAGCACCCCCACGCCATCAAGCAAGGAACTGTTCATGATGCTGGAAGAACTGCGGGGGCGTGTTGAGGAATTGGAGAGGCGCACCAGTGACACGCTGTAATAGTTCAAGTGGCACACCATCGTTTTACTTTTGCGGTCTAGTGGTACGGTAGTGGTACGTTTTGAATGGTCTAGTGGTACACCTTCAACATTAAAAACCCCTTTCCATGCTGATTAACTGCAAGATAATTAACAGTAAAAATATTAATTCTTAATTAATATGATTGCACGCCGGGTTGCACACCGGGTTACACACTTTTTCGGTCGGGTTGCACACCGGGTAGGACGCTTTTTGAATCGGGCATGACATCGGGTTAACGCCGGGTTGCACAAAAAAGCCGGGTAGGACGCCGGGTTAATGTCGGGTTTCACACTGAATTATTAGCCGTTAAATACCTGCATATTTTGTTCTGCTTTATTCGCTTAGTGGTACGTCAAAACGGGATAGTGGTACACATCCGACACACCAAAGCGGGGTAGTGGTACATCCAAATATCTGAATCTGATTGCTTGCCAACAAACTGTTGGATAGTTTTGGTTCACCAATCAAATAACAACAATAGGGCTAATTCTATGGGGTTTCGATTTCGCAAAAGTTTTTCAATCATGCCGGGTATGCGCCTTAATATCACCCATCGCGGCGCAAGTACAACCATAGGCGGTAACGGCCTTACGGTAAACGCCGGTAGGCGTGGAATTCGTGGAACCGCAAGCATTCCAGGTTCTGGCCTATCGTACTCTGGCAATATCATCAGCGCCGGTCATGGTGCGGGTTCTGGAGTAAGCGCTTCTAAATCCCCCTCCTTTCAGCGCCCCACGTAATCCCGGACACTCAGCCCATCAGCAACAGATTGCATGGGAGAACACGATGAATCCAGGTCAAGATGGGCGTCTGGCGTACTGGCAAGCCCAGCTCCAACGCTTCCAGTCCTCCGGCCTTTCCGGAGTCCAGTATTGTGAACAGGAACAGTTGAGTTACCACGGCTTTGTCTACTGGCGGCGCAAATTATGCGGTACGGCGGGCAAGCCGCCCGGGGATGGCAAACGCCCGGTATTGCCAGAGCCTTCCGGTTTCGTGACTGTCCGCCCGGCGCAGCCGGGGACAGACGCCCGGACGGGCGATGGCCTGGAGCTGTCCCTGCCGAATGGCCTGGTGATCAGGAATATCCACCCCGGCAATGTGGCCTTGCTGCGCCGGTTGCTGGGGCAGTTGTAATGGCCCGTTATTTCCGCCCCGCCGGGGAGATGCCGGACATTTACCTTTACCGCCCGCCCATTGATTTCCGCAAGGCCGCCCAGGGGCTGGCGGCGATCGTGGCGCAGGAATTGGGCCACGACCCGTTTGCCGGGGCGCTGTACGCCTTCACCAACCGCCAGCGCACGAAAATCAAATGCCTGTATTGGGAAGACAATGGCTTTGTGCTGTATTACAAAGCCCTGGCGGAAGAGAAGTTCCATTGGCCGCAAACGGGGGATGGCGGGGTGATGGCGCTGACGGCCCAGCAGATCAACTGGCTGCTGGACGGTTATGACATCAGCCTGCTCAAAGGGCATAAAAAGTTGTGCTACGGGGCGCTGTTTTAGCGACTTATCCTGATGATTTTGTTATCATTTAACCCATGGATTTAGCACCGCCGCCAGCCCCCAAAACCACATCCCATAGCGACCTGGACGCTGCCCGCCTGCGCCAGTTGCTGGCGCAGCAAGAGGCGGAATTTGCCGCCGTCCTGAAACAGCGTGACCACCATATCCAGCTCCTGGAAGAAATGCTGCGCCTGGCCAAAATACAGCGGTTTAGCGCCCAGTCTGAAAAGCTCCCCTTCCAGATTGACCTGTTTGATGAAGCCGAGTTGGCAACCGCGCTGGAGGACATCGCCGGACGACTGCCGGAGGCGGAACCCGCCAGGCCCCGCCCCAGCCAACGCCAGCGCGGCTTCCCGCCCGGGCTGAAGCGCCAACGGGTGGAGCTGTTGTTGGGTGATGCGGAAAAAGCCGGGGCGACCCGCACGTTTTTCACCAAGGTCAAGGAAGAGCTGGACTACATCCCGGCGCAACTGGTGGTGCTGGAATACTGGCAGGAAAAAGCCGTGTTTGCCGCCGGGGCCAGCCAGGATCCCGCCCCGGCAACGGCAGATGGCGGGCCAACGCTGGTCGCCGCCGCCCGTCCGCCCCATCCGTTGGGCAAATGCCATGCCAGCCTCAACCTGCTGACGCAGGTCATCATCGCCAAATACGCCGATGGCCTGCCCCTGTACCGCCTGGAGGGCATTTTCAAACGCCACGGCGCGGAACTCAGCCGCAGCAGCATGGCCCACTGGATCATCCGTCTGGAGGACAGCTTCAAACCCCTGCTCAACCTGCTGCGCGAAACCCAGAACAGCGGCGCTTACCTGCAAGGCGATGAAACCCGCATCCAGGTGCTGAAGGAGGACGGCAAAACCGCCCAGGCCGACAAATGGATGTGGGTGGTGCGGGGCGGCCCGCCGAACCAGGTGGCGGTCTTGTTTGAATACGACCCCAGCCGGGCGGGGAGCGTCCCCGAACGCCTACTGATGGACTTCCACGGCATTTTCCAGGCCGACGGCTATTCCGGTTACGCCGCCGTGTGCCGCAACAACGCCATCACCCGCATTGGCTGCTGGGACCATGCCCGCCGCAAGTTCGTGGAGGCCGTCAAGGCGGCGGGCGGCAAACAGGCCCGTGGCAAACCCACCCTGGCGGATATTGCCCTGGGCATGATCCGCAGGCTCTACCGCATCGAGGACAACATCAAGGGCCTGGACACGGCGGAGAAATACCGCCTGCGCCAGCAGTTGAGCGTGCCCCTGCTCAACGAACTGAAAACCTGGCTGGAAACGCAGGTCGGCAAGGTGATGAAAGGCGGCCTCACCCGCAAGGCGATGGAATACTGCCTCAACCAGTGGGAATACCTGAGTGGCTACTGCCAACGCGGCGACCTGCATATCAGCAATGTGCTGGCGGAGAACGCCATCCGTCCCTTTGCCGTGGGCCGCAAAGCCTGGCTGTTTGCCGACACCCCGCATGGCGCGCGCGCCAGCGCCGCCTGTTATTCCCTGATTGAAACCGCCAAGGCCAACGGCCTCGAACCGTATGCCTATATCCGCTATCTGCTGGAGCATATCGCCCAGGCCGACACCCTGGAAAAATGGGAGGCCCTCCTGCCATGGAATGTGCCGCTGGAGAAATGTGCGAAAAAAGTCCCTTTTTTTGACAAGGGCAAGTAGGGCGATTTAACGGCGCTTACGTTCTGGATGTGCCACATTGATAAAGCGTGCTCTTTTCTGGATGCTGATGATTATCTGTGTGTTGTTCGTGGCAATGTGTAGCGCCAGCACTTGAACCATGTTCAATATCCGCTTCTGTCAGTTTTGGCAGTGCCATAACTAGGCGTTTTCAGAAAATCACATCCAAGCAAGGGAATGGGTCACACCACAATAACCTACTTAAATAGTAGGTTATTATTTCAAAAATGGTTCTAAGGGTACTTGTCAAAAGCCTACGGCTATCCTACCCGTTTGAACGGTATCACCTGCGCACCATCCCGCAAGCTATCCAGATAATCAGCCCATGTCTGCATCATGGCTGTACGCTGTTCAATGTGTTGGCTGCGGTCGTATGCCCTGCGCACCTCAGAACCAACACTATGGGCAAGCTGTTTTTCTATCAGGTCGGAATGGAAGCCCATTTCATACAGCCGGGTACTGGCAAGCGCCCTGAATCCGTGCGCGGTCATGGTGTCGTTATCGTACCCAAGCCGCCGCAATGCCTGCCTGATTGTGTTGTTGCTCATTGGCTTGCTGGTATCCGTGCGGGAAGGAAACACATAGCGCCGCTTGCCCGTGATTGGCTTCATTTCTTCCAGTAGCGCAAGCGCCTGACTGCACAAGGGGACTACATGCACCCTACCAGCTTTCATTTTCTCTGCCTGGATAACCCAAACGGCTTTTACCGTGTCCACCTCTGCCCATTCCATTTGCCGCAACTCCCCCGGCCTTGTGAACAGGTAGGCGGAAAGCTGCAAGGCTATACGGGTTTCCATTGCGCCCCGGTAGTCATCCATAGCCCGCAACAGTTCCCCGACTTCCTGCGGGTCTGTGATGGCTGCAAAGTGCTTCCCCTTGGCTGGTGGCAATGCGCCTTTCAGGTCTGCGGTTTGGTCACGGGTAGCCCTGCCAGTAGCCACAGCATAGCGGAATACCTGACTGATGATAGTCTTGACCCTGTGGGCTGTTTCCAGCGTTCCGGCTTCTTCGATCTTGCGCAAGACTGCCAGTATGTCTGGTGGTTCAATCTCTCCAATGATGCGCCCCCCGACATAGGGGAAAACGTGCTTTTCCAGCCTTCTCTTGTTCCTGCTGCTGTGGCTTTCTGCCTGATCTGCGGAAAACTTCACATGCCATTCCAAGGCCACTGCCTCAAAACTGTTTGCTTGCTCTGCCAATCGTGCGCCCTTTGCCGCTTGCTTGTGGCTTGATGGGTCAATACCACGCGCCAACAGTTCACGCGCCGCCTGATGCCCTTCACGCGCCTGTTTCAGGCTTGTATCCGGGTAAGCTCCAAGGGCAAGAGTTTTCTGTTTGCCGTCCATGCGGTAGTTGTAGCGCCAGTATTTCCCGGAACTGGTGACATGCAGGTATAGCCCGCCACCGTCTGTGTAGCGTTTTGGCTTGCCATCTGGTGTTGGCTTTGCGTTCTTTGTTGCTGCGTCCGTCAATAGGCGTTTCATATTGTTGGTATCTCCCTTGGCTTGTGGTGGTAGTACCAACAAAGATACCAACAAAATGTTGGGATGTCATGAATCTGCTTAGGACGTTAAAAAGCAAAAACCCCTTACAGATTGCCGCCTGTAAGGGGTTTTTGGTACTTTGTGAACCGTCATGATTCACTGAATTGGTGGAGGCGGCGGGAATTGAACCCGCGTCCGCAAACCCTCCATCTGAAGGCCAGCTACATGCTTAGTCAGTCGTTTGTTTAACCCGATTGCCGCCAACTGACAGGCTGCTCACGGGCTGTCCCAATACTGTTTTAGTGGTTTGGCCTTGGGCGAGCCTCCCTCACGATCTTATGATTGGATGATGCCTGAATATTCGGCCTGCATAAGCACAGAACCGATCAGACAGCTTTCAACCGGTTATTAAGCGGCGAGAGCGTAAGAGTCGTCGTTTGCGACTATTGTTTGTGACTAGTGTTTAAGTGGTCACCACACCCACTGCATGCTCCCCAGACTTTGTGATCCACGTCGAAGCCAAGTCGCCCCCGGAATCTGCCAAAATCGGCGAATTTTCCATTATACAAGCAGACAAGCAAACTGTCATGCAATTCCATCATACAGAAACTATCCACCCCACCGCACGCTTGACTTACGCCATGGACAATTCTGCTGAAAAAGAATAGCTTGAATATGAGGCCGCTAGGGAGGAAAAAACGATGAAAGGCAAGCTGATATTGTTCATTTCAATCATGGGTATCACGGGAATTGCCGCTGCTGAATTCTTCGATGGTTTTGATAATGGCAGCGGAAGCGGGCAAAGCCAGGGGAACGGTCAGGGATATACCGATGCATACGGCCAAGGCTACGGCAGTGGTGCTGGTGATGTGAATGGCTGGGGAAGCGGGCAAGGTGATGCTGACGGGGCAGTTGATTTTGCGGTTACCTTCAAAGGCAGCGGCAGAACTGATATGGCGTCTGACGTGTATGGCAGCGGACAGGGCAACACAGCCGCTAACCTGTATAGTTACAGTGACGGTTATGGTTCTGGCTATAACAACCTTTACGGTTATACCAGCTTCTACACCAACAATGGGCCGTGGGGATACGGTTATCCGGGTTATTACGGGTCGCCTTATGGGTATACCCCTATGCCGGGCGGATACGGTTACCCTATGATGTCACCTTATGGAATGGCAGCGCAGGCTCCCAGTTTTAACCAGGTGCAACAGCAAATGCGGGCGCAGGCACAAGTGCAACCCCAAACAACTGCCCCGACACCTGCACAATGAACAAATGTTAAGCAACTATTCACTCTCTAACCAATATGATCGGGGATATTAATGAGGAGTGATAGTTTTCGCGCACCATCATTGACCGGCACAGCATTTGATAATAACAAAAATCAGCCAAAGGGGGGCTGTTCATGGACATTGAATATAAAATCATCTTACTGCTGATTTCGCTATCCATAGTGAATTTGGGGGTTACGCTGCTCTTATCATAAGAGATGGGTACATTCGCCACATAGACAAAGAAAAAGCCCCTGAAAGGGGCTTTTTCGTTTGCTTCAAGCAAGACTGAAATTACTTGGATTGGGCAACCATCCAGTCAACCGCTGCCTTGACTTCATCTTCAGACAGTGCAGGGTTACCACCCTTGGCTGGCATGGCATTTTTACCGTTCAGGGCGCTAGTGTACATGGCGTCATTGCCAGTGGCAATGCGAGGTTCCCACGCCGCTTTGTCAGCCAGCTTTGGTGCACCAGCAACACCAGCATCATGGCAGCTGAAGCACAGGCCACGGTAGACTTTTTCGCCATCAACAGCGCCTGCTGGAGCCGCAGCCTGTTGGGCTGCGTCACCGGCTGCCTGAGCGGCATCACCAGCGGCTTCTTTAGTGGCATCGACTGCCTGGGCAGCAGCATCACCGGCTGCCTGAGCGGCATCACCGGCGGCTTGGGCGGCATCACCAGCAGCTTCTTTGGCTGCATCCATTGCCTGTCCAGCGGCATCACCTGCTGCCTGCGCGGCATCGCCAACAGCTTCTTTGGTTGCATCCATTGCCTGTCCAGCGGCATCGCCAGCACTCTGGGCTGCGTCTTTCATCGCATCCATAGCGTTGCCGGCTGTTGAGCTTTCCTGGGCTGGTGCTTCAGCTTTTGGGGCTTCTTCTTTTTTCTCACCACAACCACTCAGAACGCCAAGCGCCAAGAACAGCGCAGATACACTAACGGCAATCTTCTTCATTGATTTCATCTCCTGGGATTTTTTGGAATGGAAATTTTGAAACATAGGGGGGAAGGATTATGTTTTTCCTTTGTGGAACCAGATTGGCAGCATAGATCTCCACGCTGCTTTTGCCTCTCTCTTGTCATATATATCAGATAACAATGGGCGAATATCGTAATTGACCCCTATAGCCCATGTCAATTGCACGCCTTAAAAAATACCCGCCACACTTGAGTATCACTTACCACCGAATTATGCTGGCAACATTGGAATTGATTGGCTGCTACCCATGAGTGAAGAACACCCTTATCTGCAAGCATTCCGTGGCTCTTTCTCCGGCATTTTGCGCTGGCATCAACTTGACGCACTGTGGAAGCAGGTACTGGCTGATCACGGTAATGGCTGGTACGTCTATGCAGTCGGGGAGGAACCACCCGTAACGGCGCTGGCAGGTGAGCCGCTTAACCGCGTTGTGCGGGAGCTGGATGAATTGCTGCGCCGTGACCACGACGAAGATTATTGCGGCATCGTGTATGCCGATGACATGCACAAACCTTCCTACGTTAAAGTTTTTGACCCCCACAACCTGGGGTCGACTTGCGGTTCCAGCGGCAACCCACCGCTACCGGGCTGGATATTATCCAAAATGCCGCCCATCAATCTGCCTGCCGCTCTCCCGCAACCCAATAGCCGCCGTCGCTGGTGGCAAAAGCTGTTTACCCATGCCCACTAAAGATCCCATCACCATTGTTGGTCTGCTGGCTACCATCATGCTGGCAACAGGCGCTGCCATGCTATACCTCCCACCTGAGCTGCAACCATTACAACCACAGAAACCACAGATCGTCTTTTCCAGCCCATTCAAAGACCCCGCGCCTGCCAAAGTGCCTGCACAGGTTGTGGCTCAACCACCTCCAATAACGCCCGCGCCACCTGTAACGCCCGCACAGCCTGCGGCTGCCACACCCCCTGCCCCGCCACCGCTGGCCTTGCCGAGCCTGAGCGATACCGAACTGGCAGAACTGACCCCGGCTGAGCGTGAACACTACAACAACATGCGCCAATCCCTGCAACAGGTATTACAACAGGTGGAAACACTGACACAGGCGAACGCCGACCTGCAACAAACCATTGAACAGAGCAGCGCCAAAAACGAGCAGCTCGATAGCGAAATCGACAAGCTGCGCGCCAACCAGGGCGAAACTGGCGCAGCACAACAGTAAAACGCCTCACCCGCGTTTAAGTTGCCGTACCAGAAACCGCGCCGGGTGCAGATTGCCATACAAGCTTGCCTGCAATGGCAATGGCTCGCCACTCAGTTGCGCCGCCAGCAACTCCGCGCACAAACCACTGGTCACCAACCCCCGCGCGCCCAAGCCCGCCAGCATGAACAAACCCGGTTGGTATTGTGCCGCAGGAAATGCCTGCCCTAACCTGCCATGCCGCAAATCGACATAAGCTGTCTGGAAAAACGCCACATCCGGCAATGCCCCAACTACTGGGTAGCGGTCAGGCGTAGTCATGCGGATAGCGGCATGGCCACTTTCAAGCCGCCCGAGGGATGCTGCAAACGCAGGTAAATGCTGCGCAAGCTGGTGGTAATTGAAGGTATCGGCCCCTGCATCCAATACCGCATCACGCACCTTGCGCACAAACGTCGCACCGAAAACATGCTGCCCTTCCACGGCTGGCGTCAGGTAACCTTCATGCCCCAAGGCAATTTTGAGCCTGGCGCTGACATCCGACGCCTGCGCCAGGCTGGTCTGCCCCATCACGGGCATGAATGGCAAGAAAGCGCTTTGCCCAAACCGGTCTGCCTCCCGCCCGTTGGCCAGCAGGGTAACCGTTGCGGCTGGAACTGCTTGCGCTTCCGTCAAGGTGCGTACCTCAATATTGTCATGGGCAACCAGAGCAGCGCACAAGCTGGCCGGGTTCAACCAACCTGCCTGCGGGAAATAACTGGCTCCGGCTGGTAAGGGGATACCGGCAACCTCAGCAGCCTCCCCAGCGTCGAGGATACGTACAAAATCCTCCGTCAGCCCACGCTCACGAATAGCCTGCTGGCGGGCGGCTTCGCGCGGCTCATGCGCCAGTTGCAATGCCCCGCACTGCGCCCAGCTGATGTCATGGCCATCCTCCACCAATTGGCGGATTTGGCGGACAACATACAGGAACGCTTGACGGTAGAACATTTCGCCCCAGCCCGGTTCCGCTGTCAGTTTCGGCGTCAGCACCCCGGCGCGGTTGCCGGAAGCCTCCATCGCCAAACGGGCATGGCGCTCCAGCAGGGTCACTTGCCAGCCACGCTGCGCCAATGCGTTGGCTATCTGGCAACCGGCAATGCCACCGCCGATGATGGTTGCACGGCGATCCCCGACAGGTTCCGGTAGCGCGAACCAAGGGGGAATACGCCCTACCCCACCGTCTGCTGGCAAACTTGCCACCAACATTTCGCGCTTTTTACCAAACCCCTTGTGCTTTTCAACCCTGAAACCGGCGGCTTGCAGATGACGGCGCACCTCGCTGGCAGCCGTGAACGTAGCCAGGGTGGTTTGTGTATGGCTGAGGCCAGCAATGGCCTGCATAACCGGCAGTGCCCACATCGCCGGGTTACGGGCAGGCGCGAAACCGTCCAGAAACCAGGCATCAACCTTTGCCACCAGCTCCGCCAAAGCCGCCTGTACATCCATGAAGCACAGGGTCAGGGTAATACGCCCCTGCGCCAGACGCAGGCGGTGGAAGCCCGTCACCAGTGGTGGATAATTTTCCAAAAGTTCAGCGGCAAACGTTTGCAGTTCCGGCCAGGCTGCCAGCAACTCCCGCAAGGTGTTTTTGGTGATGGGGTGTTTTTCGATGGAAATGAAGTGCAAGCGCCCACAACGCTGCGGGTCAACCTGCCATGCCTGCCAGGTTGCGAGAAAATTCAACCCGGCACCAAAGCCGGTTTCGGCAATAACGAACTGCTCCCTGCCCTGCCAGCGTTGGGGCAGGTGGTTGCCTTGCAGAAATACATGCCGGGTTTCCGCCAAACCATCCTGACGGGAAAAATAGCAATCAGCGAATGCAGGCGCATACGGCGTGCCAGTGGCATCAAGCTGGATGTGGGCGGGAACAAGTTCTTGCATAGCACCGCAGTATACTGTTCCGGATTGCGGGACAACACTGTGGGCAATAAAAAAGCCCGACATTCAGGGGATTGAATGCCGGGCTTTTCAGTTTGCCTACGCAACGGCAGGCGGTGTCAGCAGCACGCTTACATCATGCCGCCCATACCACCCATGCCGCTCATGTCAGGCATTGGAGCTGCATCTTTCTTCGGCAGTTCAGCCACCATCGCTTCGGTAGTGATGATCAGGCCGGAAACAGACGCTGCGTTTTGCAGGGCAGTACGGGTAACTTTGGTAGGATCCAGGATACCCATGGCGATCATGTCGCCGTACTCGGACGTGCGGGCGTTGTAACCGAAGTTGCCTTCGCCAGCTTCCACCGCGTTCAGGACAACATCAGCAGACTCGCCAGCGTTGCCAACGATCTGGCGCAGCGGCTCTTCCATCGCGCGCATGGCGATCTTGATGCCCATATCCTGATCGTGGTTGTCGCCTTTCAGGTCGCCGATGGATTGCAGGGCGCGTACCAGCGCAACGCCACCGCCAGGCACTACGCCTTCTTCCACCGCAGCACGGGTTGCGTGCAGGGCGTCTTCAACGCGGGCTTTCTTTTCCTTCATTTCGACTTCGGTGGCAGCGCCAACCTTGATGACTGCAACACCGCCAGCCAGTTTGGCTACGCGCTCTTGCAGTTTTTCACGGTCGTAGTCGGACGTGGTGGTTTCGATCTGTGCACGGATTTGGTCAACACGACCCTTGATGTCATCAGCAGCGCCAGCGCCGTCGATGATGGTGGTGTTTTCCTTGGTGATGACCACGCGCTTGGCTTGACCCAGATCGTCGAGGGTGACTTGATCCAGGCTCATGCCGACTTCTTCAGAAATGACAGTACCGCCAGTCAGGATCGCGATGTCTTGCAGCATGGCTTTGCGACGGTCGCCGAAACCAGGCGCTTTAACAGCAGCCACTTTCACGATGCCACGGATGTTATTCACAACCAGAGTCGCCAGTGCTTCGCCTTCGATGTCTTCAGCAATGATCATCAGCGGCTTGCCAGCCTTGGCAGCGCCTTCCAGCGCAGGCAGCAGTTCGCGGATGTTGGAAATTTTCTTGTCGTGCAGCAGGATGTATGGGGTTTCCAGTTCGGCAGCCATACTCTGCTGATTGTTGACAAAGTAAGGGGACAGGTAGCCACGGTCAAACTGCATACCTTCCACAACGTCGAGTTCGTTGTCGAGGCCGGAACCTTCTTCAACGGTAATGACGCCTTCCTTGCCCACTTTATCCATCGCGTTGGCGATGATGTTGCCGATAGCTTCGTCAGAGTTGGCAGAAATGGTGCCAACCTGGGCAATCGCGTTGTTGTCTGCGCAAGGCTTGGACATGGCTTGCAGTTGCTCAACCGCAGCGATGACTGCCTTGTCGATACCGCGCTTTAGATCCATCGGGTTCATGCCAGCGGTAACGGCTTTCATGCCTTCACGGACGATAGCCTGCGCCAGAACGGTCGCAGTAGTGGTGCCGTCACCGGCAGCGTCGGAAGTTTTGGAAGAAACTTCTTTCACCAGTTGCGCGCCCATGTTCTCGAACTTGTCTTCCAGTTCGATTTCCTTGGCGACGGATACACCGTCCTTGGTAACGGTTGGCGCACCGAAAGATTTTTCCAGCACGACGTTACGGCCTTTAGGCCCCAGGGTAACTTTTACAGCATTAGCCAGAACGTTAACGCCTTTCACCATGCGGGAACGGGCGTCATCACCAAAACGTACTTCTTTAGCACTCATTGTCTTAAACCTCTTTCAAATCTTGTCCGGGTAGGGAAATGTATTTACCGCTTAGCCTTCGATAACAGCCAGCAGGTCTTCTTCACGCATGATCAGCACTTCTTCGCCATCGATCTTGACAGCAGTGCCGGCGTATTTGCCGAACAGAACCTTGTCGCCAATTTTCACTTGCAGGGCTGCACGCTCGCCATTGTCAGTCATCTTGCCTGGGCCTACGGCAACCACTTCGCCGCGATCCGGCTTTTCAGCCGCACTGTCAGGAATGATGATGCCACTGGCAGTTTTACGCTCTTCTTCCATACGACGGACTACAACGCGGTCGTGCAAAGGACGGATATTCATTGGAATTGTCTCCTCGAACCAAAAGTAATTTAGGACATTCGGGTTGTTGTTAGCACTCTAGGCTAGTGAGTGCCAATAATAAGGTCGGGTTAGGCAAAGTCAAGGGCAGCTTGATGAATTTTTTTGGATCAGCCTGTTGTTTCAAGGCAGAAACGACCCGTCATCGTCCTGGCGGCGGACAACTTCGCCCTCAATATCCCCCCGTTTGCGCCTCTGCCCCGGATGCTGCTGGTAATCGCCGACAACCGTCAGGCTGCTCTTCAACAGCACTTTCAACAACAAATAACGGGTAGGTGGCAACACCAGCAACAAACCCAGTATGTCAGTGAAAAAGCCGGGGATCAGGAACAGCAGGCCTGCCAGTACGAGCAGCGCCCCTTCCAGCATGGCTTGGGCCGGCAACTCGCCTGCATTCAGGCTACGCTGCAAACGGGTCAAGGTGACAAAGCCCTGATGGCGCAACAGGAAGACGCCTGCCACACCCGCCAGGATCAGCAGCAGGATGGTGGGCAGTGCGCCAATGGCACTGCCTACCTTAATCAACAACCAGATCTCAATAAACGGGAGCAGTAGGAAAAAGACACCAAACAAAGGTAGGGGGCGCATGAAAATTCCATTCAAACCGATAACACGATATATATCGGTCTGAATCCGGTATTTTCAATACCGATAGCGAAATCAGGCAGCTTTGGTATCCATAGCCATGCCATTCTGGATGCGTTGGCAAAGCTGTACCAAGGGGATAGGTCGCCCGCAATAGTAGCCCTGGGCGAAATCCACGCCAATCTGGCGCAGGTTCCGCAGGGTTTCCGCGTCTTCCACCAGTTCCGCGATGGTCAGTAAGTTCATTACCTGGCCGACATCATGTACAGCCTTGACCATGGCCGCATCCACCGGGCTGGAAACCAGGTTGTGGACAAAATTGCCGTCGATTTTCAGGTAACTCAACGGCAATTCACGCAGATAGCTGAGGGAGGAAAAACCACTGCCAAAGTCATCCAACACCACGTGGCAACCCAGGCCATGCAGGGCATTCATTACCCGCTTTGCATGGACAAAATTACTGATGGCGACGGATTCTGAAATCTCGAAACAAATCGTACCCGGCTCAATATTGAATTGCTTGATTTGCTGCTCCACATAGGGGAACAGACGCGCATCCTGCACCGACTGGGCGGAAAGGTTAATCATCAGACGGGTTTCAACGCACTGGCCACTGGCAGGATCACAGCGGCAGCCTGCCAACATTTCCAGTGCTTTGCGGATAATCCAGCGGTCGATACTGGTCATCAGGTCGAGCCGGTCGGCAACCGGCAGAAAACTGCCCGGGTTCAGCAATGCCTGACGGAACGGCAACCGCAACAGGACTTCAAACTGGCGGAACGACCTGCCCTGCTCATGCCGCAAAGGTACAATCGGCTGGGCAAACAGGATAAAACGGTCTTCGCGGATGGCATCTTTCAGCAATTTGCTCCAGTCATGTACGCGCTGATTGGACATTTCCTCACGCTTTTCCTCAGCATGGATAAACACCTGATTGCGCCCCAGTGCCTTGGCTGTATAACAGGCTTTGTCCGCATCTGAAAACAATTGCTTGATCTGGACATTAGCCGCAGGCATAAATTCCAGTAAGCCGATACTCGCCCCTACCGAAAACACTTTGCCTTCCCAGCTAAAACGGAAATTCCGCAACTCGGTCAGGATAGACTCCATAATATTGCGGCCTTTTTCCAGCCCGCAATCCTCCAGAAAAACAGCGAACTCATCGCCGCCAATACGCGCCACCTTGTCAGAACGGCGGACTGCATGACGGAATATGTGCGCAACATGTTTCAATAGCTCATCACCCGCCAAATGCCCACAGGTATCATTGATAATTTTGAAATTATCGTAACTACTCAGTTCCCTAAAAAATCAGCTACGCTATCCTTATGAACCAGTTCATCCACCCCACGAGAGAAGATTTGCAGCAGTTGAGCCACGCCCAGCTGGTGGATTTGGTGTTGTCGCTGTTTGACACGATAGAACAGCTATCGTCACTGGCAACCCGGGTAGCTGAACTGGAGGCGCAGTTGGGCAAAAACAGCAAGAATTCGCACAAACCGCCGTCATCGGATGGGCTGAAGCGCCAACCAGCCCAACCCCGTCAAGCAGGCCAACGCCCCAAAGGTGGCCAGCCGGGACACAAGGGGCATAGCCTTGTCATGCACCCATCGCCCGATTACGTTGAGGATTGCCGTGCCGTCGGCTACTGTGGTTGTGGCCTGCCGCTATCCGAAGCGGCTGTGGCCGTGGCTGAACGCCGCCAGCAATGGGACATCCCCGCCCCGCAAATCGTGGTGACGGAATATCGCCAGATCATCAGCACTTGCCGTTGTGGCAAAGCCCATGCAGGGGAATTCCCCGCATCACTGCCCCCGTACATCAGTTATGGGGCACGCCTGAAAGCGTATGCGGTCGGCCTGGTTCATGGGCATTTCATCTCGCTGTCGCGGGTAACGGAGGTCATATCTGACCAATATGGCATCAAGCCTTCCGATGGCAGTGTGCAACGCTGGGTCAGCCAGGCCAGCGGCAGCCTCACCGCCACCTACGGCGACATCCGGCAAACCATCAGCACCAGCCCGGTGGCACACTTTGATGAAAGCGGTATCCGGGCCCAAGGCAAAACCCAATGGCTGCATGTGGCCGCCACCCCGGAAGCGGTGTACTACACCGCCCATGCCAAGCGGGGACAGGAAGCCATGGTCGCCGCCGGTATCCTGCCTGTCTTCAACGGGGTTGCCGTGCATGACCACTGGAAACCTTACTTCCGCTTCGACAACGTGGTGCATGGCCTGTGTGGGGCACACCTGCTGCGTGAGCTGAACTACTTTGACGAAACCCTCCGGCACCAATGGCCTGCACAGCTCAAACAAGTCCTGGTTGATGCCAAAACCGCCGTGGCACAAGCGAGGGCAGCACAACATGACTCCCTGACGCCTGACCAGATGGCAGAACTGGGGCAGCGTTATGACCAATGGGTGAACCACGGCCTGCTGGTCTTCCCTGAACTGCCCAAAACCCACCCCAAACAGGGTAAAGCGAAGCAGCACCCGGCCAGAAACCTGTTATGCCGCTTGCGCGACTTCAAGGATTCGGTGTTGCTGTTCATCCAGCGGTTTGACGTGCCGTTTGACAACAACCTCGCCGAGCGGGCAGTGCGCCCCGTGAAAGTCAAACTCAAGGTGGCGGGCGGATTCCGGGCTATCGGTGGTGCCGATGCCTTCTGTGTCATCCGTTCCGTTTGGGAAACCAACAAGCTGCAGGGACGGAATCCGTTTGAGTCCCTCAGATCGGTTTTGGCATAGACTGAGTAGTTACAAATTATCCAGATCCACGCTGGCCAAAACATGGGTACGGGTAAGACTGGAAGTATCATGCGCCAACTGTTCTACATACTGCTCAAAACTGGTGCGGTTCATCAGATCAGTCAACGCATCATGGGAAGCCTGACGGTACAGACGATTAATGATTTTCCGGTCAGAAGTCACATCACGAAAAATGAAAACCACAGCTTTACAGTTCTCCAAGATGCAGGTTGTATTTAATTCCACAAAACGGAAATCACCTACCCGTGGAATCAGTTTAACCTGCCCAAACTGCAAGGGATGCCCGGGATGGGCGCGATTGGCCTCAAAAGCGCGTTCCCCCAGCGGATTACCCTGCATGTCTTCCAGTTTGAGGATTTTACCGATATGCTCACCCAACACCTTGTCACGCTGCCAAAGCGTCAGCTTTTCCGCGCTGCTGTTCATATAAGTGATTTTACCCTGCTGATCTGTCACAATCACACCGCCAGCCAGCGCATCCAACACCCACTCAGTATTCATTTGTTCAGGGGCAGTGTCCGGCTTTTCCATGCTGATTTCGCCTGCTTCAACTAGGGCAGTACGGTTCGCAAGCGCACGGGGGCGAAGTTGCAGATACACCAGTGTTACCTGCGCGGCCAATATGAGCAGCATCAAATAAGGCATGAATTCTGTCACCAGCGACAGACTGGTTGCCATGAGCATACTACTATCGGTTTGCCTGTTGAGTACTGCCCAAGTGGAGATAACCACTAATCCGGCCAATGACAGGATTGGAACGGCCAAGCGCATCAAATCCCCCTGAAATGTGTTATTAATGTAATAGTTATGATTAGATATTGGGGTTCAGTATATAGAATCAGCCCGCTTCCTGCTACACCCGCCTGTCTGATAAAAAATCATCAGGGAAGGTGGGGTGTTTACCTGAAAACACACCAGTGACAAAACTAAAAAAATTGTGCCCTCCCTTATATTTTTAATCTGGAGCCTTTAATTTTATTAATCCATACTTGACTTTAGCCTTAAAGAAAAGGAATATACCGAAAATATTTTTTCATCATAATGCAAAAGGAAAGGTGTTATTTATGTCAGTTGATATTTCCAGCCTCAGCGTCGCCGAACTTGAAAAACTAAAGGGCAGCATTGACAGCGCAATAGCCAACCGCCGTGATACTGAATTATTAAGCCTGCGCCAAACCATTGAAGAAATGGTGGAAGAAGCTGGTTTTACCCTGGATGAAGTCATGCAAGCGCGCTCAGGTAAAAAACGGGTGATTAAACCCAAATACAAAAACCCGAATAGCCCGGAACAAACCTGGAGTGGCCGCGGCAGAAAGCCTGGCTGGGTGGAAGAGTGGGTCGGCTCTGGCCATAGCTTGGATGAATGCCTGATTTAACTCACATACAGGTTTAAGGAAGCTTGATTTAAACAGGCTTCCTTTTATCCCTCCCCCCATGCCTCAGCTATAAGTTTTTTATCTCCCAGCCTCCCTGTATCGCCCTTTTCAGAACACCCCCAGCCTGTTGCAAAGAAACCACGACTGTTGCGCAAAAGACACTGTAAATTCCTTTTTTTCAACGACTTCCCGTTTACCAAGAAGCAAAAACACCCTACACCGCAAAAGGAAGCGAAGATGTTTTGCCGATCCCCCTCATTTACTCTACTATTACCCGAATCTAGGTAAACGACTCTAAAGAATGACGGATTGTCTGCTTATAATGACAAGCTTGCCGGATCAGGATACCGCCCGATCCCTCGCACACAAGTTACTGGAGGAAAAACTTGCCGCCTGTATCAATGTCATGCCACCCATGACTTCGATTTATCAATGGAAAGGTGAAGTCTGTGAAGACAGCGAATACCTGTTGCTGATCAAAACCCGACAGGCTTGCTACGCACAGGTCGAGACCCTGATACGCGCCCATCACCCTTACCAATTGCCAGAAATCATTGCGACTGGCATCAGCCACGGTTTACCAGACTACTTAGGATGGATTGAAGAGAGTACCCAAGAATGAGAAAACTGCTCTGCTTCCTGCTATTGCTTGTTGCTTCGCTACAAGCTCATGCACTCAAGCAGGAAGACTTATTGCCGCCTGACGAAGCCTTCAAATTCAAGGCCGAGGCCGTTACACCTGACAAGATTAAAGCCACCTGGGATATAGCAGACGGTTATTACCTATACCGCGACCGCTTCGGTTTTGAGACTGAAAATACAGGGCTGACGCTGGCCGACCCCAGCTTCCCCAAAGGCGACAGCAAGAACGACCCTAACTTTGGCACCATTGAAGTCTTCCACCATAAGGTTGATGTAGAGATTCCCGTCGGACGTGGTCAGACCATTGGCGAAGCGGTGGAAATGGCCCTCAAGGTCAAGTTCCAGGGGTGCGCTGATGCTGGCCTTTGTTACGCCCCCCAACGCAAAACGGCCAGCCTGACACTGGCAGCTGCTGACAATGCCAAGAAGCCTGAAAAAGGCAAACCTAACGCCCTGCTGGATGTCATCCAAAAAAGCGGCAAGAGCGGCGGTGCGTTGCCAGTGGAACAAGCTTTCAGCTTTGATCTGGTGGCAGTGGACAAAGGCACGCTCAAGGCGCATTGGGTCATCCAGCCTGACCATCACCTATACCGCCCCAAAATCCGCTTTAATGTCAAGGAGCCTCAAGGTGTCCAGCTGGGTTCCCCCATTTTCCCCCAGGGTGAGCAGGTCGAAGATGAGTATTTCGGTAAAATCGAAGTCTATGGGCAGGATATTGATGTCGAAGTCCCTATTATTGATTCAACCGGCCTGCAAAAACTGGTGGTGGAAACCGAGTACCAGGGCTGTTCAGACAGCACCGGCATTTGTTACCCCCCAGTAAAAAAGGCCACTGAACTCTCCCTTGCCGGGCTAGCGGACGCCCCGCCCCGTGAACAGGATGACAGCGCCAGCGCTACCGCCAATAGCCCAACTTCTCCCGAGGACGCTATCACCATGCGGATGCGGGATGACAGTTATTTAAGCATTCTGCTGTTCTTCTTCTTGGCTGGATTGGGGCTGGCGTTCACCCCCTGCGTTTTCCCGATGATCCCGATCCTGTCTGGCATTATTGCCGGGTCAGCCTCTGATTTGTCACCGCGCAAGGCATTCCTGCTCTCCCTTTCCTACGTGCTGCCGATGGCCTTGACCTACGCCATTGTCGGCGTCATCGCTGGGCTGAGCGGCTCCAACCTTCAGATCATGTTCCAGAATCCGTGGATTATTGGCGGCTTTGCCGGGTTGTTTGTGTTGCTGGCGTTCTCCATGTTTGGTTTTTACGACCTGCAAATGCCAACCAGCATCCAGAGCCGCCTGACCGAAATCAGTAACCGTCAGCAAGGCGGCAGCTTTATCGGCGCTGGCATTATGGGGATTCTCTCTGCCCTGATCGTTGGCCCCTGCGTTACCGCACCACTGATAGGTGCTCTGGTTTACATTGCCCAGACACGCGACGCTATTCTTGGCGGCCTGTCATTATTTACCCTCGGCCTCGGCATGGGACTGCCCATCCTGATGATAGGCACCTCCGCTGGCCGCCTGCTGCCGCGTGCGGGCGCATGGATGGACACCACCAAAGCCATTTTCGGCATCATGATGCTGGGGCTGGCCATCTGGATGCTCAACCGCATTGTAGCGGCGGAGGTCACCATGGCCTTGACCGGCATCCTGCTAGTGAGTTCCGGCATCTACATGGGCGCACTGGAACGGGTCGATGATGAATCAGGCGGTTGGGGGCGCTTCTGGAAAAGCCTCGGCCTGATCATGCTGTTCTATGGCGGCATGATCCTGTTTGGCGTCGCTGCGGGCAGCAGCAACCTGCTACAACCACTCAAGGGCATCTTTGGCGGAGGCTACGCCAATGCAGCAACCGCGGCTGAACCGCGCCTAAGTTTCCAGCGTATCAAGGGGCTGGATGGTCTGCAACAGGCACTGGAACAAGCCAAGGCGCAAAACAAGCCGGTGATGCTCGACTTTTACGCCGACTGGTGCATTGCCTGTAAGGAACTGGAACACAAAACCTTCAAGAACCCTGCTGTCGTTACCGCCCTTGGCAATGGCAACACCCTGTTATTACAAGCGGATGTAACTGCTGATGATGGGCAGGATCAAGCCTTAAACAAACACTTCGGCCTGTTTGGCCCACCACAAGTCCTGTTTTTCAAACCCAATGGGGAAGAAATCAAGGAAGTCCGTTTGGCAGGGTATGAAGCACCTGAAGCTTTCCTCGGGCGTATCCAACGCTTCCAGCAAAATGTCCACTAAACCTTCATAACATTGTCATAGAGGATAGGTGACATCAGTGACTCGTTCACCTATCCTGCCACCCATCAGCCAGATTCCACCTGTTGAAAAATTTACTGGCTGACAGGACTTGATCAGCACAAGTTCAGCTATATTTTTTATACTGCAAACGCAAACCCGAAACTGGCTTGCGGCAGAACCACAAAGCGTATCAAAACACTTCAGTTCTGGGATTTACCGTGCATAACGGGAACAGGAGTTAAAACCATGCGTGATAATAAAGAATTCGAGATTGACCAGGAAGACGAACTCTTCAGCTTTGAGAAAACCACACCCACAACAGATGGCAAAAAGGTAAAACCTCATGTTGTCAGACGAAATCTGGAGGATTATCTGGAGCGCAAAGCGCTAGCACGCCGCCTGAAAGATGTGTTCGAAGAAGATTAAGCCCCTGGCTCTTTATCCCATCAGGGAAAAAACCAAGGGCACAAAGCTTTTACAATGATTGAATATTGCTATCGATCGTTTCTGGCAGTTGCAGTGCAGCCCGCAAATCAGTCAGCCAGGCTTTTTCTGCGTCATTGGCATCATCAATAATCGCTGCTGACACCAAGTAGAGTTCGGTAGCCACAGCAATATCATTGTTTGCCAGTGCGGCAATGTCGGTAGCGCTGCGCGGCTGGGCAAGCTCTTCCATGATCATGTCATTGACGTTGCCATCCAGATCCACTTCTGCCAGTTGTTGGCGGATCTTCTCCAGTTCACCGGAATCCACATGGCCATCCGCCTTGGCTGCGGCAATCATGGCTTTCATCAAGGCTTCCGTGCTGGCTTTGGGTGCTGGCGCTTCCAGCATGGCAGGCTCACCGGCTTGTGCCGTGCCACTGGCAGCGGTGCCACCTGTTTCCCATTGTCGGTACATCTGGTAGGCCAAGCCACCTAATGCAGCCAGACTACCAACCTTGACCGCAGCGCCCGTTACCCGGCGGCCTGCCCCAGTGCCCAGCAACAACGCCAGTACGCCTGCCGCTGCCGCACCCGTTTTCAGGCCGGATAACATCTGGTCGCGCTCAACGCCTTCTGCCGGAATACCCAGTTTCTGTTCCGCCATGTCCTGGCCTTTTTGCGCCATATCCTTACCGGATTGCAGTAACTGGTTGAGAAAACTATGCATATCCATGATTAATCTCCTTGTTTTGATGATAATGGGTTATGTCAAGTGTGGCACAGGATTGAAATCCTGCATGACTTCCCGGATGAACTCCCGGGTAATTCTCCGCCCTCTAGTCAGGCTGGCCTTATCCAGCCGATCCAGTACAGCCATGAGCGTTGGCATGTCAGCTGGGAAATGCCGCTTTATATATTTCATGACGTGTTCCGGCAAATCAAAACCACGCTGATGGGCGCGCCAGGCCATTGCCTGAAAGCACTGCCCACCCTGTACCGGGTGGACACGATAATCAGCCCCCCACAATAAACGTGAGGCAAAATCCGGTAAAGCACAGTGCATTTGGCGGGGGTTGATACGCGCTGCCATGAGCAAGGGACGATCACTGGCGCGGCAATTATTGATCAGGTTCATCAACGCCAGTTCCCAATCGCGCTGACCGATCACAGCATCCAGTTCATCAATGGCGACCAGATGCTTGTTTTCAATTCCCCCCAACACCCTGAGGCCGTAGTGCATACAACTTTTCAGTGGCAAATAGGCGGCTAGCAGACCCTGCTGATAATACTGCTCGCAATATGCCTGTAACAGGTGGGATTTGCCTGCCTCCGTCTCGCCCCACAGAAATAATTGGGGGAAATACTGCCCAAACCCCTGCTTGAGGATTCCCAGCAGTTCAGCATTTTCGGGCGTAACAAAAAAAGAGCTGAAACGGTGCCCTTCCCGCATCCCGACGTTCAATGTCAGTTGCTGCGTCATCCCCGGCTTTTTTCCTCGCTGTCGTCCAGTTCAATGGCTGGCGGCATTTCAGGTGTCTCAATGCCGTAAATCTGGCTCTGCTTATAGGTTTCATGGACATGGCGCATGATTACCGCCAACACTGCCGCTACCGGCAAGGCCAATAATACTCCAAAGAAACCGAACAGTTGCCCACCTGCCAGCACGGCAAAAATGACGGTGACCGGATGCAAACCGATACGCTCCCCCACCAGCAGCGGCGTCAGCACCGTGCCTTCGATTACCTGCGCTACGCCAAACACGGCAAACACCCAGAACAGGTTGAAAACATCCTGTGTCTGGAACAGGATGGCAACCCCGGCAACCCCAACCCCGACAATCAGGCCGAGGTAAGGCACAAAACTGACCAGCCCGGCAATCAACCCAATCAGCAGGGCAAATTCCAGCCCCACCAGCCACAAGCCTAGAGCATAAATACACGCCAGCGCCATCATGACCAGCAATTGCCCGCGCAGGAAAGCGCCCAGCACATCATCCGATTCGCGCGCCAGTTTCGCCACCAACGGCTCGATCGAACGTGGCAACAGGTCGTCGATATACGCCACCATCCGATCCCAGTCGCGCAGCAGGTAAAAGGTAATAATCGGGATCAGCGCCAGGTTTGCTACCCACCCCAAAACGACAAAACCTGATTTGGAAATGGTCTGGATGGCATTGCGGATAAAGCCACCCGTCTCTTTCCAGTGCGAAGCGATGACGCCCTTGAGCCTATCCATCTCCAGCACGCTAGGATCAACACCAAAATTTTCGTTCAGGTAAGGCCCCAGCATGTTCACGCCCCAGTCGAGATAACGGGGAACTGTACTGATGAACAGTTTCACCTGGGTTTCCAGCACCGGCACCAGAAACAGGAAAAACAGCAGCACCAGCAAGAAGATAGCCACAAACACGGTTGTGACTGACAGGGTACGGGAAAGCTTCCACCCTTCCAGCCGGTCAACCAGCGGATCCCCCAGATAGGCCAGAAACGCGCCCACTAAAAAGGGGGTCAGGATGGGGGACAGCAGCACCAGCAAGGCAACACTGATAACACCCACGGTCAACCAGAACCAACGCCCGCTTTCCAGTATCATGCATGACTCCTGTTAATCGTATAACGGCTCCACAACAAGACATAAGCAATGCCGCTCAGCACGGTCGTGACCGCCACCAACCATTGCAAGCCCTGATTGAACCAACCCGGCAATGGATGCAATGCCATACTTAGCAAGGTCGTCGCCAGCAGGAAAATCTGTAAACCGGTATTCAGCTTGCTGATGAGCAATGGCCGCATATCCAGCGTACCCGTTACCAGCCGGTAGGCAAGCGCACCCAGCACGATCACCACATCACGCCCGATAACCAGCGCAACCAGCCACCATGGCAGACTACCTTTCAAGCCGAATACAATGAACACTGACACCACAAACAGTTTGTCCGCCACCGGGTCGAGTATTGCCCCCAGCCGTGTGAACCAGCCGTAGCGGCGCGCCAGAAAACCGTCCAGCGCATCGGACAAGCCCGCCACCACCAACAATGCCAGCGCCAGCGCATAAGACCCCTGCCACAGCAGCCAGCAAATCGGCGCTATAGAAAGGATACGGATAACTGTGATGATGTTTGGAATTTGTTCCCGCACGTTACCATCCATTTTTATACAAGGAAGGCTCCTTATGGAGCCTTCATCCTACAACGGATTATAGTGCAGAAGCCGGATTTCCGACTATTGCGGGGTTATTGTTGCTGAACCGGAATCAGGGTAATTTCTACCCGGCGGTTTTGTGCACGGCCCGCATCGGTACTGTTATCCGCAACCGGGCGGCTTTCGCCGTAACCCACTGCCTGCATACGCTGCTGGGCCACACCTGCACCTGCCAGATAACCGCGCACACTGTTGGCGCGTTGCTGGGAAAGGGTCAGGTTGGACGCATCACTGCCGATAGCATCGGTATGGCCGGCAATCTGGATGCGGGTTTCCGGGAACTGGTTCAGGGTGGTCGCCAGATTGTTCAGCACGCCATAGAACTGCGGCTTGACTTCAGAACGGCCAAAGTCGAAGGTAATTGCATCCGGCATGGTCAGGATGATGTTGTTGTCCTGACGCTCAACCTGTACGCCAGTGCCTTGCAGTTGCTGGCGCAGGGCGGCTTCCTGCTGATCCATATAGTTACCGATGGCCGCACCGGCCAGACCGCCGACGACAGCACCGGCTACGGTGTGACCCCGATCCTTGTCGCCGGTATTCTTGCCGACGACAGCACCACCCAGCGCGCCGATGATAGCGCCCTGTTCAGCGCGGGTCATTTCCCCATTGGGGCCGCAGCCTGCCAGCACTGCCGCAGAAACGGTACTGATCAACAGGGTACGCATGGAAATTTTCATAGTGAACACCTCAATGATTGTTGTATATCGTCACGTAGTTAGAAACCTGTTAGCCCACAGAGTTCAGAAAAGCAGTGCGGATTTTGACGCAAACCTGTCTCAAATGACAACAGACATTTTAAAACGGAGCCTTACTTTCAACCGCTATTTGCCTACTTGTCAAAGGATGTGGGAATTCAATGAATGTTGCGTGCAGCAACAAACGCACGGACTGGGCGCATACCGCCGCGCTGGCGTATAGCTCATCACCCAAGATTGGATGCCCCAGCGCCTGCAAATGCACCCGTAACTGGTGGGAACGCCCGGTGACAGGCTCCAGCTCCACCCGGGAAGCATTCATGCTGACATCATAGTCAAGCACGCGATAACGGGTGAGGGAAGGCTTGCCCTGTTCAAGGCTCACCATCTGACGTGGGCGGTTTGGCCAGTCGGTCATCAGTGGCAGGTTGATTTCGCCGCACGCCTGTTGCAATTGCCCGGTGACCAACGCCACGTAACGCTTGTGCACATTGCGCGTCTGGAACAGGATGCTGAGGGCGCGCTCCATTGCCTTGCCAAACGCCAACAGCATAATGCCCGACGTACCCATGTCCAACCGGTGGACAATCAAGGCATCGGGAAATTCGGCTTGTACACGGCTTAGCAGGCAATCCTGCTTGCTTTCGCCACGACCCGGGACGGAGAGCAAACCCGCAGGCTTATCGACTACCAACAAGGAAGCATCCCGGTAAAGGATCTTCAGGCTGTCATGTGCTGGTGGATTGTACTGGATCAAATACCCTTCCTGAGACTGGCGATTCTACTTGTCACGCATCCTGACAGAAGCACCCATCCTTTCTCAAGAAAAATACGGGAAATAGCGAATTTAAAACAGCGGAGCCAGCCTTTCATTGTTGTGATTAGGGCTGGCCACCGCTTTCCATCCCGGCATGGATTACTTGCCCGCTGCTGCCAACGCAGGCATCGCCTGGGGTTGGACAGAAGCCTGTTGAACCTGGACGTTGGCCTGCGCCTGTTCAGCCTGCTTGATATTGGCGTTAGTGGCTGCACCCAGACCACCGATTGCAACGGTGAGCAGGAAACCAAGAGTCAATGGATCAACAACCCCACGCATTTTTTTCATGTTCATGGTATTCACCTCTTTTTACAAATTTAGAAAATTATGAAAAACTAATATTCATTAACCGTTGGATGCAAGATAACAACCTAGCGTCAACCCAAGGTCAAACAAGTCAATACCCATGGAAAAATTCAAGCTAACCCTATTTGGTGGTTTTCATCTGGCAGACCCACAAGGCCAGCCGTTAACCCCAAGCTCCCGCAAGGCCAAAGCCTTACTGGCATGGCTGGCGCTGACACCCGACCGCCAGCACCCGCGTGAAAAAATTGCTGGCCTGTTATGGCCTGACAGCGATGAAACCCAGGCACGTCACAGCTTGCGCCAAACGCTGGTGGATCTGCACCGCTACCTGCCGGAAGAACTCGGTGTTTTGCGCGCTACCCGTGACTGGCTGCTACTGGATAGCGCATTGATGACGATTGATGTGCAAACATTCAACGTTGCCCTGACCCAGGACGATGAGGCTGCCCACGATCAGGCCATTAACCTGTACCAGGGCGAACTGCTGGAAGGCTGCAATCCCCGTTCCGATATGTTCAGCGACTGGCTGGAACCCTACCGCAATGAATACAGCCTGCGGGTAGCCACCCTCCTGCGGCAACGCATTTCCAGCTTGTTGAAACAAAAGGACTTCGAACACAGTTTGCACTACGCTGCCCGGCTGGTAGCAATAGACCCGTTACAGGAAGCAGGCTACCGGGCACTGATGCAGGCTCATGCAGGTATTGGCGACCATGCCGCAGCCTTGCTTTGGTATCAACGTTGCCAAACCGTGCTGGAACAGGAGCTGGGCGTATCCCCTTCGCCGGAAACAGAAGCCTTGCTCGCACAACTGGATACAGCACAACACAATCTAGCCATTACCAGCGTAACCAACCCAACGCAGCAATGCATACACAGCCCATCAGGTGAAAAACCTGACAATAGCAAACGCATCTTGTGCTTGGCGCAAACCGCCCTGGAAGGCGTTATTTGTCACCACTTGGGGCACAGTTTCCTGATCCGTGGTGGCAATACCCACGAAAAAAACGACCTACTGGAAAAAATCCTCGCTACAGCCCAAAAGCGCGGCTTCAATTGCCAGCGTCATAAAATTACGTCATCTGGCGCAGATCATGGCATTGCCCCGGTTGGCTGGCCCAAAACAGGCACATTTTGTTTGCTGATAGTGGAACACATTCATCTGGCAGGAGCAGATACCCTGAAATCACTGGCCCATCTGATCTCCACCACCGGCAACAGCAGCACCCTATTGATCATGACTTCTCGCCTGGAAGGGGAGCCACTCGACCCTGCATGGCGGGGCGCAATGCGGGGTGCACCCCTGACAACCATCGACCTGTAAGGCGAATATACCCAGATTTACAACTTGCTGAAAGCTGAAGCAATATCATCCACGCTTAAAGCACGCGGCTGATTTAAAACTTCCTGCGATACCCGATATTCTTCAGGAATCTCCAGCGTCAATGTCCAAGTATCAACATTGAAAGAGGCTTTTTCCTTGGACAGCTCTACCGATTTAGGGCATTTGAACAAAGCCGAATAAAAACAGATTTTGTAAAATCCGGATTGCAGCTTTATTTTCCTGGCATTGAATACGGTTTCTGCTGGCTCTTCAATCTGCTTGAAAGCGATTTTGCCTGGCTCACTGGTGTCAAACTCCAGCCAATCCCCAGACGACCAACCCAGCTTCCTGAACAGGCCGGCACCAAACGATAGACAAAGACTGCTTCTTCCTCCGACATACTCCATACCCAGGAAAATATCAAAACTTCCTGACGAAGGCTTTTTACTCATTTACATCCTCAACTGACCAGACTTGAAAAGAATTATGGGAGTTTATAAAACCTGCTTTACTGAACGCGGCGTTTTAGATTATTAGGAAAGGTTTTATGGAAAGAGGCCGCGCACAGCTGGATGCACACACTAACTCCAGCAGGTAATAGCGCTAGATTAACAGGGACAGAAAAAAAATAAAAGATCTTGCAGGATTTTTAAGGCAAATACAGCCAGAAATGGCAATACGATAGGGGAACCAACCCATATTTATAACAAAAAGCGGGGAATATTTCCCCACTTTTTTAATTAGCCAATACGCTGATCAGAACTCGACACTATAACCAAGGCCAATGGCATCCTGATCCATTTCCAGATCATACGCACCCGCAGGAACTTGGCCTCCCAACACTGGCGCATTCAAATCGCCCTCTAATGTTTTCTTGAAGGCATGGATGTAAGAGCCAACCAGTTTGGACTTCGGCGTCAGATTTTTCTCAAAACCAAGGGAAACATGTTTCTCGGTAATCCCCGGGGCTAATACGTTAACCGTGGTTTCATCCGCAGAAATCGGGTTTTTTCCATAGTTATAACCAGCCATCAAGGCAAGGCCATCGTTCATCTGATGCTTGACACCCAGCTTGTAAACGGTCTGGTCATCCCAACCAAAGCCTGGCCCCCCCGGGGAACCGAATGGCAGCAGGATATGGGAGGAATTACCCATCTGCGCTTTTGAGTATTCAATTTGCTCAACATCTGCCGCAATAGTCGTCTGTGGAGTGGCTTTATAAGCGATACCGACCGTGGTTGCGGCTGGAACATCAAAACCGCCCTCATCAGGGAACAGACCCTTGTACTTTTCAAACTTGCTCATGCTAACTTTGGATCGGTAAGCAAGACCCGCAGACAACTTGTCGGTTACCTTGCCATGGATACCGACGGTTGCACCAACCCCTGTTGAACTATCCCCGCCATTATCAAACAGGCTGGTCGGGTCACTACTGAAGCCAGGGCTGCCGGTCTGGGGATTAGGGCCAAACGCGCCCAAACCATCCGCTTCAAACCGCTGGTAAACCAGATTGGCAGAAGCACCAACCGCCACATTATCATTAATCCTGTAACTGGCCGTAGGAGCAATAAACAACTGCTTAAGGTCTATCCCTGTCGGTGTACCCGGCAAACCGCCAAAAGAACCTGGCCCAAACGGGACGCCATTATCATAGGCAGTGTTCATCCCGCCATTGCCATAAGCAGTAATACCGACAGACAGGCCACCCTTCATATCCCGCTTGTAACCCGCTTCTGGAATCAGGAACATTTCATCGCCGTTACCATCAGCAACCTGGGCAGAACCTGTAGGAGAAAATGGTGCTTTCAGGGTAGCGGTGCGATTGGGCTTGAACACCTCCAAAGCAACATCATAACCATCCTCGACGAAGGAGGCAGATGCAGGGTTGGTCGCCATGCTCATGGTGTTGGCAGCATAACCTGCGGCAGCGCCCCCCATGGCCTTATGGGTCTGGCCTAAACCAGTTGGAGCCATACCGTTGGTTGCAAGCGCGGGCTGTGCGGCAATTGCCAACAAAACCGACGATGCCAGGATAGTCTTTCTGAACATGATTAATCACTCCTCCATTATATATTTTGCGAATTCTCAATACTTTGTTGCGAAATAGTGACAGAGGAGTATTGAGCTGTCAAATGCTTATTATTAAGCAGAACAATGGTTTATTAGAATATTCCGATATAGATTGTAAACCGATTTATTCACCCCTGTTGCAAAAGTGCTGCAATCCTGACCGCATCTTCTTCTGTGTCAACGCCGACAGCAGGAATTTCCGCCGCAATATCAACATGAATACGGTAACCGTTGGCAAGCGCCCGTAACTGTTCCAGCTTTTCCAGCTGCTCCGGCAAGGAGGGTGGCATAACGGCGAACGCCTTTAGAAAACCTGCCCGGTAGGCGTACATGCCGATGTGGCGCAAAGCGTACTCCCCCACCGGCATTCCGCCCTCACGCTGAAACGGGATCGGCGCACGGCTGAAATACAGCGCCATGCCCTGCTCATCCCTGACCACCTTGACGATATTCGGATTGGCAAAATCGCTTTCCTCCGTAATCGGCGTGGCCAGGGTTGCAATACTGTCTTGTGGACGCTGTTCCAGATTGCGCACCAACTGATGCAGATTTACCACAGGTGTTAACGGCTCATCACCTTGCAGGTTGACGACAATGGTGTCATCTGCCCAACCCTGCTGCTGTGCCACCTCGGCCAAGCGGTCACTGCCGGTTTCATGGGTGCTGGCAGTCATGACGACCTTCGCGCCAAACCCCTCGCACACAGCATGGATGCGTTCATCATCGGTAGCCACCAGCACATTGGCAAAACCGGCAGCCAGCGCCCGTTCATGCACATGCTGGATCAACGTCTTGCCCGCCAGCACGCGCAAGGGCTTGCCCGGCAACCGGGAAGACGCATAGCGAGCCGGAATCACCACAACCGTATTCATTCGTGCAGTCTCTCCACTTCTTCCTGGGTCAGGGTGCGGGCCTCCTCTTCCAGCATCACCGGGATGCCATCACGGATGGGGTAAGCCAATCGTGCGGATTTCGAGACCAGTTCCTGCTTGTCCTTGTCGTAAATCAGCGGGCCTTTGGTGACGGGGCAGGCCAGAATTTCCAGTAATTTCTTATCCATGACGGAATCCTTGTAAGCGTTTAAGCAAAGCATCGGCAATACTGGCATCCAGTACGGCTTCCACCGGCAGATACCAGACGTTTTGCGCGGCAAACTGACGGCATTTTACCGCATCTTTCTCGGTCATGAGGACAGGAAAGCCATCGTCAAACTGCAATTCTGTGCCAGTAAAGGCATGATGGTCAGGGTAAATGTGTGGCAATACCCGTAAACCGGCCTGTTCCAGCGTGTGGATGAAGCGTTGCGGATTGCCGATGCCAGTGATGACATGGACGGTTTGCCCCGCCAGTTCATCGAGCTGTTTGTGGGTTGCCGCCACCAGATTCACCAGCGAATCACCGCACATATGCATGTTTTCGCCATTGGTGACCACGAAATCGCAGCTGTTGAGGCGCGAAACGGGTTCCCGTAATGGCCCGGCAGGCAAGCAGAAACCATTGCCAAAGCGACGTTCTCCATCCACCACGCAGATTTCCAGATCACGTCCCATGCGGTAATGCTGCAAGCCATCATCAGCAATGATAATGTTGCAAGCGTATTGCTGTAGCAGGGCACTGATCGCCTGATTGCGGTCTTTATCAACAGTGAGAGGGACTTGGGTGCGCTGGATGATCAGTAATGGTTCGTCGCCCATTTCACCTGGCCTGCTTTTATATCCCCGGCTCACCACCCCCGGCCTGAACCCTTGTTCCCGTAGCCGTTCCACCAGCCAAATCACCAGCGGCGTCTTGCCCGTCCCACCGACTGAAATATTGCCAACCACAATAACGGGAACGGCGTGTGTTACCTGCCCGCGCTTATGCCGCCAGCGCCGCACTGCCGCCAGCAAACAAAAGACTCCCGTCAGCGGCAACAGCAGGTATTTGCCCAGCCAGCCATCGCCGTACCAGACATTCAGCAACCAGCGTTCAAGGGCTGGCCGCATCTTCGTGGAACTGCATCGAATGCAGCCTTGCGTAGTAGCCATTCAGCGCCAGCAGCTCAGCGTGCTTGCCGGATTCGACGATTGTGCCATCCTGCATGACCAGAATCCGGTCAGCGTTTTCAATGGTGGAGAGACGATGGGCAATGATGAAGGTGGTACGGTTTTCCAACAACCGATCCAACGCAGCCTGGATATGGCGCTCGGATTCGGTATCCAGCGCGGAAGTGGCTTCATCCAGGATCAGGATGGGCGCATTCGACAGGATGGCACGCGCAATCGACAGGCGCTGGCGTTGCCCACCCGACAGCATCACGCCGTTATCGCCGATCAGGGTATCAAAGCCTTGCGGCAGCTTGTCAATGAATTCGAGGGCATGGGCAGCTTCCGCAGCCCCCCTCACTTGCGCATCCGTCAGTTTGCGCATCTCGCCGTAAGCAATGTTGTTACGCACCGTGTCGTTGAACAGCACGATTTCCTGCCCGACATACGCTATCTGGCTACGCAGGTTGTGCAGGCGGATGTCCTGTAATGGCACATCATCCAGCAGGATTTCACCCAGTTGCACATCATGGAAACGCGGCAACAGATTGACCAGTGTCGTCTTGCCGCTACCCGACTTGCCAACCAGCGCAATTTTCTCGCCGGGGCTGACCTCCAGATTGATGTGGCGCAGCACCTGCTTGTCAGTTCCGGGGTAGACAAACGAAACGTCACGGAAAGCCACCGCCCCCCGGCAATCCGCCAGGGTTTGCGTGCCGTGATCCTGTTCCGTTTGGCTGTCGAGCAGCTCGAAAATGCCCTCACCTGCTGCAATCGCGGTTTGCAGTTGCGCATTCAACTGGGTGAGGTTGCGGATCGGCGTCAGCAGCAGGATCATCGCCATAATAAAGGACATGAACACGCCGGGTGTCAGCACATCCAGCATCGCGTCGCGGGTCGCCACGAACACAATCGCCGCCAGCGCCACCGCTACCATAAACTGCACCACCGGCGTACTCAGCAGTTCCAGCACCATGCGTTTCATCTGCAACTCGATGTTTTGCCCGTTGGCCACGCTGAAACGGCGCGCCTCGTACTGTTCGCCGTTGAAAATCCGCACCACCTTGTAACCGCGGATCATTTCATTGGCAATCTGGGTAACATCCCCGACCGAATCCTGCACCTCGTGGCTCAAGCGGCGCAGGCGGCGCGTCACCCACGCAATCACCCCGGCGATCAACGGCACGATAATCAGCACACCGAGCGTCAACTGCCAGCTATGCCAGAACATCAAACCCAGCAAGCCAACAATGGTGGCGGAATCCTGAATCAGCGCCGTGACACCCCGGATACTGGTATTCGCCACCTGCTCAATGTGGTAACTGACATAGGAAAGCAGCTTGCCGGAGGATGAATTCTCGAAAAACCGCACTGGCATCCGCAGCAAATGGCCAAACACTTCCGCACGCAGGGTTTTCACCACCACGCGCCCAACCAGCCCGACATAGTAGCCCGACAGGAACATGGACGCACCACGTAACAGGAAGATACCCAGGATACCCAGCGGCAACCACTGGATGGTGAGCGGATCGCGTTGCTTGATGGCCTTGTCCAGCAATGGCTCCAGACTCCACGCAAACAACGGCTGCGTGGCTGCGCTAATCAGCAGACCCAACAGCGCCAGCAACAAATAGTGTTTCTGGCGCAGCGCGTAGCCAATCAGCCGCTTGTATACCTGCAAGCCATCCGTGTGCAGTGTGGTCATCCTATTCCTGTGCTTTGCGTTCCGATTGCGAAGTTGCGATCGAGAAGTTGGTCAGGCCGAGGCGTCCGGCAATATCCATAGCCGTCACCACAGACTGGTAGTTGACGCTGGCATCCGCTGAAATCACCAATGGCGGGGTATTGTTCCCCATCGACTCCAGCGTCTGGCTCATAGCCTGGAACAGCGTCTCCGGCTGGTTGTTCAGCACTTCACGCCCATTGACATAATAACGACCCTGCCCGTCAATCAGCAATTCCAGCTTGTCTTCGTTGCTAGCCGCCGCCGTATTGCTGGCAGTCGGCAACTCAATCTTGATCTGGGCGTTCTTGTCGAACGTAGTCGTCACCATGAAAAAGATCAGCAGCATGAACACCACATCGATCAGCGAGGTCAGGTCAACCTTGCTTTCGTAGCGCTCGCGGGTACGGAATTTCATGCTACCCGCCCCCCACGCTCAGGCGCAAGCGCTCCCGGGCGCTGGGGTTGAGTACCAGCCGCAGGTCTGGCTGCCGCACCAGCAGGACGTGCCCCGGCAGCAGCAGGCAACACCTTGCGGCTGGAATTGGCAATTTCGATCAGGCGCATGGCTTCACGTTCCATGGTCGCCACATAGCTGTCCACCTTGGATTTGAAGTAACGCTCAAACACCAGGGTGATAATGGCAACCAGCAAACCCGCCACCGTTGTAATCAGGGCTTCGGAAATCCCCCCCGCCATCTGCTGTGGGTTACCCACACCAGCGGTATTGATGGCGCTGAAAACCCCGATCATGCCCAACACCGTGCCAAGCAGACCCATCATCGGCGAAATGGTGACAATCGTCCCCAAAGCTGGCAGGTAACGTTCCAGCTCCTGCACCACGTGCCGACCGGCTTCCTCAACATTTTCCTTCATAATGTGGCGTGGCAGCTCACGGCTTTCCAGCCCTGTCGCCAGTACCCGCCCCAACAGGGAACTGTTGCGCAGTTCATCGACTTGGGCATCCGCCAGTTTGGTGCTGCTGGCCAGCTTGCGGGCGCGCTCGACATCATCCTGCGGTACCACCTTGCGCACCTGCAAGGCGAGAAAACGCTCGATGATGATGGCAACCGCCAAGATAGAGCTGAGAATGATGGGAAACATCATGATCCCGCCCGACTGTATCAATTCAAACATATCTAGTCATGCCTCATTTTTATATGCTATAGCCCACAGGCTGGTATGATAAACTGTTTAAACCAACGAATAAATGAATAAAACCATAACAAAATATAATAATGATGATGAGAATTACAGCAAACGACCACGCATGTCCGTATTTCCCGCCATTCCGCCACCTGTGGTTACTGGATGAGGATGATTACATCTGCACGGGGTGTAATCAAGTTGAAACACAATGCGGTTATGTTCACCACCAGCAAGGAATAATACAAAATCAGGAACAGGATGCCGCTATGACGGAAAACACGACACACAGGTTGGATAGCCCGGAATATTACATCAACCGCGAACTCAGCCTGCTGGCTTTTAACCAGCGCGTGCTGGAGTTGGCGCAAGACCCGGATGTCCCGCTGCTGGAACGGCTGCGTTTCCTGTGTATCTCCAGTGCCAATATGGACGAATTTTTTGAAGTCCGGGTTGCCAGCCTCAAGCAACAGCTGCAACTGGATATTGCCTCGGTCGTTGCCGACGGGCTAACGCCCACCGAAGCCTTACGCCAGATCAGCACCACCGCCCACGCCTTGGTGGAACAACAATACCAGGTGCTTAATGAAATCCTGATCCCGGCGCTGCGCAAGGAACACATTCACTTCGTGCGCCGTAACCACTGGGATGAACGGCAACGGGAATGGCTGTCCGATTTCTTCGACCGCGAGCTGATGCCGCTGCTCAGCCCGTTGGGGCTAGACCCTGCCCACCCCTTTCCCAACGTCATCAACAAGAGCCTGAATTTCATTGTCGGCTTGCGTGGCACTGATGCCTTTGGGCGCGAAATTGATACTGCCATTGTGCAGGCACCACGCACCTTGCCACGCATTATCCGCCTGCCCGAAAACATGGCAGCGAGCGCGAACAGCTTCGTGTTCCTGTCATCCATCCTGCACGCCTTCATCGACCGGCTGTTCCCCGGCATGGAAGTGCAAGGCTGTTACCAGTTCCGCCTGACCCGCAACAGCAACATGTATGTGGATGAGGAGGAGGTGGAAGACCTGTTGCAGGCCATGCAGGGCGAATTGCCACAACGCAATTACGGCGCAGTAGTGCGGCTGGAAATTTCCGACCATTGCCCACAGGAAGGCATCGACTACCTGATGGAACAGTTTGATCTGTGCGAGCAAGATTTGTACAACGTCAACGGCCCGGTCAACCTCAACCGCCTGATGGCGATTGCCGACCTGGTTGACCGCCCGGATCTGCGTTTTCCGCCCTTCCGCCCGGCCCCATCGGTTATGGAACACCATCCCGACCTGTTTGAACGCATCCGCTACGAGGATGTGTTGCTGCACCACCCGTATCAAAGTTTCCAGACCGTCATGGACTTTATCGGCCAGGCGGCCAACGACCCGGACGTGCTGGCCATCAAGATGACCCTGTACCGCACCGGCAAACAATCCGAACTGGTCAAGCAGCTGGTACGCGCTGCCCGTGCGGGCAAGGAAGTTACCGTGGTGGTGGAACTGCGCGCACGCTTTGACGAAGAAGCCAACATCAGCCTCGCCAACCAGTTACAGGACGCGGGCGCGCATGTGGTCTATGGTGTGGTTGGCTACAAAACCCACGCCAAACTCTGCCTGGTGGTACGCCGTGAACGCGAATGCCTGCGCCGTTACGTCCACCTTGGCACCGGCAATTACCATGCTGGCACGGCGCGGATTTACACCGATTTTGGTCTGCTCACCTGCCAGCCGGACATTACCGAAGACGTGCACAAGGTCTTTCACATGCTGACCGGCCTGGGGCGGGTACGTGACCTGAAACACCTGCTGGAATCACCTTTCACCCTGCATCAGGCCATCATGGGCAAGATCCAGCGGGAAACGGAATTTGCCCTTGCCGGTAAAATTGCCCTGATCCGCGCACGCATGAATGCCCTGATTGAACCACAGGTGATCCGCGCCCTGTACCAGGCATCGCAGGCAGGGGTGAGGGTGGAGCTGGTGGTGCGTGGCGTGTGCTGCCTGCGCCCCGGCATCCCCGGCGTTTCCGATAACATCCACGTGCGCTCGGTGATGGGGCGGTTTCTGGAACACCCGCGCGTGTTCTATTTCCTCAATGACGGGCAGGAAGAACTGTACTGCTCCAGCGCCGACTGGATGCCACGCAATTTCTTCCGCCGGGTGGAAGTAGCCTTCCCGATTCTTGATAAAGCACTGCGCAACCGCATTATCCACGAAGCTTTTGAGTTACATCTGCAAGACAATTCCCAAGCATGGGCGTTGCAGGCGGATGGCGCTTACCTGCGCCAACAGCCCGGGGAAGGAACAATGCCTGTCAGTGCGCAAGCCAGTTTACTGAACCTGTTGGGCAAGGGGTGAGCCAGGACGCGCGAAAAGCTCCTGTCTGGCCAGTTGTTGGCAAAGGATAAAAACGCTCCCCAGCCACGCTGTTACGGCATATCCTGGGGGGGGACGCTATCATAGGGGTATGATACGCAGCAGAACACCATCCATGAAAAAACTGCCCATTGGCATCAGCACCCTGAGAGACATCCTGGAAGGCGGTTACGCCTATGTGGACAAAACCGCCCACGTCCTCAAACTGACGGGCAGTGGGAAATACTATTTCCTGTCGCGCCCGCGCCGTTTCGGCAAATCGCTGTTGATCAATACCCTGGCGGAAGTTTTCTCCGGCCATGAGGCGCTGTTCCGGGGTTTGCATATCCATCCCCATTGGGATTGGTCGGTCAAATACCCGGTGATCCACATCAGTTTTGGGACGGGTGTATTACGCAACCGCGCGGAATTGGATCGGCGCATCCGCCACATCCTCAAGGAAAACCAGGAACACCTGCAATTGGCGGGCGAAGACAGGGAAGATGTTTCCAGTTGTTTCGCTGAACTGATCCGTCAGGCCAAGATCCAGCATGGCCAGGGCGCGGTTATCCTGATCGACGAATACGACAAGCCCATCCTCGACAACATTACCGAGCCGGAAATCGCGGCGGAAATGCGCAATGGCCTGCGTAACTTCTATTCCGTGATCAAGGATAGTGATGAGCATACCATCCGTAAGGAAGAGTCACTGTTTGGGGGCGCGCCGCTTTATCACCTAGGCTACCCCAACAAGGAAGTGCGTTACAGCCTGAATGAGTACCTGCTGGAATACTACCTGACCGACCAGATACAGGAACGCCATTCAGTGTATCAGGCATTCATGAAAAATGACTTTGCCGCCTTGCAACAGCGTTTCACGGCCTTGTTTGCCAGCATTGCCAACGGCAATTACCGCAAAAACCCGATTGCGGAATACGAGGGGTATTACGCAGCGGTGATGTATGCCTATTTGTGTTCGCTGGGCATTGACGCTATTGCCGAAGACGCCAGCAGCCGGGGGCGGATTGACCTGACCCTGCGTTTCAAGCTGCCTAGTGGGCAAAAACAGGTGTACATCTTCGAGTTCAAGGTGATCGACGGCGAGGAAGGCGCCCTGCGGCAGTTGCAGGACAAACAATACGCAGCCAAGGCACTGGAAGGAAGGCACGCACCCAGGCCAGCACCCGCCGCAGCTCCAGCGCCAGCCGCCGGGGATTTGCGCAGCGCCTGAGCAACGAACCGGCTTTCCTCACAACTGCCCAGGCATAATCCCCGCGCTTTTCGGTCGGGTACTGCCCTGCAAGCCGCCGTTTTTCAAATACGCTCAGCAAGTGCCCCAAGCCTTGTTTGAAGCGCAGGCCAGGGTAGTGACCCCGCATCGCCATCTTCAGGGCGATGCCATTGAGCTGAAGTAGTGCAAGAAAAGTAACAAAACAGACGTCGGCAAGGGCTGGGAAGCGAAAAAGCAGGAAGGCACTGAACAAGTGGCGGGCCATTTGCAGTTACCGGAGGTGGCGGCACTGCAGGATTTGGCAGCGTGGGTGCTGGTCACTGATGGGGAATGCGTGGAGGTAGTGCGGTTACAATAGGTAAAACGCAGCTACCCGCCCCGCCCCCTCAACATGATAAAATGCCTGCCATACCCCAACTGCGGAGGTCATCATGCCCGCCACTTATAGCAAGAACCGTGAAACGGATACGGCCATGTTCCCCAAAATGCCCTACGGCGAAAGCAATTTCAAAAAAGTGATCACTGAGGGTTTTGTCTACCTCGACAAGACCGGCTACATCCCCAGGCTGGAGGCGGCGGGTAGCCACCTGTTCCTGCTGCGCCCGCGCCGTTTCGGCAAGAGTCTGTTCCTGTCGATGCTGGAACATTATTACGATGTGCAATACCGCGCGGAATTTGATGCCCTGTTCGGCAAGCTGTATGTCGGGCAGCACCCCACCCCGTTGCGCAACAGCTATCAGGTATTGTTCATGGACTTCAGCGGGATCGACACCGACGGCGGGCACGATACCGTGTTGCAACGCTTTACCAGCAAGGTGGAGATGCACCTGCGGACTTTCCTGCACCGCTACCGCTATCCGGATCATTACCAAACGGCCCTGTGGGAAAAGGTTTCCCCGGCGGACAAAATGCAGCAGTTCATTGAATGGCTGGAGCTGAAAGGGCAGAAAATCCTGTTGCTGATCGACGAATATGACCACTTTGCCAACAGCATCCTCGCTGATGATGTGAAACTGTTCCAGCAGATCATGGGCAAAGGTGGCTTTGTTCGCAGCTTCTACGAAGTCCTGAAAACCGCGACCCAGCGTGGCGTGCTTGATCGGCTGTTTGTCACAGGCGTGACCCCGGTCATGCTCGACAGCATGACCAGCGGGTTCAATATTGGTAAGAACCTGTCATTGCACGAGGATTTCAACGAGGCCATCGGCTTTACCGAGGCGGAAGTCACCAGCCTGCTGCAACCGTTGGCTGACCATTGTCAGTTATCCATAGAAGAGCTGCTGGCGGATACCCGTGACTGGTACAATGGCTACCGCTTCAACCTGAAGGCGGATAACAGCGTGTACAACGCTAACATGCTGCTGTATTTCGTCGACAGCTTTGACCGTAAGCGCTGCGAATACCCCGAACCCATGCTTGATGAGAACATCGCCTCTGACTACGGCAAAATCATGGGCATGTTCACTATCGGTAACCGCAACGACAATTTCGCGGTACTGGACGAGCTGATCAATAACGGGGAAGTTCAGGCGGCGCAACGGCGCAAGTTTGAGTTTGACAAGGGCTTTGACAGCGATGATTTCATCAGCCTGCTGGCCTATATGGGCTTTATTACCCTGAGCCGTAAAACCTTGTCCGGTGAGATTTTCGTGATCCCCAACTACGCCATCCGCGAGTTTTACTTCCATTATTTCAAGGTGGAGCTGGAGCGGCGCAACCAGATCAGCATACCCAACCACGAGTTACGGCTGGCGGTGGAACAACTGGCGCTGAATGCCGACATGCAGCTTTTGCTGGCGGAACTGGAGCGGGTCATGCAACTGCTTTCCAATCGCGATGCGCTGAAGATGGATGAGAAACACCTCAAGGTAATCCTGCTCACCCTGATTTACCAGACGCAGATCTATTTCATCCACAGCGAGCGCAAGATGGGGCACAAGTACCCTGACATCCTGCTGCTGGAGCGCAACCCGCTGAAAATTCCCTTCCAGCATCTGATCGAACTGAAGTATTGCAAGAAAGGGAAAAAGGCCGATGCCGCCAACGGTTGGGAGGCAAAAAAACAGGAAGGCATCGCGCAGGTGGAGGGCTATTTGCAATTGCCCGATGTGGCCGCCCTGCGCGACCTGGCTGCGTGGGTGGTGGTGACGGATGGGGAAAGCGTCGAGGCGGTGAGGTTGCGCTGATGGCGAAAACCGCGTTTTCCTGATTGGCATGGAATTCAGCAAGGCAAGCCGTAATATTGTCGGTTTTGACTGGCAGGAACCGCAGGCATAAGGGCTGAAGTTTCCCCTCAATGCTTATAAAGGTGCGGCGCTTTCATCTTGTTGACCTGCCAGCCAGCACGACCCGGCTTACCAACCGGCAACGCTTTCTGTTCTGGTTTTACTGACGTTTTCCCACCCCCAACAGACGCCGTGACTACCGGCAATGCCACGGCCTGACCGCTGAGACGGTTATAAACGGTCAGCACCCGGCGCACGTAATGCTGGGTTTCGGAATACGGGGGAATGCCCTTGTACTTGTCGACCGCGCCCTCCCCAGCATTATAAGCGGCAATCGCCTTGTACAGGTCGCCATCATAGCGTTTCATCAGCCAGCTCAGGTAGCGGGTTCCGCCATGGATATTCTGATTGCTGTCGAAAGAATCCGCCACGCCGAAACGCTCTGCCGTCGCCGGAATCAACTGCATCAACCCCTGCGCGCCCTTGGGTGAAACTGCCTGGGCGTTGTAGCAAGACTCGATCGCAATCACTGCCTTGACCATATCGGAACTGATGCCGTACTTGTCAGCATATTTCTGGATGGAATCCTGGTGCGCCTCCGCCCTTTTGTTGACCGTACCGGCCAAACTACAGCCATCCCCAGCCGCTAAAGCAGGCTTTGCCGCTGCAAATCCACACAGAATGATGAAAATAATACGCTTCAAGCGAATCATGTGTTTTCCCCAAATTAAACTGACATCCAGTATATTAGAAAATTCTGATATTTCAAGTCCCTTCGCTTAGGGGCAAGCAGCAGCAAAAAGTTCCATCGACGCTTGGCCAAGCGCATTCTATTCAGGAATGTGCAGCGGAAGAAGTGATGGCAGTCACGTATCCTGCTATAGTTTACCCACTAGCTTTCTCCCCATGGAATTTATCATGGCATTAATAAAAAAATTTTCCTGTCATGCGGTTTTCTGCATTTTGTGTCTCATATCTACCACATCCAGCGCATTGGCCGCCCGCCTGCCAGTGGGCATGAACACCAACGAAGTCATGCAGGTAGACTCCAGTGTCCCCTTCGTCAATCTATTCAAAATGGCGCTGCCTTTTGACGAAGCCGACAGCAAACTGACACGCGGCAATATCCAGTACGATGCCGATGGCTGGCCACAAAACCTCAACGGCGGGCAGGCGGGAACCAACTTACTGCACTGGCTACCGGCTGGCACGCTGCCGGAAGGCAACTACACCGTGCTGTACGATGGCGAGGGCGAAATCCAGTACGGCGACGACGCCCAGCTTGTGAGCCGCACCCCCGGCAAAGACATTATCCGTATCCTGGCCGGAAGCGACCAGTATTTCAAGGTCACGCTGACCATCAGCAAATCCAGCCCGGAAAACTACCTGCGCAACATCCGCGTACTGCTGCCGGGCGGCATCTGCGCCAGCAACCCGTTCCATCGGGTCAACAGCGCCAGCCAGTGCGATGGCGATTACCGGGACTTTGCAACCTACCATGAAAGTATCCTGTTCAACCCCGACTACCTGGAATTCATGCGCCCGTTCAAGACCATCCGTTTCATGAACATGTCCGGCATTACCCGCAACGCGCTGAGTACGTGGGAACAGATGCCGCGCCTGTCACAGGCCACCTGGGCGGGTAAGGAAGGCCGCCGGGGCGCACCGCTGGAAGTCATGGTCAAGCTCGTCAACCAGCTGAATGCTGACGCCTGGTTCAACATCCCCCATGCTGCCGACAACAATCTGGTGAAGCAATATGCCGACTACGTGCGCCAGAACCTGCGCCCCCACCTGAAAGCCTACGTCGAATACACCAACGAAGCCTGGAACCCGGCTTTCACACAAGCGCAATACACCCGCCAGATAGGGCTGCAACAGAAACTGGATACCGACCCGATGCAGGCCAGCAGCAAATATTACGTCAAACGCTCGCTGGAAATATTCCGTATCTGGCAACAGGCATTCGCTGGCTCCAAGCGGCTGGTGCGGGTATTGGGCAGTTGGGCTGCCTACCCCAAACTGAGCGAAACCCTGCTCAGCTACAACAAGGCTTATGAGCAAACCGACGCGCTGGCGATTGCACCCTATTTCTACGTGCATGAAAAGCAGCAAGGCGAGGTGCGCAACACTGAGGACGTGTTCCGCCTGCTCAAGGATGACCGCAATGCCTATTCCATCGCCAACGTGCTCGACAGGGTGCAGAAACATGCGGATATTGCCAAACAATACGGCGTCAAATTGATTGCTTACGAAGGCGGGCAGCATTTGGTCGACCGCAAAACCCGTTCCACCCGCGATTTCCCCAACCCACAATACATCGGCGCAAACCGGGCACAACCGATGGAAGCGCTGTACGTGGAGTTTCTGGAAGGCTGGCAAAAAATCACCGGCAACAGCCTGTTCGTGGCATTTTCAGCCCCGCGCACCTATCAGGCGTATGGCAGTTGGGGGGTCAAGGAATACATCAACCAACCATCAGGGGAAGCGCCCAAGTTCCGGGCGTTGTTGCGCTTTGCCCATTAGCGCCCTATTTCACCTGCGCCGTAATCTGCAAGCTTACCACATCACCCGCTGCCACCGAACCCACCGACCATTCGCCGCTGGCCGGGTCATACACGCCTAACGGGCTGGCATGATGGAAAAGCAACCCAGGCGGCAACAGGTCATGCACCCGCACGCTGGAAGCATCCCCCGGCCCGGTATTGCGCACCGTCAGGGTGTAGGTCAGCAATTCCCCACGCTTGACTTCGGGCTTGTCCAGCACCTTGGTCAGCGTCAGGTCGACCTCCTCACCCCAGGAAAAACCGCTTTCCGCGCCCGCCAGCACAAGGCCAGCATCCCAGCCCTGCAAACGCTCGCCTGCCAGCAGATGGATCACCCCGGTCTGGCCACCACCATCTGCATCACTATCCGTTTGCGAATCGCCACTGGCGCGCAGCTTGGTAAACTCATACCCCGCTGGCAACCCGCTGAACACCAGCACATAATCCCCCGGCGGCAGGTCATCAAACCAGTAAGCGCCCCCGGCATCCGTGCGGCTGGTGGCAATACTGTTCCCGCTGGCATCGCGCAGTTCTACCCCAATATCAACCACTGCTGTTTCATCCCCATCCCGCGCCCCATCGCCATTGCCGTCAAACCAGACCCGGCCACCCAGCGCGGCGGGCAAGCTGAAAGCAATGTCAGCATCATCCTTGAAACTGCCCGCGACGCCAGTGGTTACGGGCATGGTCAGCAGCGGAAACTCCCCATCCTTTTCCGCCTGCAAGCTATATGCATGGCCGGGAACCAGCCCCTGGAACGCATAGCGCCCGCTGGCGTCCGTCACGGTTTCCGCCACCAGGGTTGCACCGTCGTACAGGCGGATGCTGGCGTTGGCAACCACTGGTTCGCCCGTGTCCGGCTGGCCATTGCCGTTGCTGTCAAACCAGACATAATCCCCCACGCCTGCGAACACCATTGCATCCAGCCGCGCCAGCCCCACCTTGGGTGGCTCCGTCGTGAGCAGGGTTTCCGTGGTGTTGGTAGTGGTGTCGAAATACTCGGCGGTGTAGGCGAAACTGTTCCATGCCACGTTGCCGGACGCGGCATCCCCAGCCTGCTGGCGTACCGGGACTTCGATGCGCAGGGCCTCCCCCGGTTTCAGCCCACCTGCCGGAACCCAGGTCAGATGCAGGTGGCTGGGGTCACCCACCAGCGCAGGCAAACCGGCTGTAATTTCGCTGCCCGGCACGGCGGTCACGTTGCCATCCGCCGTTACCCGCTGCAACACCGGCTCCCCGGCCAGCACCGCACTCCATTGCGAACCGCGCGCTGCTCCTGTCACCAAACCGGTATCGCCCGGTACAGGCAAGACATCTTCCACCTCCAGTTCGGTGTGGGTGACATTGCCCGTATTACGAATTTCTAGCCGGTAACTGCCTTGCCCATCCAGTGTGGTCTGCCCAATGCCGGGAGGGCGCTGGTACGCAGCATCCAGTGCGCCTTTGACCCATTTCACGCTATCCAGATTGGTCAGCTCCGGCACTTTGAAGGTGGTATTGGAAGAGCGGCACAGCGGCTGCCAACTCTTGCCTGCATCTGCCCCATTGGCGCAATGTACCAGAGGATGGTCGCCCGCCGACAGCCAGGCGGAATTGCTGATGCTTGTACCCGCTGCGATGCCAGTGCGGATACGGGTTGAGAAATACACCGCCAGCGCCGGGTCGGCATTTCCGGCAGGTAATTGGCAACCGTTGAACTCCCAACGCAATTTCACCCGCCCATCGGTTTGCAGGTTGCGGCTAAAATGCGGGTTGGCGCACGCCGCCTGGTCGCTGGAAGCCTTGTTGGTCGGCACGGAAACCCGCCACCAGTTCCCACCCTGCCCGGTCAGGTAATCCAGTTCCGCTGGCAGCACATCTTCCATGATAAGAAAACCGCTTCCTGTACCGGATAACTCATCCACCGCCGCTGATGCCCGGTATACATGGTCATGGCTGGCCGGGGCGGGTGCTACCACCGGTTTCCAGCCAACGACGGAATAAACCACGGTGGAACCATCAGGCGACACCACCCCGCCCGTGGGCGTGGTTTTGCTGACGCTCAGGATGGGTTGCCCCAGCTCCAGCACCGGCACATCAGGGGCGCACGCGATACCGTGCAAGGAAGATTCCGCGCAGTTGCGCACGCCCTCGCCCACGTAAGCGCCATCCAGCACAAAACGCAGATCCAGGGATTGCGCACCGCTACCGGCAGGCACTTCCCAACGCAAACGTTTGGCACTGCTGACCAGCAGCCCAGTAGACAATACAGTTGCCACGCATCCGGTCGGGTTGCCACTGGCATCCAGCAGGTTACTGCCGCGCCCGGCATCATGTTCGGACTGCACCCAATCGTGCAGGGGCTGATTCAGTGCATGAAAATTATCCACGCCATCATCCGCGCAATCAACGGCCGGGTAAGCCATAACCTTGGGGGTATTGCTGGCCGTTGCCAGCTGCACTTGCATCCCGGCGGGAACCTGTTCCGTCACCGTGTAAGCCGTAGCACTATCGGGCAGTTTGACGCTCCAGCGTTCCATGCCGCCGGGCTGGATGAAATCAGCGCTGCCGGTTTTGCTGAATGTGCCTATCGGTGGAGGTGGTGATGGTGGGCAAGCGGCGTCTATCCCGGCAGGAACCGTTACATCCGGCGCAGCTGCCTGACTGGTTTGTCCACCACTGCTGGCGCTGGCCTGATTGCTGACGACAGCAGGCGGGGAAGCGCTGCCACAAACCGGAAATTTGACCTGCACCTTGAGGATGCCAGTCGAACCTGCTGCCAATGACCCTGCTGGCGCTCCCGGTGGCAGGTTATCTGCCGGGGTTGCCAGCGTCCATGTGAGGGTTTTGCCACTGACGCTGGCCGCAGCGACATTACCACCCACTGGCGTATAGCTGGCGATTTTCAGCGGCGAGGGAATCGTGTCGCTAATAGTGGGAGCCGCGCAGTACAGATCATTAATGGCCGCGCAGCGGTAACGGATAGTGTAGGTAAAAGTTTCACCAGCCAGCGGTTGGGTGTTGCTGACCTGTTTCACTACCAGCAAACCCGCATCAGAGGCGTAGGCCGGAGCCGTGAATACAGTAAGACAGACAAACAGGTACAAGGACAAGGCAAGCGTCGCCAGACGGTTGTTATTATGGTTATACATGGCAAACCCAGTGAATTTTATTTCACGGCAAGAATACCTGATTACGCCCCATTCTGCCAGTTATCCATAAGTAAATTTAAAGACCATTAATTCAGCAGATTATCCAGTTGCTGGTAAACATCCCTGCCGTGTGGGTCTTGCGCCAGCGCCAGCAGGAACAGGTTGTGACTCTTGGCCGCCCAAATCTGCCCAACTGCGGCTTTTTCACGGGCATCATCAGCGGTTTCCAGATGTGCGCCTTTGTATTCCACTACCAGAGTGCGCCCATCCCGCAATTCGGCGATGAAATCAGGGTAAAAATAGCCATGCGCCACAGGCAGCCGGAATGATGCTGATTCCCGGTTGACCAGATTACGTACCCAGTGTTTGACCCTGGGGTGCTGATCCAGTGCTTGCGCGCAAGAAAACTCCTCACCGCTGGCGCTCAGGTCTTCGATCACCGGGTAGTAATGTTTGCTGAACGTATATTTGCCCCGGTAATACGGTATCCGCGCCGGATACAGGCCGGGCTTGAATGCGTAGCGGTACGTTTCAGACACGCCCAACAGGCTGGCATCCTCAAACAGCCAGTGCCGGAAACCTTGCTCCGCCGCTTTGTTACGGCAGAAGGCGATACGGTCTTTGATGGCGCGTGCCAGCAGGAACTTGCTGCGCACCAGCGCGGTGAGGGAAAAGCCACGCTCAGCCGTCAGATGCCCGACCAGTTGCACCAGCCAGCGGATCATCTCGGTGGGGCTGACATCCGCCTGCCGTACTTCGCGGTCAAGCCAGCGCACCAGCACAGTTTGGTTGATGTCGAGTTCGATCAGGTTGAGGTTGGGCGTTTCATCGCGTTCAGCCAGCTTGTAGCTGACGTGCCCGCCTTGCAGAAATACCTCGAACGTGCGCCCGGATTCACGAATCTCAAACTGCGGTAGTTCCAGCGGGAAATCCAGCAGTGACCAGACGCCCCTAGTGTAGAGGAAGGATTCCGGCTCCAGCAGGTGAAGCTGGTTTTCTTCGCGCACGCACAGCAGGGGCAAAGAAGCGAAGATTTCCCCTCGTTCGGCAGGCGCAAGCCGCGCTTTCGCCCGCAGGTTGTGCTGTTGCACCTGTTGCTGGACTTCGGTTTTTTGCTTGCCGCTGAAGCCTTGCAGGATCAGCTTTTCGGTGGATTCATCGATCAGGCCACAAGCAGCAAAGGTTTCGCCGTTGCTGAGGGTGAATTCACTGCGTTCCTCCGCTACTGCGGGTTTAGGCTGTTCAGGATTACCATCAAACAGACTGTATTGGCTGCCATGCTGCAAATGTTGCGGAATTTCCAGCGGGTCGAACCCCATGCCCTGCACCATCTTGTCGGTCAGCATGGCGGCAGCTTTGGCGAAATTGGGGGAAACCAGATGCGCGTAGGCGCGGTTGAGCGCTTCGTTGCTGCGGCGTTGCGCATACGGCATCCGCAACACGCGCCCCAGCAATTGTTCGGCATCCTTGGCGGACTTCACGTCCTTAACTGAGCAGAACACGTAGGCGAAGGAGCAATCCCAACCCTCTTTCAATGCCTCCACGGTGATGATGTATTCAATCGGGCAGGCAGGGTCGAACAGGTTGATACCATCGAGTTCGCGCTGGCTGCCGGTGACGACGGCGATTTGCTGCGGCTCCACCCCTAGCTGTTCGGTCAGGAAGTTTTTCAGCACTTCATGGGTGACTTCGCCGCTTTTGTTTTCGGCCTGAAACAACACCAGCGGGCGGATGGAATCGCCGGATTTCACCGCCTCCTGCGCCAGTTGTTTGCGGGTCAACACGGCATCACGCACTGCGCCTTCCCACTCGTTGTGTTCGCTGAGCATGATCGGCAGCTTGATCATGTTGGCGGCTTTCAATTGCGAGGCGGAAACGTGGTGCAGTACGTTGGAAGCAGAGTCGTGGCTGGTATCCGGCGTGGCAGTGAATTCGACCACACAGGCGGGGTGAATGCGTTTAAGCGTGTCGAAGGTCAGTTTGGTGCGGGCATTATGCGCCTCGTCCATGATCACCAGCGGCTGTTTGAGCGCCAGCAGGTTGGCGAAGGAATACTTGATCTTGTCCAGCGTGGCGGCGGTCAGGCCGTTGGGCTTGAGGTCGGCTTCGGTGACTTTTTCCAGGCGTTCGTCGTGCGGATTAACACCGGCAAAATGCGGCTCGAAATCCTCGTGATAGGCGTAGACCTTGCGCCCGCTGGTGTCTTCGACGCGCAGGGTGGCAAGCGTGCCAACCACCACGATGGCTTTCGCGCCGATGTCCTGCTTGCGGATGCGGGTGACGTCGCCGATGTCCAGCACCAGCAGGCGGTCGACGCCGAATTCATCTTCCAGCGCGGTGCGGTAGGGGTGTCCGGGTTTCTGCAAGGCTTCCAGCGTTTGTTCGCGGATCGTGTTGGTGGGAACCAGCCACAATACGATGGGGAAATCCTGCTCCAGATAGGCGCGTTTCGCCACGCCAACGGTGTAGGACGCCAGCACGGTTTTGCCGCCCCCGGTGGGCAGGCGCAAACACACATACGGAACCTGCCCGAAAGCGTGGTGCAGGTAGGGCAGCGGCGGGCGGTTCTGGCGTTGCTGAGCGCGGGTGAACGCTTCTTCCACCGGCATCAGGCGGGCTTCTTCGAGGAACTCGCGCAGGGTTTGCAGCGTTTCTTTCTGGTAGTTTTTCAGCTCGAACATCAGGCTTGTAGCTCTGCCAGCAATTGTGAAATTTGGGCGTGCAAAGCTGGAAGGTCACGTTCTGCCGTTTGCCAAACCCGTTCCAGATCAACCTTGAAATAACCATGACTAAGAGCATTTCGCATACCGTACAAAGCTCGCCACGGAATTTCGCTATGTTGTTCGGTCACTTCGGGGAAACGCTGAAAGATGTTTTTAGCTGCTTCGCCAATGATCTCGAAATTGCGGATTACGGCATCCCGCGCCATTTTATGTGTCAGGAAGGCGGGGTAATCCATATCCGCGAGATATTCGCCGATATTGCAGGACGCTTCGGCGATGTGTTCGAGGTAATCAATCAGGCGCAGTTCGTTAAGACTCATAAGGCAGCAGCTTCCTGCATGACCTGCTGGCGGAATTTGTCAGGCAGCGCCTCTGGCGTTAGTACATCCACCCGTTTGCCCAGCAATTCGGAAAGCTCGTATTGGATTGCACCAAGGTCAAACAATGACATGGTGGGCAAAGGCTCCACCAGAATGTCGATGTCGCTGGCATCCGTCTCTTCCCCATGCAGTACTGAACCAAACACACGCGGATTGCAAGCGCGGTGAGATTCGACCATTGCGCGGATACGTCCGCTGTGTTCTTTCAATGTATCTAATAGCGTCATATGAAAACCTCATCTATCAGATTGTACCAGATCACCCCACCCGCACATCATACGGTATCTGCTTGAATACGATCCCTTCCGCCGCCAGCCTTCCGGCGCCGAAGCGGCTGGTTTCGCCGTAAACAACGCGCTTGCCTTCATGCTTCGGTAATCCGTCCAGCACGTTCTGGGTGAGGACGTTGCCGCCTTGCGGGCGGCGGTCGCCGAGGATGCCGTTGTACAGCAGGTAATAGGCCGTGCCGTCGTGGATGCCGAGCAGCGGGGAAAGCGATTGCGGGGCGATCCACGGGGTGCGGGTTTCCAGATACCAGAGGTAGGCCGCGAGCGTGGGGAAGCAGATGGCTTTGTCTATCATGCCAAATGCGTCGAAGACGGTTGCGCCGAGGCGGCAGAAGGTGAAGCCGCCGCCGCCCTGCCAGTTGACGGCTTTGGAAATGCCGCCCTGTTCGCCGTCCACCACTTTTTGCAGGCGCGGCTGGCAATGGGTCACGGCATGGTCGCCCATTTCCACGCCGATGTAGTGCCGCCCCATCTTGTGCGCCACCGCTGCGGTCGTCCCCGACCCCAGAAACGAATCCAGCACCCAATCCCCCGAATTCGTCGCAATATGCAAAATCCGCTCAATCAAGCCTTCCGGTTTGGGTGTTTCAAACGAAGCCTTTTCACCGAATAGCAGCTCGATTTCTCTGGAAGCGTGTTGATTCAAAGCCAAACCAGACCACATGGAGGGTGTCGTCATGCCCTGTTTTGCTTCAGAGACATACAACTTCCTCATCGGGGTAGTCGCAGTACCTTTTACTCCCCAGTACAAACGCCCTTCTTGCTGCAACCGCTCCATTTCTTCTCTCTTGTGTCGCCAGCAAGTGCCTTTACGCGGCCAAACCTCTTCACCTGTGTAAGGGTTTTTAATCGGATACACCAAACTATCGACCATACGCCCTCCCTTTCCATTGGCAGTTGTATCAATCTTGCGGAATGGGCCGTTAGGGTCTGGGCCATTGGGTTCATCAAACACACGATACTGGGAATCCGCTTTGTCTGTTCTCGGCATCAGGTTGAAGTTAATTTCCGCCGCTGTCTTTTCGTTGTTTTTACCCTGCAAAATGGATTTACCCCAAACCAGAATATGCTCATGAATTGAGGCAATTGTCCGGTCATTGGGTGCGCCATCACGCTTTTGCCACGCAATATCGAGAATGAAATTTCGCCTTCCAAAGATTTCGTCGAGCATGACTTTGAGGTAGTGGCCTTCGTTGTCGTCGATGGACACCCACAGGCTGCCGTCTTCGGCGAGCAGTTCGCGCAGGAGTTCAAGGCGCGGGTACATCATCGACAGCCATTGGCTGTGTTCGAGGTTGTCGTCGTAATGCTCAAACGCGGAGCGCGTGTTGTACGGCGGGTCGATGTAGATGCATTTCACCCGCCCCGCATACAAGGGCAACAAGGCTTTGAGCGCCTCCAGGTTGTCGCCCTGAATCAGCAGGTTGTGGTTGGGCGTCTCGCCATAGCCGAGTTCAGGCACTCCTTCGAGTAGGCGGTACGGCACGCGGGCAGCCGTGCGGAGGGATTCGGGCTTGTTCAGCCAGTCAAGCAGGGGCATTAACTCTCTTCCCGATACAAGACCTTGAATGCCTTGCGCATTTCCCTATCCACCTTGTTCAGCAACTTGTAGAGCGCATCCAGATCGGGTTTGGCGTCTGTCGCGCCTTCCGCAAAATCCAGACTGGCTTTCACCAGCGCGAAGGTCGGCGCATACAAGGCCGGGTAGGCATTACCCGCTTTCAAATCCTTCGCCTGCTCCTGTAGGGAACGGATTTGTGGCTGCCAGTCATGCAGGACTTTCGGCTTGGCAGGCTTTCTGGCAGGTTTAGCATCCAGACTTTCCACGATGCGGTTATTCTGCTTGGCAACCAGATAACGTTCCTTGAGATCGGCAGTGTAGTTTCCGCCAAAATAGACGTTATAACCCCGGAACATGCCGTCGTAGATGATTTTTCCCTTGAACGGCAGCAACACGGCCTGTACCGCTGTCGGCAATTGCGAAGGGTGGACAATTTCATCCAGTTCCTGATACAGCCCCACCACGCCATACACCTGATTGTCACCGCCCTCCATCGGAATGAACACCGCGTATTTTTTCAAAAGACGCTCAATGAAAAAACTGCCCCGCAAAAAACGCTGCCAGCCCGAGACAATAGCAAGCTCTTCGGCACTCAACCCTGACGGATTTTCCTGCGTAAACTTCCTGATAAATTGCGGGTTATCATACAGGGCATCCCTGACCTGCGCCTTTTCCTCAAAGCTGCAACCTTCCTTGTAACTGGCCGTATCGCGGACTTCGGGCAACATCCCCAGTTGTTCCTTGACAAAAAACTGCAACTCCCACATCAGCCTGAAAAACAGGTCAGCGTCTTCCTTGGATAGTTTCATGACTGGATTCCTTCCATGAACGGATTAATCACCGTCAGATTTTCAATCTTCTGACCATGTTGCAGATCTTCGCTGTACAAAATGCTGCAACCCGCCTCCAGCGCCGCCGCCACAATCAGCGAATCATAAAAACTGAAACGCCAGCGCTCCCGTACTGTCAATGCCTGCTCATACAACGCCACATCAGCAAACACCCTGCATAAAGGCTCCAACGTAGTCTGCAAATAGCGTTTCGCCTGCACTTCGGTCATCGGTGGATCAAACTTACGCAATGCCAGATTCAGAAACTCCTGAATCACCTGAAAGCTGATACACCCCTTGCCTGACAAAGCCAGCTCCAGTAACTGCACCGCTTTCACCTGTTTTTCAGGGGCTGTCTTGTCGAAGGTATAAATCAGCGTGTTGGTATCCAGAAAAAACTCAGCGCCGCTCATTCATTTCATCCCGGCTGAACTTCCGGCCACCGCTGGATACCCCGGACAATTCCTGCATCAGCTCACGATACGCCTGCACTCGGCGCTGTGCCTCGGAACGGTTACTGGTGTACTGGCTCAACCATTTGCGGAATTCATTATTCAGGGTGGTTTTTTGCTGCCGTGCCTTTTCACGCGCCCGTTCGATCAGGTCGTCATCAGCACTCAGGGTAATGTTACGCATGTCATGCCTTCCTCAAAAACACGAAACCAGTGTACACGAAATCAGGGCATACAACATTTCTTGTACTTCTTGCCGCTACCACATGGGCAAGGGTCATTGCGCCCGACTTTGGGTTCAGTGCGGATAACCTGTGGGATAGCAGGTTCATCATCCTCCAGATCATCATCGTCATCCATGAAACCATCCAGAAATCCGTCTGGAAACATATCGGCATGGTAATTGGGGCGCGGTGTATCCCGCTGGCTGCGTAAACCCAGCCCCAGTTCCACATCCTCCATATCACCGCAGATACTCCAATCTACATCCCCGGCAGCGTAAACCTCACGAATGGCATCTACCGTTTCTGCCGCCTTCAGGCTGATCAACTGGGCGATAGTCATGCCGCGTATAGCAGCATTTCCCTCACTCAGGGTTTTCATGCAATGCGCCAGCTGCGCTACTGCCCGCTCCCGTAAAGCAGGCTGCTTGCCCATTTCACCCAGCCCTTCCACGGCAATCATGCGGGCAAGCTCGTCATGTTCGTCATCCAGCACAAATGCCGCCAAGGGTTCGATACCCGCTTTCCCGGCAGCCGCCAGCACGATAGGGATTTCATCCATTGCCCAGTCATCGGTGGTCAGAACGACCAACACCTTCAGCAATTCCTCCAGACCCGCTGGCATCAACTGGCTCAGCGCCCGCCACGCATGAAGGGGAACCCAGATCTCATCCCCGTCGCTTTCGACGAAGCTGTCATCCTCAATCAGTTCTACCAACGTAGGCGCATCGTCAGCTGAAAAACCATGTGCCAGATAATTGCCCCACCGGCGGCTATCCTGCGGCTCACCCAATGGGGTCAAAATATTAATAATGGTTTGCTTATCCATAATCACTCCTTTCGTTACTGTCGAGCATAGCAAAACAGCGCCCGAATCGCGCCCTCACTTGCGCTGCCAGTTGGTCAACAGCAACCCGACGGCCACCAGCGCCATCCCCGCCACATGGAACAGGTGCAAGCGTTCCCCCAGAAACGCCACTGCCAGTAAAATTCCGAACACCGGCAACAGGTAGCTGAACTGCCCGGTACGCCCCGCACCCAGCTGCTGGGTCGCATGGTTCCAGAACAGATACGACAGCAACGACGGGAACACCGCCACATACAGCACGCTCCCCATGCTGACCAACGTTACCGGCATGATGTGGAAAGTCAGGCTTTCATGCACATACAACGGCAGGATAGCCAACGCACCCAGCAGCACGGTAAAACCGAGGATCGGCAAGCCTTTCAACCCCTCCGGCAACTTGCGCAACAACACGGTGTAAAACGCCCAATCCAGCGCCGCCGCCAGCATCCACAGGTCGCCGGAAGTAAAATCCATCCGCTGCAGGATTCCCACATCCGCATGGGAAATGATGACCAACACCCCCAGCAACGACAACCCCACCCCCAGCCATTGCCGCAAACTGCTGTGCTCACGTAGCAATGCACTCGCCAACAACACGGTCAACACCGGCGTAATGGTCTGGATCAGTACCCCATTGGTCGCCGTCGTGGTCTGCAAGCCCTCATACACCAGACTGTTGAAACCGGCCACGCCCAGCAAGGCCAACGCCCCCACCAGCCGCCAATGCGCCCGCAACAACGGCAACGCCTGCCGCATCGGTTGCCCCGCAAACGGCAACAGGATCAGCCCCGCCGTCGCCCAGCGCCAAAATGACAGCGCCAGTGGCGGAATATCCGCATGTACCGCCCGCGCCAGATTGAAATTGCCCGACCAGAACAACACGGTCAGCACCAGCAACAGGTAGGGGGAAAAACGGTCAAGAAAAGTAGTGGTCATAACACAGGTTTTACAGGGTCGGGACAGCAGACTATCATGCAACGCAACATTCGCACAGCGGGAACCAGAACATGCCACAGCCCTACCAAAGAATTTTCCTGCTCAGCCACATGCGCGCCTACTCCAGCCTGATCGGCCACATCCTCGGCTCGCATCCGCAGATCAATGGCTATTACGAAATACACATCAGCTATAACACGGCGAAATCCCTGGCACGGCAGGAACAACGCTACGCGCAGCACGACCGTTTCAAACCCGGCAGCCGTTTCCTGTTTGATAAACTGCTGCACAACGGCTACGAGCCTGACCTGGCACTGCCGGGGCTGGAAAACGCCTGTGTGCTGCTGGCCCTGCGCAAACCGGAGGAAACCATCAAGAGCATCCTCAAGCTGTTCCGGGAAAAGAATACTGACGCCCCCTATTCTTACCCCGTAGAAGCTACCGGATATTATGTCGGGCGGATGGAAAAACTCATTGAATTTGCCCGCCAGCACCCACAACGCTATTACTATTTCGACACTGAGCTGGTGTGTACGGATACAGCTGGCTTGCTGCAAAGCCTGGCAGACTGGTTGCAACTGGATACGCCACTGTCAGAGCAATACCAGCGCTTTGCCAAAACCGGTGTAGCTGGTGCAGGCGACACATCAGAAGCCATCAATAGCGGCACTATCATCAAAAATGCCGTCGAAGATTTTTCCGGCGTCACGCTGGAAGACAGTTTGTTGCAGCAGGCAGAACAGGCGTATCAGGAATGTCGTGAGCAACTGATACGGAACGCGAGAGCTGCCACCTACGCAAACAACTGATCCCAGGCATCCCGTTCCTGCCGGTAATGCAGCAGCGCATCGATAATCTGCGCCTTGCGCCCTGCCCGATGCGTTGCCGACTGGATTTGCTGCCATGCCTGCGACCCATCACTGAAATTCCATTCGATATTGCGCAGGAATGCCAACACGTCACGCATGGCTGGCTTACCGTGCCACCAATGCTGTTCCCGCTGCACCCACTGTTCCAACTCGGGCGCATGGGCATTCACCGCTTCATGCTTGGCCTGATATAGAGCCAACATGTCGCGTTCCACCTTGCCTACCACCTGTTGCAGCAAGGCGGCATCCGTCAACTGGTCGAGGGTGTAATGCTTGAGCCATTCCACCACCGAAAACAGCATCAGATCGCCGAAAAACTGGCGCTCGAATTCGTCGGCAATGTCGATAGCCGCACCCAGCTGCTGTTCCACGCCGGGGCGGAAATCGTCCTTGGCATCTTCGGTAGTACGCCGATGCAGCATCGGCATATTCGCCGCAGCGAAACGCGCACCGATTTCGGCCTGAATCAGCCGCCCCGCCGTCGGGCCGGACATACGCAGCCGCAAATGCCCAAACGGGATAATGTATTTCAACCCATCGAAATTGACGATGTAATTACCGGGGTAAATTGTCCGCGCCGGGGAAAGCACGGTTGGCTTACCGTCGTCCTGATACGCCGTCTTACGGGTCAGGTGTTCACCGAAAAAGAACGCCTGCAAACGCTCCGCAAACGTATCCAGACAATCCGCGTGATTATGCACCCCTGTCAACGGGCAACGGTAATCGAAATAGTCTACCTGCTGCTCGAAGCCGAACATTTTCGCCATATCATGATAAGCAGCATCACCCGGCAACGGCGTATCACCACGGTGAAAACTGCATTCACTCAACGGCGCATACCCACCGATTTCATGCAAAAAAGCGCCCACATCACCCAGAAAATTGGCTGCCATTACCGCAGGCGACACTGGCGGATCCCCCACCAATTTGCCGGTCAACATTAGCGTATCCGTCGTCTGGAAAATCTGGTTGATGTGGTTGAAATAGTCGATTTCTGGCAGGAAAAGCTGGTCGCTATCCACCAGATAATACAGCGTGCCTTCCCGGTTTTTGGTCATCTCCAGCATTTTCAGGTAGCTGAGGTTGCGGTTGGCCGCCTGCCCCTTCCGGTAAAAGCGCTCCGCCGGTTGCGTCGTCAACAGCCTGCCTAGATGCTGGCGCTGTTCGGCGGGAACGCTTTGCAACACCTGATACTGTTCCGGCAAGCCGAAATGGATGACATCCATGCCCTTGCCGCAATACTCCGCGACTGTTGCCTTGTGTTGCCCAATACAGTGAGGGTCGCGGCTATCTTCGGCCACCACCACCGTTAGGCCACCCGCATAACCATAGGCTTCAATTTGCTGATGGATGCTTTCCAGACAGCGGCGCAAATGTGGCGGGCGGTCAGCCACCGGGATACTGATAATGAAGCGGAAAAGGTCAGTGGGTTCTGTAAATTCCGACATGGGCAACCCTTAGCGACGGGAGGAGTAATTCGGGTAAGCTTCGCGGTCGACCATCAGCTCGATCAGGTTGATGGCGTGATGGAAATCAGCCGTATCAAACACCCGCTGGAGATCAGCATTATTTCCAACATGGAAATGGTTGATCCCGAACGACTGCGCCAGCAAGGCATAATCCGGATTCTGGAAATCACAATCGAGGAAGCGTTGTTCATACTGCTGATGCTGATTCTTGCGGATCAGCCCCAACGTTTGATTGTTGAACAACACGATATTCAACGGGATGTTGTAGTTAACAGCGGTCATGATTTCCATGCAACACATCTGGAAACCACCATCACCAAGAATGGCAAACATCGGCTTGTCGAGCACGAATCTCGCCCCGATGGCTGCCGGAATCGCGTGCCCCAACGACGATACACCGGTGTTGGGCACGAACAGGTCGCCATCCTTCACCCGGTAAAAGTTCTGCGCGTAGATGATGTTGTCATCGACCAGCACGATGCCTTCCGCAAAATGCGGTTCCAGCCGCGCGAACAGGCTTTTCACCAAGTCGAATTTCTGGTTGAAAATGACCTGCCCGCTTTGGGCTGCCTGCTGGTCAACCTTTTGCTTGAAAGCGGCCAGATCGGGGCACGACTTCGGTTCGATCCCCTGCGGTACACAACAGGTGTTGAGGGCGTGCAGGAAATCGCCGAGGTCGGACTGGATGGCAAGGTCAGCCTTCACCACCTTTTCCAGTTGCGCCACGTTGCGGTCGACCTGGATGATCTTGCGCTCCTGGGTCAGGTCGGCTTTCCACACATAGCTGGTGCGCTCGTTGAAACCCGCGCCCAGCAGGATGATGAGGTCGGCTTCCTGCATGAAATAGTGCATGGCGTGGCCGCTGGAGGTGACGCCCAGGCTGCCCAGCGACAGTGCGGAACGTTCGTCGATTGCGCCCTTGCCTTTCAGGCTGGTGGCGACCGGAATGTTCAGGTGCTCACTGAACTTGCGCAATTCGAGACGCGCGCGGACGGATTGCAGGCAACCATACCCCGCCAGAATGACCGGGCAACGCGCCTTGCGGATCATGTCAGCGCACTGTTCCAGCACCGGCGGCGCAATTTGCAGCTTGGGCAACGGCTTTAGGGTCGGCAGGTTTTCCAGGATCGATGCATCCACCAGTTCTTTCTGCACATTGACCGGAATGCTCAGCACCACCGGCCCCGGAACATCCGCCACCAGCTGGCGCGCTGCCTGACTCAGCACATTGGTGATGTAGTCGGTGCGTTCGATCAGCTTGTGGTAGCGGGTAACACCGGAAAACAGCGCGGTCTGGTCGATGCTGCCGCCCTCCCCCGAGCTTTCCTGCAAGCCGCCGCGCCCGAAGATGTGGGTCGGTGCTTCGCCGGTAATCACGATCATCGGCAGCTTGTCGGCGTAGGCGTTGGCGATGCCGGTAATCAGGTTGCTTGCCCCCGGCCCAGCAGTGGTGATACACGCGCCGATGCGCCCGCTGACGCGGGCATAGCCGCCCGCCATGAAGGCCGCGCCCTGCTCGTGCTTGACCAGCACGGTTTTGATGCCGGAATCGTACAGTTCGTCATAGACCGGCAGGATGTGCGCACCGGGCATACCAAAAATGGTGTCGACGCCGAGCTTTTGCAGAAATTTGACGATGAGTTCACTGACTTGGATTTGCATGGGTGTGCTAGGGCAAGTTACGCCTTTCAGGCAGAAAATCCCTGAAGGATAACGGCATGGGGGAGTGAATGGAACCCTAGCCGGGATTTTACATAATCGCCAGTAGGCGCAACCCCAATACAAACACGAAAGCCGCAACCAAGCCCGTCACCGCCCCCTTGATGAAAAAACTTTGCACGCCCGCGCTGTACTTGACCACGCTTTTATCGAGCTTGTCGATCTGGCGGTCACGCTGGGCAATGATCAGGTCACGCTGGTGCAGCGCCTCGTCACGGTTCTGCAACTGCTGGACATGCTCTTTCAAGGTGTTCTCCAGGTGCTGGACACGCAGGGTCAGTTCCTGAAGGCGTTCGTCACGGCGGCGGATGTGAGCTTCCTTGGCAACAATGGTCTGGTCGCGTTCGTACAAGCTCGCGTCACGGTTATGGAGCTGGGTATCACGCGCCTTGAGCTGGTTGTCGCGTTCGGCAATGCTGGTATCGCGCAATTGCAGGCTGGCATCGCGGTTGGCAATCTCGGCGTCACGGATGCCAAGCTGACCATCGCGTACCTGTAGCGCTTCTTCCTTTTTCTGGATGTGCAGGTCGCGCTGTTCCAACTGGGCGTCGCGTTCGGCAATGGTAGCATCACGCTCGGCAATGGTTTCTTCGCGCGCTGACAGGAACTCATCCCGATCCTGTACGGTCTGGTCACGGATTTGCAACTGCACATCGCGCTCGGCAATACTCTGGTCACGCAGGTTAACATCCAGTTGCAGGTTGCGGATTTGCTCGTCGCGGGTGGCAATTTCATTGTCACGTGCCTGTAGGCTGCTTTCCCGCTCGTTGAGGTATTCACCCAGGGTCTGGATTTGCTGGTCACGCTCATTCAGGGAGGTATCGCGCTGCTGGATGGTCTGGTCACGCTCAGTCAACTGGAAATCACGCTCACGGACAGTATCATCCCGTTGCATGATGGCCGCATTGCGTTCCGTCAGCAACGAATCGCGCGAATGGATGGTTTCATCACGCTCCTGCATCTGCGTATTCAGTTGCGCGACATGGGCATCGCGCTCCTTGATGCTGTGGTCACGCTCACCAATGGTGATATCGCGGCTTTGCAACTGGGAATCGCGCAGTTGCACCTGCTTGTCGCGTTCGCGCAGTTGCAAATCCTGCCCACTGATGCGGGTATCGCGCTCACGCAGGGAAATGTCGCGTTCCTTGACCCGCTTGTCACGTTCGGAAATCTGTACGTCGCGTTCCTCAACGGTACGGTCGCGGCTAGACAGACGGGTATCGCGGTCGCGTAAATCCTCGTCCGCCTTGTTGATACGCTCGTCACGCATCGCCAGTTGCCGGTCACGCTCGTTAAGTTGGGAATCACGTTCCTGCAACTGGCTTTCCAGATCACGGATGGTTTGCAGGAAATCCAGCCCCTGCTGGTCACGGCTGCGGATGGATTCTTCACGCAAACGCAGTTCATTGTCACGCTCGGCAATAATGCGGTCACGCTCACCCAGCTCGCGGTCACGCAAACCCAGGGTATTGTCACGCTTTTCGATTTGCTGTTGCTGGAAACCGATACGTTGGTCACGCTCCTGCAACAGGCTGGCTTTTTCCTTCAGCAACAATTCACGTGCCTGGATTTGCTGGTCGCGCTCGGCAACGGTGCGGTCACGCGCTTGCAAGTTCTGGTTGGCGAGGTCAATGTGGCTGTCGCGGGCAGCCAGCTGACGGTCGCGTTCTGATAAGTGGTTGTCACGCTCGCTCAGGTGCTTGTCGCGTTCCTTGAGCATTTTTTCCTGTTCCAGTGTCTGGCGGGTACGCTCCTGCAACAGGGCTTCACGATCCAGCAGTTGCTGGTCTTTCTTGAGGATGCTGTCATCGCGGCTTTGCAACAGCTTGTCCTTGCTCTGGATAGCCTGGTCGATGCGCAGCAGGGAACGGTCTTTGTCTTCCAGGCTGCGGTCGCGCATCTGGATTTGCAGTTCCTTTTCCTGCAACAGTTTTTCGTAGTGGGCGAGGCTTTGCTCAATGCTTTTCAGACGGGCTTCACGGTCTTCCAGCATTGTGTCGCGCTGCTGCACGGCCTGGTCACGCGCCATCAGATTGTCATCACGGGCGCGCAGGGATTTATCCTTGTCACCCAGCAACTGGTTTTGCTGGTTCAGCAGCTTTTCCTTTTCAACCAGGGCTTTGGCGAGTGCTTCCATGCGCTTGTCGCGTTCGTCGATGCGGGCGTCACGCACCCGGATATGGCCATCCTTTTCCAGCAACAGGCCGTTGAAATCCTGCAAACGCTGCTCGCGTTCCCGCAAGCGCCGGGCAAGGTCTTCAACGCTGGCACGCAATGCCTGTTTGTCATTCAGGGTTAAATAGACGTTGGAATCCAGTTTGTTGAAAATATCGAGATCCTTTTCTTCCAGCTTCATGATGACTTCCTGAACACTACAACCTGCGCAAACGGATGAAACAACCCTGACCGCAATAAAAGATGATGGGGACTAAGCGGATTCTTGCATAAATATTAATGTTTTGCCACGTTACTTTTCCAAGCTACGGTTCCAGACATGCAACTGCGCCTTACGCCATTCCCGCAAACGCCAAGGTGCATCGGTGACAGGAAAATCCAGCCGCAATTCTCCACTTTCCACGGTATCCAGCAATTTAACGTCATAAGCCTCATAGCGCCGGACAACGCTGGGATGCGGGTGATGGAAACGGTTCAGGTAACCGCTGGTTACAATGCCAAGCTGTGGCGACACTGTCTTGATGAAGGCAGGGCTGGAAGATGTCTTGCTGCCATGATGGGGAAGCAACAGCACATCGGCGCGCAAATCCGCATCTTGTTTCACCAGCCACTGTTCTGCAGGGCGCTCAATATCCGCCGCCAATAATACGCTATGATACTGATTTGCTATTTTTAATACGCAGGAACGGTTGTTTTCTTTTTGCTCAGGGAAATTCCCGCTGGGGTGTACCATGGTGAATTCCACCCCATCCCAATGCCACGACTGGCCGGATAAACATAAATTCGTTTGATGATCAGTAAGTACATCCGCCGCATTCACCAGCACCTTGGCGACTGGCATCGCCGCCAGGATGGCTTTTGCCCCACCGCTGTGATCATTGTCAGCATGGGAAACCACCAAGGTATCCAGTTGCCTAACACCTTGCCCATACAGCCAGGGCAACACAACCAGTTCGCCACTATCAAAACTGTCAGAAACCCGCGGGCCGGTATCAAACACCAGGGTATGGTTGGCGGTTTGCACCACGCTTGCCAACCCTTGCCCCACATCCAGCACGCTGAGGCGGAATGCACCCGGCTCCGGCTTTTCCGGCTGGAACAAGGCCAGCGGCAGCATCAGCGCCATGCCCAGCCAACGCCCCGGCATCCCGCGCGGCAGCCACAACAACGTGAAACCCGCCAGTGCCAGCAGCAACCACGGCAAGGGAACCAACGGTAGGTATAGGGACGACAGGGAAAACGTCGCCAGCCAATCCAGCCCCATCATCAAACCTTGCAGCAACAAGGCCGCAGCCTGCCAAACCCATGCCGCCACCCCCGGCAATATACCCGTCAACAGCACCCCCAGCAGAATCAGGGGAACCACCAATACCGTAACGTAAGGAATAGCCAACAGATTGGCCAAGGGCGAAACCAGCGATACGCTGCCGAAAAAACCGGCTGTCAGTGGCAACATCCCCAACGACAAGGCCAGTTGCACCCACAGGAAAGCCATTTTCCCCTGACGATGGCGGCGCATCCCCAGCCATGCCAGCAAACTGACCGCGCCAAACGACAGCCAGAAACCGGCAGACAAACTCGCCAGCGGGTCAATCAGCACCACCAACAACAAGGCCAGCGCTAACGTAATGCTGAACGGTATCTGCCGCCGCCACAGCAACCCCAGCATCAAGACCAACACCATCACCAGCGCCCGCTGGGTAGGAATGGTGAAACCCGCCAGCAAGGCATAAGCACAGGCAAACACGCCACCCACAATGCCTCCCGCGACCCTCACCGGCATCCGCGTATACAGAGTGGGAAACAAGCGCCACACCAACATCACCGGCAAGAAACCGAAGCCCGCCACCATGCCAATGTGCAACCCGGAAATCGCCAGCAAATGGCTGGTTCCGGTCTTGCGCAAGGTTTCCCACTGCTGCGGGGAAATAGTGCTGCGGTAAGCAACCGCCAAGCCCTGCACCAGACCTGTTTCCGGCGAATCCCCCAGAGCTGTCTGGATACGTTCCTGTACCCGCTGGCGGATGGCATTGGGGGAAAATGCCAAGCCATGGCTGACCCGCTGGTTTTGCCCTGACTTGCGCACATAACCGCTGCCACCAATCCGCTGGCTAAACAGCCACTGTTCGTAATCAAAACTGCCGGGGTTCATGAAGCCGTTGGGGCGTTTGCCGCGCACCAGCAATTGCCAACGGTCACCGGCGCGGATGTCGGGCAACGCATCCTCATACCACGCCAGCCGCAAACGCCCGTGATAGTCGCCCCGGTCGGCCTGTTCCACATCCAGCAGGAAACGTAAACCATCAGCACGGCGTTCCGGCACGTCCGCCACCGTGCCGGTCAACAGCACATCCTGCCCTTCCCATGCCTGCGGCAGCCAGTCGGCCTTGACCCCGCTGGCCGTCCAGATGGTATAGCAAGCGCCTAGCAACAGGGCAGACACCAAGGTGGCAGGCAACCGCAAGCACAACGGCAGGCGGAAAACAGCCATGCTTGCCAACATACCCAATGCCATGGCAACCATACCCCAAAACAACACACGCATTTCCGGCAGACGCGGCAACACCCACAGCACCAGCGTGCCGACCAAAAAACTTACCGCAAAGCTGCGCATCGCCTGTCAACAAACAACCCGGGCAGGCTCAAAGGAAACCTTGCGCAACCGGGCTATACCCCGGCAACAAACTGGCCAGACTGCTGCTGTGCAGGTGCTTGCTGGCAATGTCGCCGAAAATGTCGCGGAAATCGACCGAATGCGCCAGATAGCGCCCCTTGTACAACTGTGCCGTTTCCAGCCCCGGCCATTGCCCATAAATGCCGCCCTTGACCCCACCGCCCAACGCAAACCAGCTGGAGGCATTACCGTGGTCAGTGCCTTTGCTGCCGTTTTCGTCCACCGTGCGCCCGAATTCGGTCATGGTCAGGATCATCACATCCTGCATCTGGCTACCCAAGTCGGCATACAGGGCAGCAATGCCGTCAGCAAAGGTTTTCAGCATATTCGCCTGATAGCCGACATGATTGCCCTGGTCACCATGCGTATCCCAACCGCCCAGGTTGATGTTGGCAACTTCCAGCCCCACCCCGGACTTGATCAGTTGCGCCGCCTGCTGTAGTTGCTTGCCAAAGTTATTGGCCGGGTAAACCGCGCCATTGGCAGGCTGATAGCCTTTCACATCCAGTTGCTGCACCAACCCCAGATCGGCAAACAGGGTACGCCCTGCATTCTGGATACGCACGCCGTTGCTGCCGCCCAAATGTGGGTTTGCGGCATAAATCGTCTGCAAGCGGTCGGTCATGCGCCGCTCGGCAAGGGTTTCCATATCCAGGTCAAAGGCCGCCAGATCGCTGAACGCTGACACCGGCACATTGCCACGCAGCGCATAGGCGATGTCCGTGCCGAAGCTGACCCCGCGCATCCCGCTGCTATGGCTGGAAGTCTCCAGATGGCGGTTCAGCCAGCCGTTGCTGTTCTTGTTGACTACGCCACTTTCAATGTACAGCTCGCTGTCGAAATGCGACATGCTGGCATTGGGGTAATGCACTGCCGGGAACACCGCCACCGCCCCCTGCTGGTAAAGCTTGTGCAGTGCCGCCATCGCCGGATGCAAACCAAAAAAGCCGTTCAAATCCAGCGCACCGTTGGCTTGCCCCGCCTTGGCAATGGCGATGGTCGGGCGTAGGCGGTAATAGGCATCCTCGCCATACGGCACGACCACATTCAGCCCGTCACAGCCACCGCGCTGGAAAATCACAATCAGGCTCTTGGGGGCAGCCGCTGCCTGTGCTTCCCGGATACCGGGCAGCCCGTTGGCTAACCACGCCCCACCCATACTGGAAGCCAGCATGTATTTGAGAAAATCACGACGTTGCATAGCGTTCCCCCGCCTTATTGGTAGTTGAATTCCGGGTAACTGAGGACTGTACCGATGGTTTCGCGGATACGGGCATCGGCATTGCTGGCATTGGGGTCAAACGACCCTTCAGCATTCAGCACCTCCAGCGCGGTCTGCCATTCCAGCTCGGCGTAGTAGCCACCAATCGTCCAGTTAAGCAGGTCGCTGGCAATGCTTTCCGCCGTCACCGAACCTTTGGCCTTGAACAGGTTGGTATCCACGTAGCTTACACCAGTGCGGGCATTGGCCAGCAGGTTGACGAAGCGCACCCGCTCCTGCAACGCCACCGGGCTTACCCAGTCATCACCGGTGTCGGAGTAACCGGTCGGCACCGGGCACTGGAACAAATCCATCCCCATGCGCTTGAGAACGGCGGGCAGGTCGGCATACGTACCCTGGGCATCCACCGCACGGGCGCTGGCCACCACGAATTCCAGCGGGGTCTTGACCTTGCTGTTGATATTGGCTGTGGCGTAAAACTCCGGCGAAGTCAGGATCACCCGCAGCACCTGCGCAATCTGGTCAGGGGCGGCGGCCTGCGCCAGGAAGGTTTCGGTACAACGCTCTTGCAGGCTGTTGACCAGCTGGTCGCTGACAAACTGCGTCACCAGTTTGGAACAGATGTAATGGGCAGTGGATGGGTGGCGCGCCAAGATGTCCAATACCCGTTCGCCCTCATCCACCCCACCAGCCGGGATGTTGTTGCCCCAGAACACCTTGTTGCTGCTGTTGTGTTGCGCGGCATTGAAGAAGAAGCGGTCATTCTGCACCTGCCAGCCGGTGAACACTTCCGCCAGCACTTCGACTTCCTTCTGGGTGTAACCGCCATCCACGCCGACGGTATGCAGCTCCAGCAACTCGCGGGCGTAGTTTTCGTTGGAATCCTCGCGCACGTTTTTCACGCTGTCGAGGTAATACAGCATCGCCGGGCTTTTGGCGCTGGCATCCAGCAGGCTACGGAAATTGCCCAGGGCATTGGCACGGAAGGCGTCGTTTTCCGCCAGCTCATACAGCAACTTGTTGCCGGTCTTGCGGAAATCAGTGTTGAAATGGTTATCCCAGAACCAGGCCATCACTTCCTGCAATTGGCGACGGCTGCCAATCATATGCTGCAAGGTGTAACTCTGGAACTCCACCAGCGTCACCGGGTTGGTGGTGCTCAAACGGCTCTGGAACAAGCTGTCGTCAATACCAGCCGGGTTCAACTGCTGTTCAAGGAAAGTTGCCGCACCGTCGCGGCTGATTTCCTGCAACAACGCATCGGTAATGCCGAACGTGGTGCGGCTGAGCAACTGGCGGCTTTCTTCGTGGCTACCCACCACATTCAATGCCAAGGTGAAAGTGCCGTGCTTGCCGGTAGCATCCGTCGCCGTCAGGCTGACGCTGATCTGGCTATCCTGACTGAGGATACCGTTGGCCAGCGCATACGCCCAGTCGCCTGCCGGGGTCGGATTCAGGGCTTTAGGCGCGACCAGCACTGTGCCGGAAGCATCTGTGACCGTCACTTGCAAGCTACTGACACTGGTGTCGTCCGTGACCGTGCCTTGCAACAGGAAACCGGTTTTCAGCACGCTTTCATTGTCAGTGTGGGAAGTGACAGTGATGCTGGGTGCAACACTGTCGGCCAGTACCTGATAGTGACGGGTCGTACTGCTGGCGTTGCCGGTGGTGTCCAGCGCCGTGGCAGTAACGGCCAGCGCTTGCCCGGATTGCAGGTCGGCTGCCCCCACGGCCAGTTTCCAGTTGCCGGTGGTTTTGTCCAGTGTGGCAGCGCGGGTATTGCTCAGGGAGCCGCTCACCAGTTTGACCTCAACCCGTTCCAGCGCCTTGTCGTCACTGGCCTTGCCACTGAGTTCGAAGCCGAAATCGCCCACATGGTTTTTGCTGGGGGCGAGGATTTCAACCAGCGGTGGTTTCAGATCGAGCTTACCATCATCGCTGCGGCTGATGGCAAAAGCCAGTGCGCCTTCTGCGGTGATGATCTGGCTGTAAGGGTATTTGTTGTTGGCGAACGGGTTGCTGGCCTTGAACACGTGGCGTGTGCCATTACGCAGGGTTTCAAGGTCGAAAATGACCTGCCCTGCGGCATCCGTGACGCCATTCTTGCGCCATTGCAGCTTGCCGTCGGCCATGATTTCATAGGCATCAATGCGCTTGTCCGGCATCACTGCGTTGCCGTTATCCTTGTCGAGCAAGGTAACGGGGATAGCCCCGACCGGGAAATCCAAGCTATAAGTTTGCGCAAGAAAATGTGCGCTGATCACCCGCCCGGCATTATACGGGGTCACACTCACCGCGAAGCTCAAGCCGGGCTGGGAAAGCTTGTCGCTGTCAAGTATCGCCACCCCGTTGGCATCCGTTTTGGCGGAGGTTGTCCAGACATACGGCCAGCTGCTGCCTTCCACCACTTTCACTTCGTGCAGGGTCACATCCTTGTCCGCCAGCGGCGTCTGGCTGACGGCATTGCGCAAATTGACCGTCAGCAGGCGCGTGCCAACCATGAAGGTGTGTTCCCCAACCGTGCTGATGGTCTGGCTGCTCTTGTAGCGCTTGGTGACCGGGTGCATGGCTTGCAGGAAGAAAGTGCGCCCGCTGTCCAGCCCCGGCAAGTCGATCTTGAGCTTACCATCGGTATCGGTGACGGCCTTGTTGAACCAGACGGTTGTGCCATCGGCCAGATTCTCACGGATATGCACGTCCAGATTAGGCAGCAATGCCCCTTCCGCCTGCGTGCCATCACGCACGGTCACCTGAAGGCTGCCAATGCCAAATTCAAACGCAGCGGGCGAAGTGATGTCCTGGCTCCATGCGCCAAAATTGTTGAAGACAGTCGCTTGCAAACGGATGACCCCACCATTGGATAGTTCCGGCAGGTCGAAGCTGGTTTTGCCGTTGGCATCCGTCGTTTGACGGGTTTTCCATTGCAGCTTGCCATCCGCCAGTACCTGATAGGCAGTCACCTGAATGCCTGCCAACGCTTTTCCGGTGCTGACATCCTTGAGCGTTACCGGTAGCGGCTGGCTGCCAACGGCAAACGTATAATCACCAGCCTGCTTGATGCTTTGGCTGGTTTTCCATGCCTGGTTGAACGGGCTTTTGGTTTTCAACAAGTACTCACGACCTGCGCCTTGCGTAAACAAGGTCAGGCGTAAGCGGCCATCTGCATCCGTGGTTGTTCCGCTGCGCCATACTTCCTTGCCATCCGCCATTTTTTCGACAATGGTAACACTCTGATTGGCAAGCGGGGCTGCCGGTGTTTGCGTATTGTCCATCACCATGACCCGCACATCCCCCACCGGGAAATCAACATTGCCCGGCTGGCTGAAGACCGGGCTGGCGGCACGGTAGACGTTATAGGGCGAGGCAAACAATTGCGCCTGTTCGCCTTCCAGCAACTCCGGCAAATCAAAACGGGCTACCCCCGACGCATCGGTGCTGGTTTGCGTGCGCCATGCCGATGTGCCATCTGCCTTGATGCGGTAAGCCGTGACCATGGTATTGGGGAGTAACATACCCGATACGGCATCTTTCAGGCTGACCTGCAACAACGGCGTGCCCAGCTGGAAGGTATTTTGCGCCCCTGCCTGCAAGGGCTGGCTGACTTTGTTACTGTTGTTGAAAGTACTTTTGCCTTCCAGGCGAAACTGCCGGTCAGCGGGCAGATTCAGGCGCAATTGCCCAACAGCATCGGTAGTGACGCCAGCAAACCAGTTGGTTTTGCCATCCACCCGCAGTTCGCGCACTTGCAGCGGATAATGGGCCAATGGTGGACGTTCTGCCTTGACACCATCCAGCACAGTGACAACCGTATCACCAAGGGCAAAGATTACATCCCCCGGTTTGGCATAAGTCTGGGTGGCGGTAAAGCCATTGAAAACCTTGGCTTTCAAACTGACTGGCACGCCCTGGCTCAAGGCTTCGATCTCAAATACGGCCAACCCGGCAGTATCGGTAGTGGTCTGGCCTGACCAGACAGATTTGTCTGCCTCTTGGCGGTAGGCTGTCACGCTAACCCCCGCCAACGGCTCACCACTCACGGCATCCACCAGCGAGGCATTTAACAATGGGCTGCCGACCCGGAAGGTAAACTCACCCGTTTGTTCAATAATTGCGCTTTGTTTGGTTTGGGCGGTACGGGTGCTTTTGGCATTCAGTACATAACGTTTACCAGCCCCCAGGCCATCCAGGGCGAAACTTACCTGACCATCGGCATCCGTTTTGGCTTTGGTACGCCAGACGGTGCTACCATCGGCCATGACTTCGCGCACATGCACGTCGTAGCTGGCAAGTGGCGTATCCGCCTTTGTCCCATCCACCGCCAACACCATCAGGTTGGGTGGGGCTGGCGTTACGGCAGCTTGCACCAGCAGCGGTAACAGGCACACTAGCAGCAACAGGAAGCGCGTCAGCACTTTATGGATGGGGAGTTGCGGCAATCTTGGCATAAGGATGCCCTCGTGTTTGTTATGGGGTTTTTATTGGGGTTTGTTGTCTAATTCCGCCTGCAAACGTTCGATTTCCTGCTGCTGTTGCGCCAGTTGCTGTTCCAGCGAGGTAATGGCCGTGTTTTGGGCGGCAACCTGCCCGGCTTGTTTATCCTGTGTCAGCGCATCGACTTGCTGGCTTTTTTCAGCCAACTGTTGCTGGGCTTGCTGCAATTGCTGGGCGGAGACATTGAGTGCAGCCTGCAACTTGTCCAGTTCAAGCTGCTGCTGTTGCAATTGCTGCTGAAGACGGCTGGTGGCCTCATCCGTTTGCACCATTTCAGGAACCTGTGGGCACTCCACTGTGCCGGAATTGCAACTGGCCAACAGCAACCCAAGGCTAACGGATACCACCGACAGTAGTGGCAATAATGGATGGCGTTTGTTAGCCGTCATGGCTTGAGTTCCCTGCCCGTTTATATTTGAAATAGATTTATCTTATTAAAGCAGGGTTAATGATGAATGTGAATAGGTGTAGCCGCTATCCATCAAATTTTATGATTCCCTCCAACGGCAAAAAACACTCACTGAAAAGATGCGCATTTCACAAAAACCGTGGATAATGCAACGTTTTCGAGCATTACTGACCCGCATTCATGCCAAGGAAATTTTTCCGCAAATGGGCTCCAGATCCCGGCAAACTCAAGCAGCATAAGCATCTTCAATTCCTTGGGGATACGTTGGACATGCCCTGTTTGTGGCATCTGAACCGACGTAGCGTGTCGGCGGCATTTGCGATTGGCCTGTTTTGCATGTGGTTGCCGATCCCGTTCCAGTCGTTGCTGGCTGCTTTGCTGGCGGTTGTGTTCCGGGCGAACCTGCCCTTGTCAGTGGTGCTCGTGTTCATCACCAACCCGATCACCATGCCGCCCATGCTTTATTTTGCCTATGAGTTGGGGGCAGCCATTGTTGGAAAACCACCCAACGATTTCAATTTCCACGCCAGCCTGGACTGGCTAATGAATGGCCTGGTATTGATCTGGAAGCCCTTTCTGCTGGGCATTTTCCTGATGGCAATCATTTCCTCGATTGCAGGCTACTATGGCATCCACCTGCTGTGGCGAATGCATGTGTTGCAACACTGGAAAAACCGCCGCGAACGCCGTTTGCAAGCACGCCAGCACAAAACAACGCAGCCAAAGCAACAGACCAAAGCCCCCTACGACCCTGACCAACCTGAAGAATAAACCTTTAGGCAAGTCCCAGCACACCATCCGCCAACCGGTAAACTGTATCCATTTTCGCTGCCAGTTGCAGGTCGTGGGTCACGACCACGAAAGCGGTCTGCAAGGATTCATTCAACCCCTGCATCAGGTTGAAGACGTGCTCGGCGGTGCCCTGGTCCAGATTGCCGGTTGGCTCATCCGCCAGCACGGCTTTGGGGCGCGTGACCAGCGCGCGGGCAATGGCGGCACGCTGGCGTTCACCACCGGACAATTGCGCAGGCTTGTGGTCAAGACGTTCCTTCAGCCCTACCTTTTCCAGCATGTCGGCGGCCTGGGCGCTGGCTTCGGCCACTTTCATGCCCCGGATCAGCAAGGGCATTGCGACATTTTCCAGCGCACTGAATTCCGGCAGCAGGTGATGGAACTGGTACACGAAACCCATGGATTCATTGCGCAGCACGCCGCGTGCGGTATCCGACAACTGATCCATGCGCTTGCCCAGCACCTCCACATGCCCCGTGGAGGGCAAATCCAGCCCCCCCATCAGGTGCAGCAAGGTACTCTTACCACTGCCGGAACTACCGAGGATGGCGACCTTTTCGCCTGCATGTACCTGTAGGTCAACGCCGCGCAGCACCTCTACATCCAGCCGCCCTTCCTTGAAACGCTTGCCCAGTTGCTGGCAGGCAATGATCACATTGTTGTTCTGGGGATTACTCATAACGCAGCGCCTCCGCAGGCTGGACTTTGGACGCGCGCCAGGCAGGGTAAAGCGTCGCCAGTATCGACATCAGCAGTGAACTGAACACAATCACGAGCACATCACCCGGATTAACTTCTGATTCCAGCTCACTAATGAAATAAACGTCGGAATTGATAAAATGGGTGTCGAACAGGCGTTCCAGCACTGGCACGATCACATCCAGATTGGACGCCAGCAGCACGCCCAGCACCACCCCGATGATGGTGCCAAATACCCCGATCAGGGTTCCCTGCACCATGAAAATCTTCATCACCCGCCCGGATGACAGCCCCAGGGTACGCAGAATGGCAATGTCGCCCTCCTTGTCCGTCACCACCATTACCAGCGTAGACACCAGGTTGAAGGCCGCCACCGCCACGATCAGCAGCAGGATGATAAACATGACGGATTTCTGCGCCTGGATTGCCTTGAACTGGTTTTTGTTCAAGTTAGTCCAGTCATTGACCCACATATCCGGCCAGTATTGCCCCATCCGCCCCAGGATTTCCTGACCCACCTTGGGAGCCAGATACAAATCATCCAGCATCAGGCGCAAACCAGTGATATTACTGCCCATCTCGAAGGTGTTGGCGGCGTCTTCCAGGTTGATGTAGGCAAAACTGCTGTCATACTGCTGCATGTCGACGCGGAAAATCGCGGCAATGGTGAAGCGTTGCAAAGCAGGCAATTCACCAGACTCCAGCGCACTTTCACTAGGGCTGACCAGGGTCAGGGCATCACCCACCTTGACCTTGAGATCCTTCGCCATGGTAGCGCCAACCGCAATGTTGAAACTGCCCGGCGTCAACTTGGTCATATCACCTTCGACAACATGCTTGAATACTGTGCTAACCTGGCTTTCCAGTTCCGGCGAAACGCCTTGCAACATTGCTCCACGCGCTTCTTCGCCTTCACTCAGCATGGCTGCCTTTTCGATGAATGGCGAAACCGCTTTCACATGCGGGTAATCCAGCAAATCCTTCTGCACCTTCTGCCAGTCCGGCACCATCAGGTCAGTCTGGGACACGGTAATGTGCGACAGCATCCCCATAATGCGCTCACGCATGGTCTGCTCGAAACCGTTCATCACCGACAGCACCGTGATCAGCACCAGCACGCCAATGGCAATGCCGACCATGGAGGCCAGCGAAATGAAGGAAATGAAATGCTTCTGCCGCCGCGAACGGGTATAGCGCATGCCGACAAACAGCTCCAGCGGCTGGAACAGCTTACTCATAACGCAGTGACTCCGCAGGCTGGACCTTGGATGCGCGCCATGCCGGGTAGACCGTCGCCAGCACTGACGCCACCAGCGACGCAATGCCAATCCACAACACATTGTCCCAGCGCAGATCCGACGGAATTTGACTGATGTAGAACACGTCAGACGAGAAAATCTGGAACCCAAACGTCTTCTCAATCGCCGGAATCACCACATCAATATTCAGCGACAGCCACGCCCCCAGGCCAACTCCAACCAGCGTACCGAACACACCAATAATGCTGCCCTGGATCATGAAAATCCGCATGATACGCCCGCCATCCATGCCAAAGGTACGCAGGATGGCAATATCCGACTCCTTGTCATTCACCGTCATCATCAGCGATGCAACCAGGTTGAACAGCGCCACACACACCACCAAAAACAGGATTAGGGTCATGGCAATGCGCTCGGTTTTGACGGCGCGGAAAAAGTTGCCGTGTTCCTCACTCCAGTCCGTCACCTCAAACTGGTTGCCCAACCGCGCCTGCAAATCATGCCCGACGGCTTGCGCCGCGAACATGTCATCCAGTTTCAAACGAATGCCGCCAACATCCTCACCCAGCCGGAACAAACGCTCGGAATCGCTAAGTTCAATGAACCCCGTCATGCCGTCGTATTCCGGATGCCCAATCTGATAGATGCCGACCACGGTGAAACGTTTCAGGCGCGGCAGGATGCCAGCAGGCGTCACCTGTACCTGCGGCACGATCACCGTCACCTTGTCACCGGGCATCACCCCCAGGTTAGCGGCCACTTCCACCCCCAACACAATGCCGTATTCGCGTGGCTTGAGCTGGTCGAAGCTGCCTTCCAGCATCTTGAAATTTACGTCGCTGACCTGCCCCTGCAAAGCCGGGTCAATGCCTTGCAGCACTACCCCACGCATCAGGTTACCATTGGTCAGCATCACCTGTTTTTGCACATAGGGGGCTGCACCAATCACATGTTTTTGCGCCTTTAATCCGTCGATTTTGGCCACCCAATCAGCCAATTGGCCATTTGTCCCCGAAACCGTGACATGCGAAACCACACCCAGTATCTTGTCCCTGAGTTCCTTTTCAAACCCGTTCATAATCGACAGCACGGTGATCAGCACCATGACCCCCAACAGGATGCCGAGCATCGAAGCGAACGAGATGAACGAGATGAAACGGTTACGCCGCCGTGAATGCGTGTAACGCTGACCGATGAATAATTCGAGTGGTGTAAACATGGCTGGCGATTGTACCGTGCTGACCGTAAAAACACAGCATTAACTGTTGAGTGTCGTCAATTGTCAAAGTATCGGGAGATAAGACATGCGTCTGCCCAAATGGTTTAGCATCCTGCTGCTTTCCGTGCCATTTTTAGCCACTTCAGCCTTCGCCGACTACCCCACACGCGGCATGAGCATGAAAGCCGTCAAGGCGCAATATGGTGCACCCTATTCCGTGCGCAAATCCGCCGGGCCGGTCAAACGGCAATGGCCACGCATCACCGTGTGGAATTATGGCGGGTTTTCAGTTTATTTCGAGCGTAAAACAGTTTTGCACACGGTAGTGCACTAACGGGATTCAGGACGAAACCCGTACTGTCCAGGATCAGGACGCCTCTCCCCCGCCGGAATGTGGGGGAAGAGGTTTCATTCCCCATGGGGAAACAGGTATTCAGATGTCGCGCAGCAGTTCGTTGATACCGACCTTGCCACGGGTTTTTGCATCGACCTTTTTCACGATGACCGCGCAGTACAGGCTGTATTTGCCATCCTTGGAAGGCAGGTTGCCGGATACCACCACAGAACCCGCCGGCACGCGCCCGTACATGACTTCACCCGTTTCACGGTCATAGATGCGGGTACTCTGGCCGATGTAAACACCCATGGAAATGACGGAACCTTCCTCGACGATCACGCCCTCCACCACTTCGGAACGTGCACCGATGAAGCAGTTGTCCTCAATAATGGTCGGGCCAGCTTGCAGCGGCTCCAGCACGCCACCGATACCAACCCCGCCGGACAAGTGCACATTCTTGCCGATTTGCGCACAGGAACCAACCGTCGCCCAAGTATCCACCATTGTGCCGCTATCCACATACGCGCCAATATTGACGTAGGAAGGCATCAGCACGCAGCCCGGCGCAACATAGGAACCATGACGCGCCACCGCGTTAGGCACCACCCGCACGCCACCGGCAGCGAAATCATCCGCACTCAGACCCGCAAACCGGGATTTAACCTTGTCGTAGTACTGGGTGCAACCGCCATCCATCACTTCGTTGTCATTCAGGCGGAACGACAGCAATACCGCTTTTTTCAGCCACTGGTTCACTTCCCAATTGCCCACGCCATGCTGGGTCGCGATGCGCAGCTTGCCGGCATTCAGCAGCGCCAGCGCGGTATTGACGGCATCACGGGTGCTGGCGTCAGCGTTACGTGGGTTAATGTCGGCGCGGCGCTCAAACGCCTCTTCGATGATAGCTTGCAGTTCTGCAACTTCTGACATGTTCGTCTCCAATTCAAAGGGTTTCGGTTACGCGCCGGATACGTCCCGCCGCTTCAATACAATCTTCCAGTGGGGCGACCAGCGCCAGCCGCACGCGGTTTGCACCCGGGTTCAGCCCCTCGGCTTCCCGCGACAAATAGCTGCCGGGCACGACATTGACGTGCGCCTGGGCAAACAGTTCTCGGGTAAAGGTTTCGTCATCTACCGGTGTCTTTGGCCACAGGTAGAAGCTGGCTTGTGGCATCTGCACATCCAGTACCGGTGCGAGTATATCCATAACGGCAGCAAATTTCTGCCGGTACAGCCTGCGGTTTTCCTGCACATGCGTTTCGTCATTCCAGGCCGCGATGCTGGCAAGCTGGAACGGTAGCGGCATGGCGCAGCCGTGGTAGGTGCGGAACAACAGGAACTGTTTCAACACCTCCGCATCCCCCGCCACGAAACCGGAGCGCATCCCCGGCGCATTCGAGCGTTTGGAAAGGCTATGGAATACCACACAGCGTTTCCAAGCCGTATTCCCCATTTGGGCGGCGGCTTGCAGCAAGCCCGGCGGTGGCTGGTCTTCGTCGAAATACAGTTCGGAATAGCATTCGTCGGAGGCGACGATGAAATCGTGCTGTTCCGCCAGTTCCAGCACCTGCTTGAGCGTCTCCAGCGGCATCACGGCCCCGGTCGGGTTGCCGGGGCTGCAAATGTAGAGCAACTGGCAGCGCCTCCAGACTTCCGCCGGAACTGCGGCAAAATCCGGGATAAAACCGTTATCTTGCGTGCAATGCAGGAAAACCGGTTGCGCACCCGCCAGCAGCGCCGCCCCTTCGTAAATCTGGTAGAAGGGGTTGGGCATGACGATGGCTGCGTCCGGCTTGCGTTGCACAACGGTTTGCGCAAAAGCGAACAGGGCTTCGCGGGTACCGTTGACGGGAATCACGTGTTGCCCTGCATCCAGCGCATCCTCCGGCAACTGAAAGCGGCGGGTCAGCCAGCCAGCAATCGATTCCCGCAAGGCAGGCATACCCTTGGTTAGCGGGTAATTCGCCAACCCGCCCAGATTGTTGCTGATAGCCTGATGGATGAAATCCGGCGTCGGGTGTTTCGGCTCGCCCATTGCCAGGGAAACGGCGGGTACGCCAGCCGGGGATACGCCCTCCAGCAGGGAGCGGATTCTTTCAAACGGATAGGGTTGCAGGCGGGCAAGATCAGGATTCATGGGTGCAGCTCGTTCCGGTCACAAACAGGAAATGCGCTAGTATAGCGGAAAACCGTTGCAGGGTTAGGAACAGCCTGCAACCGGACAAGGCAACCACCTATCAATCATCAGGTAAACAGCACCAAGGCAGGGGCAAAATTCCAGGCATTACAGCCAAGGCAACAGCAGCATTTTGCCGGGGGTTGCCCCCCATATGCCTTGGAAACCAGCGAAATACAGAGTGGGAATACTGGCCATCAACACATAGAACGCCGCATCGGTATAAACGGCGTGGTACAACAACCACGTCTGCCCAAATACGCACAGCACCGCGAGTGTCACCAGCAGAACGACCAGCACCAGATCAAACGCCAGCGCCAGCAGACGCATACCCGGGTTGCCATGTCGATGGCTGGCTATGTAATTCAGGAAATATCCCTTGTTGACGGGGGTTGAAAACGGGGCATTGGCTTTCATACATGACACTCCTTGTCACGATAATGTCACACACACTCACCACCTAGTATAGTCAAGCAATCCCGATTCTGCCGAAACAAAAAAGAGCTTCACCCATTCACCCATTAATGCCCCCCATACTCAGGTACTTCAGTTCCATGTATTCATCCAGACCGTAACGGGAACCTTCCCGCCCCAGGCCGGAGCTTTTCACCCCGCCAAACGGAGCCACTTCCGTTGACACCATGCCGGTGTTGATGCCGACCATACCGTATTCCAGCGCCTCAGCCACCCGCCATACCCGCCCGATGTCACGGGCGTAGAAGTAAGCAGCCAGACCGTATTCGGTATCATTCGCCATCTGGACAGCTTCGGCTTCATCCTGGAAGCGGAACAGCGGCGCAACCGGGCCAAAGATTTCCTCCCTGGCTACCCGCATGGAGGGTAATACGTCTGTCAGGACAGTAGGCTTGTAAAAGGTGCCACCCAGTTCGTGCCGCCCACCGCCACCGATGGCTTTTGCACCACCTGATAGCGCATCCGCCACCAGTTCCTCGACCTTGCATACGGCAGCTTCGTCGATCAGTGGCCCCTGATTAACATCGGCATCCAGCCCATTGCCTACCCGCAAACTGGCAACCTTCTCTGCCAACTTGCGCGCAAAAGCGTCATACACGCCTGCCTGCACCAAGAAACGGTTGGCGCACACGCAGGTCTGGCCTGAATTACGGTATTTGGAGGCCAGCGCGCCTTCCACCGCCTCATCAAGGTCGGCATCATCAAACACAATGAAGGGCGCATTGCCACCCAGTTCCAGCGACAGTTTTTTCAAGGTTGCGGCGCATTGGCGCATCAGCAACTTGCCTACTTCAGTCGAGCCGGTGAATGACAGCTTGCGCACCACCGGGCTGGCAGTCAGCTCACCACCGATAGCCACCGGGTCGCCGGTAACAACGTTGAAAACACCTGCGGGGACACCGGCGCGTTCTCCCAATTCCGCCAGCGCCAGCGCCGTCAGCGGCGTCTGTTCCGCCGGTTTGAGCACCAACGTGCAACCTGCCGCCATGGCTGGCCCCAGTTTGCGGGTAATCATGGCTGCGGGGAAATTCCACGGCGTGATTGCCGCGCACACGCCAATAGGCTGTTTGATCACCAGTAGCCGCTTATCCGCCTGCGGGGAGGGAATGACATCGCCATACGCCCGCTTGCCTTCTTCGGCAAACCAGTCGAAGAAGGCGGCGGCATAGTTGATTTCGCCGCGCGCTTCCGCCAGCGGCTTGCCCTGCTCCGAAGTCATGAGCACAGCGAGGTCTTGCTGATGTTCGCGTAGCAATTCCGCCCAGCGGCGCAGGATGCTGCCACGTTCCGCAGCCGTTTTCGCCCGCCATGCAGGCAATGCGGCCTCAGCAGCGGCAATAGCCTGCCGGGTTTCAGCTGCACCGCAATCCGGCACGGCAGCCAGCACTGCGCCTGTAGCGGGATTGCGCACTTCCAGGGCTTTACCGCTTTCCGCCGCGATCCAGCGCCCATCAACGTAACAAGCAGGACGCAACAGGTAAGGGGCTTGTAAGGTCAGCATGGCGGTTCTCCAGTCAAATGACAAAACGGGGCAAGGTATAGGTGGAAGGTAAACCGAATACCGCCGGGTAGGCAACATGCACGAAATACAACCCCGCTGCCGGGGCTGTCATGCCCGCCTGGGTACGGTCGCGCAGCGCCAGCAACTCGGCAATCCATTCCAGCGGACGCTCCCCCGCCCCCACTTTCAGCAATGAACCGACGATATTGCGCACCATATGGTGGAGAAAGGCATTGGCAGCAATATCGACGTGGATGAAATCCTGCTCGCGGCTGACCTGGATTTCAGTAATTTCACGGATAGCATGACGCGCCTGGCAACCTGCCGCCCGGAAACTGGAAAAATCCTGCTCACCAACCAGCACCTGCGCGGCCTGATGCATGGCGGCGGCATCCAGCTCGCCATGCTGCCAATGTACGCGCTTATGCAACAGCGCTGGGCGTGCCTGCCGGTTAAGGATGATATAGCGGTAACGGCGTGAATAGGCGGAAAAACGCGCATGAAAATCTTCCACCACGGGCTGTATCCAACGCATGGCAATGCCATCCGGCAAATGGGCGTTGCTGCCGAATAACCAGCCGCGTTGCAGGCGCTCTGCGCTGGTTTCAAAATGGATAATTTGCCCAAGCCCGTGGACACCGGTATCGGTACGTCCGGCGCACACGACCTGGATGGGTTCCGCCGCAACTTGGGAAAGCGCCTGTTCGACATGTTCCTGCACCGTGGGCGCGTGACTCAGACGTTGCCAACCGTAAAAGGGGCTGCCATCGTATTCGATACAGGCTGCAAATTTCATTCAGTTGTGTCCAAAGCAGTAAAAACGCAAAAGGCTGGTTAAACCAGCCTTCGCGTCAACATAAGAAAGACCGGATTAACCGGCTTTTATAGCGGGAATACGCCAATTCATCAACCGGTCTGGTGCAACAGGACTTCGGCTTCACGACGCTGGTCGTCATTGCCTTCGACCATGACTTCCTCCAACGTGCTGCGCGCACCTTCGATGTCGCCCATATCCAGATAGGCGCGCGCCAGATCCAGCTTGGTGCTGATGTGCGCTTCGTGCAGGTCAATTTCCTCATCAGGGAAGTCGAGGAAAGACAGCGCGTCATCAATGTCGCCCAGCCAGTCCTTGTCTTCTTCGCTGATCGGCGCGTAGAAGGTATCCTTCGGCAGGATGCGGTTGATGCCGGTGTTGTTGTCCAGATGCAAGTTCAGGTGCGTGGCATTGCTGGTGCTGGCGGCTGCCATTGCGGGCGCTTCCATGGCAGCGGGCGCGGAACCCTCTTCCACCTTGCGGTCATGTTCGTCATCAAAATCGAAATCGGGCAGGTCATCTTCTGCGGAAACAGGGGCATTGTCAGCTTTGGGCGCTCCCACCCTCGCCACTGGCATGGAAGGCTCCTCCGGCAAATCGAGGTCGAAATCCAGATCGAGGTCATCATCCAGATCTTCCAACTCGAAAGTTTCTTCTTCCAGGGACGCCATTGGCTCGCTGCTACCAGCATCCTGCGCAGCTACGCCCTGTCGCAGCTTCTGCTGGCCATCCAGTTCCAGCCCCATATCCAGGTCTGGCAATTCCGGCATGGCGGTAGGCTGCCTAAACGCTTCCGCGCGTTCGGCATCATTTTCTTCACCTTCCTGCAATAGCTTGTCGAGGTCTATATCGTCGAAATCCAGCTCACCCAGCTCCAGGTCACCGAAATCATCATCTGCCGGAGTATCGACATGGCTGTCATAATGGTACGGGTCAGCAGGCTCTGCCTCAGCCGGCATCTGCCGTGCCACCTGAGTGGTAGCATCATCATCCGCTGCTGCCACTGTAGCCGCCCCTGCTGCTGCCGCGCCGCCAAGCGCAGTAGCAACCGTAGCCGCCACAGAACTGAACCCGCCGCTGGAACCATCACCCAGATACAGTTTGTTATCCGGGCTGATCTTGCGGCCCCATTCAGCGATGGACTTCCACAAGGCTTCCTTGTTGGGGCCTTTCATGCTGACAAACTGCTGCGCCTGCTGGTCGAATGCCTCACGGTTATTGGCAGCGAAGTAACATTCCAGCAACTTGTGACGGTATTCCAGCTTGTCAGGGTCACGTTCAATGCCCTTTTTCAGCTCACTTTCCGCTTGCTGATACAGGCCATAGGCAATGTAGACGTTGGCCTCGGTCAATAAGTCATCTTCGCCTTCAGGCTCATGCGTGGAAGCGATATGGGCAGGCGTGGCTGCTGGCTGGCGGTCATCAGTGCCCCAAACATGGTCATCATCGTCACCAAGACCGAACGGGTCATGATCGGCAACGCCATGGGCATGTGAACCACCACGATTTTCCGCCTTGCTCAGTTCGCTTTCCAGGGAGTCCAGATCCATGGATTCCCTTTCGTCAGCGGTCATTTCCAGATCGTCATCCAGATTGGCAAAACGTTCGTCCGACTTGTTGGAAACAGCACTTTCCGGCTTGCGGCGGCGACCCAGCAACCACAACAGCAGCAGCAAAGCCAGGGAACCCGCGCCGATCTTCAGTGCCAGCGGCGAAGTCAGCAGACCCAGCAGGTCATTGCCCTCTTGCGTCTGATCCGCGAACACCGGAGCCGGTTTCTGATCAACCGGGTTTACTGGCGTTACCGGCACGACTGCTGGCTTGGGAGGGGTGGGCGCAACCGGTGGTTTCAAAGGTATCAGGGAGCTGCTGGCTGGAACCGGTTCATTGACTGGCTGGACAGGCGGTGTCACCGGTACAGGCTGGGTAGCAGCATTGCTTTGTGCTGGGCTGCCAGCATCCGGAGCCTCCCCAACTGCCGCAGCAGGTGGTTTGCGTACAGGCGTGGAAGCGGGTTGCTCACCGCGCAATACGGCGTCATTGTTTTGGCCAGCGACATTCGCCATATGGGTCTGAATGTCTTTGCCCTGATCCGGCGTTTGCGTGGCGGCGGGCTGCCCCGCGCCAACAGGCATTTGACCAACGGCGGTCTGTTGCCCACCTGCACCTGCACCCTGACCCGTAGGCTCACCAGCCAGATCGGGTGTCTTGATACCAGTGGCAGCCAGTTGCTTCTGTAATTCGGCCAGCTGGTTATCACGCAATTCCAACAAGCGGTTTTTCTTGCCAAGCATGGACTCAAGGTCAGTCACCCGAGACTTGAGTTCAGTGTTCTCTTTCTGGCGCGCAGCCAACGACTCATTCGCCAACGCAAGCTGCTTTTCGATTTCAGCCAGCTTGGCGCTGCTGGCGGCAACCGCAGCATCCTTGGCTGAACCACCACTTTGCGCACCCAGCACTTCAAGCCGCGCCTTGTCCTGGGCGCTACTGGCCGTTTGAGTCTGCGGCTTGGCCGCTGGTGTCGCCGGTTTGGTGGCAGCTTTAGTGCCACTGGACTGCTGCGGAACAGTATTACCTGCCAACGCCTTGCGGAATTCACGCCACTCGGCGTTCTGCTCACGTATCTGACGGCGTGCTTCTGCCCTGGAGACAACGCCCACATCACCCGCTGGTGGTGCTTTCAACGTGGCGCCTGCACGCAGGTTATTGATATTTTTGTCGATAAAGGCATTTGGGTTAGCCCGGAACAAGGCCATCATCATCTGGTCATTGTTGACGCCGGGTTGCCGCAAGCGGGATGCGACACCAAACAAGGTGTCACCCGATTTAACGCGGTAAGTGCGGTTGCGGTTGGCATTGGCCGCCGGTTGAGAGGCCGGGGCGGCAGCCATCTGCCTGCCCGAAGGGCGGCGGACATTACCGGTCGCTCTGGGTTCGGCACGCACTGACGCTTCTCCGGCAACCGTATTGCCTGGCTGCATCAGCACTGGTGGATCCAGCATGACCGTATATTCTTTAAGCAACTGTCCCTGCGGCCAACTGACTTCCAGCAGGAAGTTGACGAACGGTTCCTGAATAGGCGAATCGGAAGTCACCAGGATAACCGGCTTCCCACCCTGGATGGTCGGTGTAAAATGCAGATTACTGAGGAATTCAGGGCGAGCGACACCTACCCGGTTGAAGACATCAGGAGGCGCAAGACGTACCCGGATCTGGCTGGCATCCGCAGGGGCAGCGGACAACAGGTCGATGGTGGCGCGCAGTGGCTGGTTTAGATGAGAGTTGGACTCAATATCCCCAAGCCCCAAGGCGCTGGAGACCGCAGGATACGCTCCGGCGATGAATATAGCTAAGCTCAAGGCTTGTTTATTCACAGCAATTCCCCTTCGATTCTTTATATGTACGATTGTAGTATCCCTGATTCATCACCTATACAACTCTTATTAGGCCCTTGTTATTCTTGATGAATAGCGATTCTCGTTATTGTTTCTTAACGCTGGAACTATATATTAGTACATTATCTTAAGCAATGTCGCCCCGAGACAAGCTTTTGTATAGTTTGGCAAAAATTCTGCCATATCCGCCGCATATTGTGGGTAATGATGAATTAATTCCCGCTTAACCTGAGACTACAGGTAATCCCGCAGTAAAATTTCCGCAATCTGGATGCTGTTTAAAGCCGCGCATTTGCGCACATTATCAGCCACCGTCCATAAATTCAGGCCAGATGGATGGGAAATGTCCTCACGGATACGGCTGACAAACACCGTTTCAGCGTTGACAGCTTCAGTTACGGGGGTCGGGTATCCCCCATCCTGCCGTTCATCCAGAATTTCCACGCCAGGGGCACTGCTCAGGAGGTCAGCTGCTTCCTCTGCCGAGAGCTTGCGTTGCGTTTCGATGTGGATGGCCTCGCAATGTCCAAAAAATACCGGGACACGCACAGCGGTGGGATTAACCGCCAACGTAGGCAAGTCGAGAATCTTGCGGGTTTCCTGCACCAGCTTCATCTCTTCCCATGTATAACTATTTTCCATAAATTTGCCAATTTGTGGCAACACATTGAATGCGATCTGTTTCGGGTAAACAAGCGGCTCGATTGGCCGGGCATTCAGCAGTTGTGCGGTCTGGCGTGCCAGTTCATCCACCCCGGCACGCCCTGAACCGGAAACTGCCTGATAGGTGACAACGTTGATGCGGGTAATGCCTGCCGCATCGTGCAAGGGCTTCAAGGCTGCCAGCATCTGGCTGACACCGCTGCCGGGGTTGGCGATAATGCGCCGCTGCGCGTAGTCGGCAATGGCTTGCGGATTAACCTCTGCCACCACCAGTGGTACGTCATCTTCAAAGCGGAAACAGGCGCTATCATCAATCACGATACAGCCAGCTTCTGCTGCCAGTGGCGCATAAACCGCTGCCACATCTTCACCGGCGGCAAACAGGGCAAGCTGTACGCCGGAAAAATCGAAACCGGCCAACGGTTCTACATCCAGTGTTTTACCACCAAAATCCACTTCCTGTTCGCCATCGGTTTCTGCTTCCAGCGCATACACATCCCCAACCGGGAACTTACGGGAAGCCAGCAAATCCAGCATGGCCTCCCCGACCAGACTAGTCGCACCAACGACAGCAATGTCCATTTTTTGCGTCATGCATCAACCTTGCAGGGCAGCAACTACGGCATCACCCATTTCCGCCGTACCTACCTTGCGGCAGCCTTCTGTGTAAATATCGCCGGTACGGATGCCTTCCGCCAGCACCTTTTTCACTGCCACTTCAATGCGCTCGGCCAACTCACCTTTGTTCAGGCTGTAGCGCAACAGCATGGCGACTGACAGGATGGTTGCCAGCGGATTGGCCGCGCCCTGCCCTGCGATATCCGGCGCTGAACCGTGGATCGGTTCATATAAGCCACAAGCAGAAGCATTCAGGGAAGCGGAAGGCAACATACCAATGGAACCGGTCAGCATCGCCGCCGCATCAGACAGGATGTCGCCGAACATATTGGTGGTCACCATGACATCGAACTGCTTGGGTGAGCGCACCAGTTGCATCGCCGCGTTGTCGACGTACATATGGCTGAGTTCGACTGCCGGGTATTCCTTGCCGACCCGCTCGACCACTTCACGCCACAATTCAGACACTTCCAGCACGTTGGCCTTATCGACGGAACACAGGCGCTTGTTGCGCTTCATCGCAGTTTCAAACGCGACGCGGGCAATGCGGTCGATTTCGGGTTCGCTGTAAACGAGGGTGTTGTAGCCCTTGCGTTCACCGTTTTCCATCACGTCAATGCCGCGCGGCTTGCCGAAATAGATACCACCGGTCAGTTCGCGCACGATCATCAGGTCGAGGTTGGCAACCACTTCCGGCTTTAGGGTGGAAGCGCTGGCCAGCGCTTCGTACAGGATGGCAGGGCGCAGGTTGGCAAACAGTTCCAGATCGGAACGGATCGCCAGCAAACCACGCTCAGGGCGCAACGGGCGATCCAGATTGTCGTATTGTGGGCCGCCAACCGCACCTAACAGAATAGCGTCAGCTGCTTTTGCCAGCGTTTGCGTGGAAGCCGGGTACGGGCTGCCTTCGGCATCATAACCAGCACCGCCGATGTTGGCGTATTCCATTTCCACCGACAGGCTACCTTCAGCGGTGAAAACATTCAAAACCTTGATGGCTTCCGCCACGATTTCAGGCCCGATACCGTCGCCGGGCAATACCAGAATTTTATGTGTCATGTATCTCAAACCCCAAAACTAAAACAACCAGGGCGCTTCCTGTTGGCGGCGCGCTTCGTAAGCCTTGATGTCGTCTGCGTGTTGCAGCGTCAGGCCAATATCATCCAGCCCGTTCAACAGGCAATAACGGCGGAACTCGTCGATGCTGAAAGCGAAAGTGTCACCCGTTGGCGTGATCACTTGCTGCTGCTCCAGATCAATGGTGAGCTGGTAACCTTCCTGTGCTTCCGTCTCACGGAACAATTGATCAACGCTTTCGGCAGACAGCGTAATCGGCAGCAAACCATTTTTAAAGCTGTTATTAAAGAAAATATCCGCGTAGCTGGGGGCAATGACAGTGCGGATACCGTAATCCGTCAGCGCCCACACTGCGTGTTCACGCGAGGAACCGCAACCGAAGTTTTCTCGCGCCAATAGTACGGAGACACCAACATAACGCGGAAAATTCAGCACGAACTCATGATTAACAGCACGTTTGCTGTGATCCATGCCCGGTTCACCCGGCTCGTTATAACGCCAGTCATCAAACAGAGTTGGCCCAAAACCGGTGCGCTGGATGGATTTCAGGTATTGCTTGGGGATAATCGCATCCGTATCGACGTTGGAACGGTCAAGCGGCACCACCAAACCCGTATGTACAGTAAATTTTTCCATGATGATTACTTGCCCGCTTCTTTCTCGATCGAACCGCCCAGTGATTTGAGATCCTTGCCGATACCTTCAACGGTACTGCAACCGGCAACCAGCAAAACAGCCAGCAGGGAAACAACAGTCAGTAACTTTTGCATGGGGTAATCTCCTCTACAGGGTACGAACATCAACGAAATGGCCGGTCACTGCCGCAGCGGCAGCCATTGCCGGGCTAACCAGATGGGTGCGCCCACCCTGCCCTTGCCGGCCTTCGAAGTTACGGTTGGAGGTGGAGGCGCAACGCTCACCCGGCTCCAGCCGGTCAGCATTCATCGCCAGACACATGGAACAACCCGGCGCACGCCATTCAAACCCGGCTTCGACAAAGATTTTATCCAGACCTTCCTGCTCCGCCTGCTGTTTGACCAGACCGGAACCCGGCACCACCATCGCCAGTTTGACGTTGGCAGCAACCTTGCGGCCTTTAGCAACTTCGGCAGCAGCGCGCAAGTCTTCAATCCGCGAGTTGGTGCAGGAACCGATGAATACCTTGTCGATCTGCACCTCGCTGATCGGGGTATTGGCTTCCAGCCCCATGTATTTGAGCGCGGCGCGGATGCCATTGGCCTTGACGCTATCGCTTTCCTGCTCCGGGTCGGGCATTTTGCCATCCACCGGAATGACCATTTCCGGCGACGTGCCCCAGGTGACTTGCGGCTTGATGCTGGCGGCGTCGATACGCACTACCCGGTCAAACACGGCATCGTCGTCGGAATGCAAATCGCGCCATGCGGCAACGGCCTTGTCCCAGTCTGCGGCTTTCGGCGCATAGGGGCGGCCTTTGACGTATTCGATGGTAGTGTCATCCACCGCCACCATACCGGCGCGCGCGCCGCCTTCGATCGCCATGTTGCAGACCGTCATGCGGCCTTCGATAGAAAGGTCGCGGATGGCTTCGCCGCCGAATTCGATGGCGTAACCGGTGCCGCCGGCAGTGCCGATTTCACCGATGATGGCGAGCACGATGTCCTTGGCAGTCACACCGGAGCCAACCTTGCCATCCACGCTCACCAGCATGTTTTTCATTTTTTTCTGGATCAGGCACTGGGTGGCCATGACGTGTTCGACTTCGGAGGTGCCGATGCCGTGTGCGAGTGCGCCGAATGCGCCGTGGGTGGACGTATGCGAGTCACCGCAAACCACCGTCATGCCCGGCAGGGTTGCACCCTGCTCCGGCCCGATGACGTGCACGATGCCCTGGCGGATGTCGCCGAGACGGAATTCGGTGATACCGAAGGTTTTGCAGTTTTCATCCAACGTTTCCACCTGGGTGCGGGAAACCGGGTCGGTAATGCCGTGTTCCAACCCCGTGGTCGGCACGTTATGGTCAGGCACGGCTACCATGGAACTGATACGCCATGGCTGGCGGCCAGCGATCCGCAAACCTTCAAATGCCTGCGGGGAGGTGACTTCATGCACCAGATGGCGGTCGATGTAGAGCAGACAGGTTCCGTCGGCTTCCTGGCGAACCACGTGAGCGTCCCAAACCTTGTCGTAGAGCGTTTTGCCGGTCACAAACAAACTCCTCGGAAAATCTAATGGATTGGAGGAGAGTAACACCTGCTCAGAGATAAATAAAATTCATAATTTTCATATTATGGATTCCGGCAAAGAATCCATGCTTATGAGTATCTACAGGGGGTGATCTTCGTAGGGGCGTATTGCATACGCCCTCTTCGGGAGGTTATTTCATGCGCATCCCTTAATCCACTGTCACGGTAATGGTCAGCGTCACGGGCGGCTGCCCCGCATCCAGATTGCCAATGTCCCAGACACCCGTTGCCGTGTTGTACGTGCCTTGCGAGGCTACCGGCGGCGTCCCGGTTGCCAGCGTTACACCTGCTGGCAGCACATCCGTCACCTGTACACCGGTGGCATTTGTTGTACTGGTGTTGCTGGCAGTCAGGGTATAAACCACCGTGTCGCCACGGCGGGCATTGGCTTTATCCGCGACCTTGCCCAGTTCAATGTCAACTGCCACTGCTTGCTCCCGGTAGCCAAAATCCAGCGTATGGTTATTCTCACCCGCCCCCCCGACGGCCACGACAATCTGCCCGGCGGCGCTAGCGTCAGAGTCACGCAAATCCGTCGTAGCGTTGTTATCCGTCGCCCCGTCAGCATTCTGGGCAGTGACCTCCAGGCCATCCAGTTCGGGCTGCCCGCTGCTGGCAACCACAACCGTGCAGGTCTTGCCGGAAGACAGGAAAGCAGCATTGCTGGCACTGGAAAACAGGTACTGGCCACCATTGGCCGTGGCCGCCGTGGCAACATCGCTACCGCAGGTCAGGGTAACGTCAACACCGTCAATACCCGCTTCGCCTGCATCCTGGATGCCGTCGCCATCGGTGTCGTCCCACACTCGGTTGCCGATCTCGATGGGGGCGGGGTCGCAGAGCAATTCAATATCGCCAAAGTTATTGGCCTTTCCAAAATTCGCGCCAAGATAGGTAGTATTGGCCCCGCCAATCACCTGTCCGGTGACGTTGTTGAAGGCGTAAAAACCCATTCGATAATTGCGGCCAAGACCATCGATCTGCGTTGAGAAGAGCGGGCCGCCGGGAAGCTGCGCCAGCGCACCGTTTGCTGCCTCACCTTCGCGACCATCATCGTCCCAATACCATTCGCCCTGCGGCGTTCCCGGCCCTTGCAGATTCGGGGCATTGCCTCTCAGGTTCGTAGCTCCGACTACCGAGCTACGCCCTTCACAGCCACCGCTGGCTTCTACAGTCCAGCCGCCACTGCCATTGGCGCACGCATATAAGGTCTCGCCACCTTGGGTGCCTGACGAATCCTCAATCATGTCACCTGAGCGAGCACGGAAGCCCAGCACCATATCTGCGCCGACGAATTCGATATCGGAGAGCCAGGGATGTTTGAACGTGCTGAAATTAAGTGGTGAGATTACGGTGCTCCAATTGTTCCAGGTCTGATTCCTTTCACTAGTGTCACGCGCATAGGTCAATGGCTGGTCAATGACGGGGGTCGTGTTAAAAGCGGAGGCCGCAGGGTCAAACTCGTAGACATAGGCGCGCAAGGCAGAATTGCTGTATGTCGCAGCCGTATACCCCGTACAAGTCAAGCCAACATAGACTTTGCCCGTCCGCGGATGCACCCCCAGCCCCAGGGCGGACAAGCCCTGCGCACCGCTTCCCCCTGTACAGGTTGCGGGGACGGGAATGGCATACCCAGTGGTGCTGCCAGTATGGGTAATCGGGGTGGTCGCCGTATTCAAGGGGACTGCATAAAGATTCCGGTTGGCCAGATTGACCAGATAGAGCGTCTGTTGATCCAGCGACAATTCAAGGTCGCCTAAGCCGCTGAAACCAACCTGCGACTGCGCCTCTGAATCACTATCAATTGCAGCGGAAGAACCAGCACTCGCCCCGCCGGTTAGGTTGGCAAGATTAAAGAAGAGTTGCGGTGTGCCGCCATTGACGGGAATACGATAGACGGCATCGGCCCCCCCCGCGCCAAAGCCGATGCCGTTACGCTTGGCAAACGCACCGGCAAACAGATCACCGCTTTGATTTCGGTACGCCAACCCAAACAACGAGCCTAGTTCTGCAAAAGTCGCCACTTGGTCGGTGGGCACTCTGTTCGTTGTGTCGTAGGTGAAATAGGTGGGATCAAACAACAACTGGGTATTGACCGTTTTCAGCGCCGAGTCTGAGGTGCTGTCGGCTTGGTATACCACTGCCATGGTTGGATTGGCCTGGCAGTATTCACAAGGCACCAACAGGGCCAAATTGGCTGTGCGGGCAGCGGCGGTGTCAGCATTGATAAACTGTACGCTCGTACCGCTCTGCGTCCCGTTTTGGCCGGATCCGTAACCACTGGGCAAGCTACTGAACTCCACACGATAAGGCCCCTGTACCCCATCCAACGAAGCTACCGTAAAGGTGTAGTCTCCGTTCGCATCGGTAGTCGTCGTCTCGCGCAACGCCCCAGTGGAGTCGTAGATCGAGACTTGCACATTGGCGACGCCAACGTCGATCACCGTACCGCTGGTATCAATGGTGCCGTCGCTGTCAAAGTCCTGGTAGACCCGCCCCGCAATCGGCCCGCTCGGTGTGAAAGGTGCGGCCTGAACGCCCCCTGCCCATAACAGCAGCACCCACAGCAACATGGCAGTTAATGCCTGTAGCAAGTACGGCACGTTGGCGTTAGCCCCGCCGCCCCCGTGGATTACCTGATCTGCCTTCCCCATGATTGATCACCTTTAATTATTCTACGCCCTGAACGCCTAACAGCATTCGTCACAAAATCACTACCGACCATCGTTTTTTAGCCAATAATGTGCGGATCATGCCTTAATCAGTCTTGCTTATGGCTGAATAACATCATGAAGCGCCGGTGACAGCCCCCTTGCTGCTATAATGGAGGAATGCCTTTTTTCCCTGGATAGCCCATGCCCCGACATTTCAACACCGCAGACCCGGTTCATGCCGAAGCCGATGTGAACTCATCTGGACGCAGCAAGTCAGTTGCAACGCATCATCAACGGCGGCGGGCGCATCAACCGCGAATACGGCCTGGGCAGGAAACGCACCGACCCGTACATCGAATGGCCGGTGGATGAGGCACACCTGCTGATTTTCAACCGCCGCCCGGAAACGGCCTGGGATGCGCGGATTTGGCAGCGGGTGGAAGCGTTTGGGGCACGCCAGATTGGGGTGTGGGGGGCATAAGCAGGGGCTGGGTGGCTTATCCGTTACCTCCACAAACCAAAGTGCCCGCCGCTTGCCCCTTCTGCTACAATAGCCCAGCCATCCAAATTCATGGAGCACCCCACCCATGCCCCGACATTTCAACACCGCAGGCCCTGTCCACCCCGAAGACCATTACTGCATTGACCCCATGACCCGTGTCGACTGGGAAGAAATACACCAACTGATTGCCGCCAAGAAGTTCTTCGTCCTGCACGCCCCGCGCCAGACCGGCAAGACCAGCCTGCTGCTGGCGATGATGGACACGCTCAACCAGGCGGGTGAATACACCGCCCTCTACATCAATGTCGAATCCGCGCAAGCCGCCCGGAATGACGTTGCCGCCGGGATGAAAAGTATCGTGGCGACGCTTGCCAGCGACACCAAAGCCCGTTTGGGCGACCCGCGCTTGTTAGCGTGGCACGATGAATTGTGGCAATTGCACGGCACGCAAGGCGCGCTTAAAGCCTTGCTCAGCCGCTGGGCAGCAGAAAACGGCAAGCCCATTGTACTGATGGTTGATGAAGTGGATGCCCTGGTGGGTGACACGCTGATTTCCCTGCTGCGCCAGTTGCGCGAAGGCTATATTGGCCGCCCCGGCGTGCCATTCGTACACAGCGCCATCCTGTGCGGGGTGCGCGATGTGCGTGATTACCGCATCCACACCTCGCACCATGAGATCATTACCGGCGGCAGCGCTTTCAACGTCAAGAGCAAATCCCTGGTTATCGGCAATTTTACCCACACTGAGGTCGAAACCCTGTACCAACAACATACGGCGGAAACCGGACAGGTCTTTGCCCCTGACATTTTCCCCGAATTGTGGGAAGACACCCGTGGGCAACCGTGGCTGGTCAATGCCCTGGGTAATGAGTTGGTCTGGGAGGACAGGGCTGCCCGCGACCGTTCCACCCCCATTACGCTGGAACGCTACCGCGCCGCCCGCGAACGCCTGATCCAGTCCCGTGCCACCCACCTTGACCAGTTGACCGACAAGCTGCGCGAGCCGCGTGTACACGCGGTCATCAGCCGCTTGCTGGCAGGCAGCATGAGCGACACGGATACGATTTCCCCCGACGACATGCAATACGCTGTTGACCTTGGCCTGATCGAAACCCGCCCGCAATTACGCATTGCCAACCGCATCTACCAGGAGGTGATCCCACGTGAACTCACCTGGACTCGGCAAGTCACCATTGCCCACCAGCAGGCTTGGTACCTGACCCCGCAACGCCGCCTCGACATGCCCAAACTGCTGGCCGCCTTCCAGCAGTTTTTCCGCGAGAACGCCGATGCCTGGATTGAGCGCTTTGACTACAAGGAGGCCGGGCCGCAATTGCTGCTGCAAGCGTTTTTACAGCGCATCATCAACGGCGGCGGGCGCATCAACCGCGAATACGGCCTGGGCAGGAAACGCACCGACCTGTACATCGAATGGCCGGTGGATGAGGAACAGGGCTTTTACGGCGAAGTGCAGCGCATCGTGCTGGAGCTGAAAATCCTGCACAAATCGCTGGAAACCACCCTGGCCGAAGGGCTGGGACAGACCGCCAGCTACGCCGACCAGTGCGGGGCGGATGAGGCGCACCTGCTGATTTTCGACCGCCGCCCGGAAACGGCCTGGGATGCGCGTATCTGGCAGCGTGCCGAACTGTACGGCACGCGCCAGATCGGGGTGTGGGGAGCCTGACGGGCTGGCTTGCTTAATCCACTGTCACGGTAATGGTCAGCGTCTCGTCCTGCCCTGCCCCCAGGTTGCCAATGTCCCAGACACCCGTTGTCGTGTTGTACGTGCCTTGCGATGCTACCGGCGGCGTCCCGGTTGCCAGCGTTACCCCGGCGGGCAGCACATCCGTCACCTGTACACCGGTGGCATTTGTTGTACTGGTATTGCTGGCCGTCAGGGTATAAACCACCGTGTCGCCACGGCGGGCATTGGCTTTGTCGGCGACCTTGCCCAGTTCGATGTCAACTGCCGCTTCCCGGTAGCCAAAATCCAGCGTATGGTTATTCTCACCCGGCTCCCCGACGGTCACAACAATCTGCCCGGCGGCGCTAGCGTCAGAGTCACGCAAGTCCGTCGTAGCGTTGTTATCCGTCGCCCCGTCAGCATTCTGGGCAGTGACCTCCAGGCCAGTCAGTTCGGGCTGCCCGTTGGTAACCACAACCGTGCAGGTCTTGCCGGAAGACAGGAAAGCAGCATTGCTGGTACTGGAAAACAGGTACTGGCCACCATTGGCCGTGGTCGCCGTGGCATCATCGCTACCGCAGGTCAGGGTAACGTCAACACCGTCAATGCCCGCTTCGCCTGCATCCTGGATGCCGTCGCCATCGGTGTCTTCCCACACACGGTTGCCGATTTCGATGGGGGCAGGGTCGCACAATAATTCCAGATCACCCAAACCATGTGCCTTACCAAAGTTTGCGGTAGCCACTCCACCAACCAGTTGATTATACCGCGCCATCGCACCGCTGGTCGTATTGAACCAGCGTGCGCCCTGGATATTCACGTTGGTGACACCAGCGTTTGGCGGTTCAGGATCATACAAGGTCGCTACCACTTCGTTTGTACCGGGAAGAATCACCAGCCCGCCGTTTGCTAGTTCTTCATGATTGCCGTCATAGGATTCCTGAAAATAATACTCGCCAACATTCGATGGGCCGTCTGTATCCAGGGAACCAATGGTGCCACTGCCCAACGCAGGATCGTTATGCCGACAACTGGCTGCCGACCCTTCCAGCACCCATGAGCCATTGACATTACAAACCTGCACGATATCGCCACCAGCGGTGACATCAATGGTTGTCGTCGAGCCGGAAACGGGTACATAATTCACCGCTCCCAATTGATGCCCCATGCGGTCGATAAATCCCAGCACCATGGAGCCGTTGTCTGTAAACACGATGTCACTCAAGATCGGTTGAGCATAGGCGTAGAAAGTACCTTGACGGACTTTGGTTCCCTCTGCCGTTGCTGCCGTAGTCACATTCGACCAACCGGTGACCCACGGTCGCCATTTACCGACACGGTTCCCTCCCACATTTTCACGAGTAAAGTTGAGCGGGAAGGAAATAACAGTGCTAAAACCCGGCGTAGCGGCGGCTGGGTCAAACTGCAACACATACGCCCGCAGGTTCGCCGCATTTTGCGAAGTCATGGCATCGCACACACCACCCAAATAACCCTTTCCTTGCTGAAAAGCCAGTGCCCATGGGCGGAAGGAGCCACCTGAACAAGCGGGTAATCCACTGAGTGACGACAACGGATAATTTGTAAGTGAAGGGGGTGCCCCATTCATCACCGGTGTGTAGCCCGACAAATCTAACTTGACCAACGACTGGGCCCCTGAGTTGATGTTGACGACCCACAAATTGCCGTTCTCATCCACATCAATATCACCCAAACTGGTCAGACCCACCTTGGCAAAGGCATCCAGATCGCGGTTCGGGTTAGTCGAGACATCCGACAATTGATTATCACCGGCAGCACCTGCTGAAATCGCCCCAGTAACCCGTGAGCGGGAAATAGCGCCTGTCGAAATGCCGCTCACACCACTGATCGTAAAACTCCCCACAATGGCAGGGGTGGCAAGACTCATATCCATGACGTAGATGCCGCCACTGCCTTGCGGACCAAAACCAGCGTGTCGTTTTGCCAGGGCAGAAGTAAAGAGGAGTTTGTTGTCACGGTCATACGCCACCCCCCACACGCTCCCGGTGTCACTGATGGCAGCCACACCTGCCACGGCGCCTGTTGCGTTGTATTGAAAGGACATCACGCTCGTCTGGTTTAGCCCGAACCCGGAGCCGTTGCGTTGACCTGTGGTTGTCAACAAGGGGTTGGCTTGGCAATAGTCACAAGGCTCCAACACAGCGAAGTTGACCGTGCGGGCAGCGGCGGTGTCCGCATTGATAAACTGTACGCTCGTACCGTTCTGTGTGCCGCTGGCCACTCGGCTGGGTTCGTAGCCGCTGGGCAGGTTGGTGAACTCCACACGATAAGGCCCCTGCACGCCATCCAACGAAGCTACCGTAAAGGTGTAGTCTCCGTTCGCATCGGTAGTCGTCGTCTCGCGCAACGCCCCAGTGGAGTCGTAGATCGAGACTTGTACATTGGCGACGCCAACATCCTGCACCGTGCCGCTGGTATCGATGGTGCCGTCGCTATCGAAGTCCTGGTAGACCCGGCCCGTAATCGGCCCACTCAGCGTGAAGGCCAGTGCCTCCCCTCCTGTCAACAGCAGCACCCACAATAACATGAGAGCCAGCACAGGTTTCCGGTACGCCCTATTGGCGTTAACCCCACGCCGACTATTCCCGACGCTGGGTAAAGTCAGTCCCCTACCCCCACGGATTACCTGATCTGCCTTCCCCATGATTGATCACCTTTAGGACTTACGCATTGACGAAGCAGCCCTGTCTGTGTCAGGAATAAGTTTTTCACGCGACATAAAAGCCAATGATAAGAAGGCCCAAACGCCCACCGACAGCCAATTGCACCCTGCCAATGTACATGGGGTTTCTGATGAGTGAACCGAAATCAAGCACCTGCACCCGCCTGTCGGAAGTGATGGGCATCTCGCATGACAGTGTAAACCGCTTCCTGTTGCGGGAAGCCTATGAGCCAAAAGACCTGTTCAACGAAGCATCGCGGCTGCTGAACCTGGTGGGCGGGACATTGAATGTGGATGACAGCACGCTGGACAAACCCTACAGCCAGCATATGGAGCTGGTTGGACACTTCTGGTCAGGCAAGCACCACCGGGTGGTCAAGGGGCTGAACCTGATCACGTTGTATTACAGTGACCCGCAAGGGCGCAGCCTGCCGGTCAACTACCGGGTGTATGACAAGGCAGAGGGCAAGACCAAGAATGATTATTTCCTCGACATGCTGGAGGACGTGTTGGCATGGGGGCTGCAACCCGCCTTCATGACCGGGGATAGCTGGTATTCCTGTGTGGGCAACCTCAAAACGGTAAGAAACCACCGCATGGGGTTCCTGTTCGCTGTGGAAAGCAACCGCCGGGTATCCACCGAAAAGGGGTCATGGGTGCAGGTACAGAAACTGGACATCCCTGCTGACGGGCTGAGGGTCTGGTTACGCGAATTTGGCGAGGTAAAGCTGTTTCGGACGCAGTTAAAAGACCAACTGCGCCATTACGTGGTTTTCCTCCCGAATGCTGACGCCTATGACACCTTCCAGCAAGCGGATTTCCAGACCCTGCATGACCAGCATTGGCAGATTGAGCAATACCACCGCATGATCAAGCAGGTCTGCCATATCGAGAAATTCCAGGTACGCGGCAACGTCCCGATACGTAACCATATCTTTGCCGCCTTGTGCAGCTATGTCCACCTGCAACAGATGCAGTTTGTTGACATCATCAGCAACGCCTACCAATGGCAACGCGACTTGTACACGGATGCTGTGGCTGCTTTTGTCAGCCGCTTCATGCAAGGCAAGCAGCACCTCAACCCACAATTTCAGGCCGCCGTCAATGCGTAAGTCCTAACCTTTAATTATTCTACGCCCTGAACGCCTAACAGCATTCGTCACAAAATCACTACCGGCCATCGTTTTTTAGCCGATAATGTGCGGATAATGACTCAATCAGCCTTGCTTATGGCTGAACCACATCATGAAGCGCCAGTGACAGCGCCCTTGCTGCTATAATGGGGGAATGCCTTTCTTCCCTGGATAGCCCATGCCCCGACATTTCAACACCGCAGGCCCTGTCAGACCCGACAAACACTATTTTATTGACCCAACAAGCCGGGTAGACTGGGCTGAAATCCAGCGCCTGATTGATGATGAAAAGTTCTTCGTCCTGCACGCCCCGCGCCAGACCGGCAAGACCAGCCTGTTGCTGGCGATGATGGACGCGCTCAACCAGGCGGGTGAGTACACTGCACTCTACATCAATGTCGAATCCGCGCAAGCGGCACGCAACGATGTCGCCGCCGGGATGAAGGCCATCCTGGGCAGCCTGATCTATGGCGCAGAAGCACGTTTGCAGGATTCACGTTTACGCCACTGGCATCATGAACTGTGGCCAATAATGGGCGAACACGCCACCCTGCGCGAACTCCTCAGCCGCTGGGCAAGGGAAAACGACAAGCCCATTGTACTGATGGTTGATGAAGTCGATGCCCTGGTCGGTGACACGCTGATTTCCCTGCTGCGCCAGTTGCGCGAAGGCTACATTGGCCGCCCCGGCGTGCCATTCGTACACAGCGCCATCCTGTGCGGGGTGCGCGATGTGCGCGATTACCGCATCCACACCTCGCACCATGAGATCATTACCGGCGGCAGCGCTTTCAACGTCAAGAGCGAGTCGTTACGCATCGGCAGTTTCAGCCGGGATGAAGTCAACACCTTGTATGCCCAACACACGGCAGACACCGGACAACGCTTCGATAGCGCCATCTTTCCTGAACTGTGGGAAGACACCTGTGGGCAACCCTGGCTGGTCAATGCCCTGGGGCATGAGCTGACCTGGAAAGACAAGGCCGCCCGCGACCGCAGCACCCCCCTCACGCTGGAACGCTACCGCGCCGCCCGCGAACGCCTGATCCAGTCCCGCGCCACCCACCTTGACCAGTTGACCGACAAGCTGCGCGAGCCGCGTGTACACGCGGTCATCAGCCAGTTGCTGGCAGGCAGCATGAGCGGCACGGATACGATTTCCCCCGACGACATGCAATACGCTGTTGACCTGGGCCTGATCGAAACCCGCCCGCAATTGCGCATTGCCAACCGCATCTACCAGGAGGTGATCCCACGTGAACTCACCTGGACGCGGCAAGTCACCATTGCCCACCAGCAGGCTTGGTACCTGACCCCGCAACGCCGCCTCGACATGCCCAAACTGCTGGCCGCCTTCCAGCAGTTTTTCCGCGAGAACGCCGATGCCTGGATTGAGCGTTTTGACTACAAGGAGGCCGGGCCGCAATTGCTGCTGCAAGCGTTTTTACAGCGCATCATCAACGGCGGCGGGCGCATCAACCGCGAATACGGCCTGGGCAGGAAACGCACCGACCTGTACATCGAATGGCCGCTGGATGAGGAACAGGGCTTTTACGGCGAGGTGCAGCGCATCGTGCTGGAGTTGAAAATCCTGCACAAGTCGCTGGAAACCACCCTGGCCGAAGGCTTGGAACAGACCGCCAGCTATGCCGACCAGTGCGGGGCGGATGAGGCGCACCTGCTGATTTTCGACCGCCGCCCGGAAACGGCCTGGGATGCGCGTATCTGGCAGCGTGCCGAACTGTACGGCACGCGCCAGATTGGGGTGTGGGGAGCCTGACGGGCTGACTTGCTTAATCCACTGTCACGGTAATGGTCAGCGTCACGGGCGGCTGCCCCGCATCCAGATTGCCAATGTCCCAGACACCCGTTGTCCTGTTGTACGTGCCTTGCGATGCCTGTGACGCCTGTTCTGGCGGGGAGGTTAGCGTTACACCTGCTGGCAGCACATCCGTCACCTGGACACCTGTGGCATTGGTTGTACTGGTGTTGCTGGCAGTCAGGGTATAAACCACCGTGTCTCCACGTTTAACACTGGTTTTATCAGCCGTTTTGGTTAATTCGATATCAACCTGCACCGGTGTGGCGCACAGGATTTCCAGATCCCCAAGCCCATTACCCTTGCCGAAACCTTCATTGGTGATGCCACCAAGGGCAACTGTTTTGCCGCGCAGCGCCTGCCCGTCACTATTGGAAAGCCAACGCACGCCGCTGGTCACGGCCTGCGCCGCGTCCATTTGCGTTGTGACCACTTCGCCTGAGCCGCCCAATAAAGCCAAGGCGCCGGAGGAACTGTTGATATGAATACCCTGATCCCCGACGTAAAACTCACCGTTATTCGGGCCGATGCCATTACCGACGCCGCTGCTGCTGGCAGAGCCGCAACTGCCGTTTGCCTCCAGCGTCCAGTAGCCGTCCGGATTGCCACAGGCACGCAGGATGTCACCGAAGGCCAGCGCTGTATAGGTACCGTTGTCATTGGTGTCCGTTGACCCGGCAAAGCGCCCCAACTGGTCGCCGGTACGGTCGCGGAAACCGAGGATCAGGTCACCGCCATCGAATTCAAGGTCGGCCAACCATGGCTGCGGCCTCACCCGGTAGCTATTATCAGCCGGCAACGGGGTGATCTGGGTGAAATCATCCGTCCAGGCCCGCCAATCCAGGTTCATGCCGGTATCCGTGCCACGGGTGTAATTCAGTGGCACATTCAAAACCTGGAGGAAATCCGTACCATCGTATTCATACACATAGGCACGCAAATCCGCCGCATTGCCAGTCGACTGGGCGGTACAGGTCATACCGACGTACAAGCGGTCGCCGTTGACCTTGACAGCAAACGGCCGCACATTCAGGTTCATCTCCCCGGATGGTGTTGCCGGGTCAAGCGGGCAGTCTCCCGGCACCGGCAACGCGGTGCTGGTGGGGGAACCGGCTACCGGCGGGGTAGCGCCGCTGAGCGGAATGCTGTAAAGCTTGCGGTCATACAGGTTGATGGCATACAAGGCAGAGCCATCCGCCGCCAGGTCAATATCCCCCAGCCCCAGCTTGCCGACAGCATCGAAAGAGGCGGCGTCGTGGAACCAATCCCCTGCCGCTGTCGCCGGGTGTGGGTCAGTACCGGCATTCAGTGTCACCAACGTGCCCAACGCATCATCCGTTGTCCCCAGTTCCCCGTCCGTACCGGCATGAACCTGATAGATGGCGCCGGGGCCACCCGGGCCGAAACCGGCATGACGCTTCATCAGTGCGGCGGCGTACAGCGTGTTGCCGGACTCATGATGCGCCAGCCCCCAGGTTGTGCCGATTTGCGCGGCGGTTGCCAGGGGGGTTAGCGGGTCGTTCACATCGGTGTAGGCAAAGGACACCAGGGCGGCCTTGTCTTTATGGCTCCCGTCGATCTGATGCCCGTAAACATAGGAGGAAGTGGAAAGGTCAGAATCCGTCGCGCTACAGGAAGCGGAAACCAACGGCAACGGTGTCCGTGGCGGAGCCTGGTCTGAGCAGGTAGCCGGGGCTGCCACCGCCACGTCCGCCAGCGTACAGGCGACCTCATCGAAATCCGTCAGCGTCAGGCTAATATCACCGCCACTGATCGGGAAGTTGCCAAATGGCCCCTGATCAATGTCGTATGTGACGCCTGAATGCACATCACCACCACCAATGTTATAGCTTGTCCCGGCATTGGAGCCGGTCAGGTTAATGGTGTAACTGAAAGTGTCATCGGATGGGTCAGAACTGGTGCCATTGTCATTACAACTGGACACAATGGTGGGGGGATTCAGGCTACAGATCTCTCCGGTAAAACCAAAATCCAGACCATGATTGTCCTCGCCAGCATTCCCTACCGTGAAACTGATGCTAGCTTTGCCGTTGCTCTCCGCCGCATCCGAGTCGTGTAAATCGGTTGCCGGGTCGTTACTGCTGTCCCCACCAGCATTTTGCTGCGTCAGCGAATAACCCGTCAGGGCAGCCTGCCCATCTGCAATACTCACGGTACAGGCTTTGCCAAAGGCCATAGACGGGACATTCGTGCCGCCCATAGCGTTACTGAAGTAATATTCTCCACCTCCGGAAGTTGTTGTGGTGGAATCCAAATAAGGATAAACAGAACAGCTCAGGGTAACGTCTACACCGTCTATGCCTGGCTCCCCAGCGTCCTGAATGCCGTCGGCATCCAGGTCTGCCCAGACCCGGTTGCCGATTTCAACAGATGGCGGCGCAGGCATGGGGGCAAGACATGAGTCAGGAATAGAGCCAATAAAATCATAATTATGGAATTCAGAACCACCTGGATTGTGTACAACATCACCGCCCGCGACAAAACGCCCATTCATGCCTGAGGCATTAACAGTGACATTGGCTTTAGGCGCCAGCACCATCCCGTCAAACTGTGACGAGCCCTCAATATTCACCGTTGTCGCATTGGGAAAATTCCACAGCAGATAACGGGAAATCACATGTGTCGGGGTGGAATTAGCAGATTGCACCCTGACTGTAGCCGAGACGCCTGTCATATTGATGATCAAGGTAGCACTTCCATCGGAAGGAAACACTGAGGCATCCAGGGAAGAGATATAGCCGACATCAATATCTGTAGCTTGATCAAACAGGTATATACCCGCAGGACACATACCGTTAGTTTTTATTCCACTATCACAGTCCAGTGTCACCTGCCCCCACTGTGACAGCAAGGTTCCCCTGTAAACCTGGCTATCCGCTGTTTCATCAAATCCACCCAGGCAGGAGCTTATTGATGTCAACCCTGAGATTGCCTCACTGACATAGGTAGTAAAATTCGGGATTCCGGCGCCATTTTGCCGATATCCTCCGCCGGTGTTTGGTAACCGAACTTTTGAAACATCATTGATGCTTCCACCTACCTGGAGCTGGTCACCACCCCACGGCGCGGTAGTGCAACTACCAACGCCTACCTGACCAACATTGTATTGTGAATTTAGTGTCAGATTTCCTCCAATCAGCCCCAGACCTTCAAGCTCTGCCGCATTGCTCGTAAGGTTTCCGCCAACAAATACGCTGTACCCTGAATCTGCACCATTGAGGCCACAGTTTTGTGGAGACTGATAAGAAGCAGGGCAATATTGCCCTTCACAGGTACCAAAACCGGTAGGCAATGATGCTGCTGACAATAAACCGGGTTGAGCTACGGCAAAGCCCAGACAGATCGCCGTCATCAAAGTTTTTTTCATTTTCGCAGTATTCATCACTGAGCAGACCATAACTGTTATCAAATTAAGCAAGGCTCTGTATGGATTCCAGAGTACTGGGAAAAATCCAACCTGAGACCATGCAAACTATTTCTTAAGTAGCAAGTGCTTACGACACGATTAGTCACGATCGGAACACATAAGACCCAGAACGCATATAGAGCCATTGTTAAATTATTCTGCGCCCTGAATGCCCAAGAGCATTAGCCGGCGAAACATTTCTGCTTGTCGCTTTTTTATCCTGTTGATGGGCAGATAATGCATAAATTAACCTGTCTTATGGCTGAATAAGTATACATGCAGGCGAAAACATACCCACAAACAAATCAATATAACTCATGATTCTCACAGGATGGATTCCAGAATAGAATCCATTGTATGGACATCAATCACCTCAACGCCTTCATCGAAGTCGCCCGTCACCAATCGTTTTCACTGGCTGCCGAGGCGCTTTTCATTACCCAGCCCGCCATCAGCAAACGCATCCATCAACTGGAAAACGAGCTGGGTACGCCGCTGTTCAACCGCATTAACCGCAAGGTTACGCTGACTGAAGCCGGGCACGCCCTGCTGCCACGGGTACAGGCTTTGCGTAACGAACTGGAAGACATCCGCCGCGTTGCCTCCAACCTTTCCGGCAATCTGCAAGGCTTTCTGGTGATGGGAACCAGCCACCATATCGGGCTGCGCCGCCTGCCCCCTGCCCTGACACATTTCAACCGGGAACATCCATCAGTACGGTTGGATTTGCATTTCGTGGATTCCGAACAGGCTTGCCTGGCGGTGGAACGGGGTGAACTGGAACTCGCCCTGATCACCCTGCCGACCGAATTGCCGGAGCAGTTACAGGCACAACATATCTGGACAGACCGGATGCATATCGTTGCCAACCCCGATCATCATCTGAGCAAACAGTCTGCGCTCAGTCTGGAGGAATTGGTGAAACACCGCTGCGTCATGCCTGGGAAAGACACCTACACTTACCGGCTCATCCGGCAGGCACTGGCTCCCTACGATAGCCAACTGGATGTCTACATCAACACCAATTACCTCGAAACGCTGAAAATGCTTGTCAGTGCTGGTCTTGGCTGGTCACTGCTACCGCATACCATGCTGGATGACAAGCTTGCGACTGTACAGACCCCCTTAACCCTGCAACGTTATCTAGGGGTCATATTCCACCGTAAACGCACGCTATCAAATGCAGCCAAAATCCTGCTGAGTATTCTGGAATATTATGCAGATCATCTGGATTAATGGGGTTTTACAGGAATGCCTGAGCTGATAGTGGTATCAGCAAACAAAAAAAGGGCTGCCGTAAGCAACCCTTTGATATAGATGGCGCATCCGGAAGGATTCGAACCTCCGACCACCTGGTTCGTAGCCAGGTACTCTATCCAACTGAGCTACGGATGCGCTGAATGAGCGGCGCATTATGCGCATTTCACCGAATCCGGTCAAGTACAATCTCAAACTTTCCAGCCTGAAACTGAAATGGCGGAGAGGGCGGGATTCGAACCCGCGATGGGCTTTTGGCCCATACTCCCTTAGCAGGGGAGCGCCTTCGGCCTCTCGGCCACCTCTCCAGTTGGGTACTCAGTGAAGGCGGTAAGAATACCTTCAAGACAAGAGAACGTAAAGCCCTAATTCACGTTTTCTTCAATGGCAACCGGGTCGAGTTGCTCGTGCCGGATACGCTCAAAAATTTCTTCGCGATGCACGGCAACATCTTTCGGCGCGTTGATGCCCAGACGCACCTGGTTACCCTTAACCCCTAATACCGTAACGCTTATATTATCCCCAATCATGAGGGTCTCTCCTACCCTCCGCGTCAGAATTAACATACCGCATAATCTCCATATTGCTGCATTTATATGTCCAAAAAGCCCCCTGACGACCCATCAGCCCTCAGCGATAACCGTTGGTATGTTGAACAATCCCACACACGCACTTAACTTAAGCTTAACTATCAAGATGCTACGTTGCGTTTTTACCAATGTGTTATTTACACAACAAACATTAATACACTTAAATGCTTAATGCCTGAACAAAAAAAGGCCATTGCACAGCAACTGTAGCAATGGCCCTGGCAGATAAAAAATTTACCTGCAAACTAATCCGCTGCCTGCTCCAACCCGAAAGCCTCGTGCAAGACTCGCACCGCCAATTCCAGATATTTCTCGTCCACCACCACGGCAACCTTGATTTCAGAGGTGGAAATCATGCGGATGTTGATGCCTTCGTCCGCCAACGTTTTGAACATCTTGCTGGCAACCCCGGCATGGGAACGCATCCCCGCCCCGACAATCGCCACCTTAGCTATGTTTTCATCACCACTACACTGCTTCGCCCCCAGTGCCTCACCCGTTTTGCAGAGAATTTGGCGAGCCTTGGCGTAATCATTCTTATGCACGGTAAAGGTGAAATCCGTCGTGCCGTCAGAGCCGATATTCTGCACGATCATGTCCACTTCGATATTGGCGTCGGAAATCGGCCCCAGAATCTGGTAAGCAACGCCAGGGCGGTCAGGCACGCCCGTCACGGTCAATTGGGCTTCATCGCGGTTGAACGCAATACCACGGACGGATACTTCTTCCATTACATCTTCCTCACGAGTGACCAGCGTGCTTTTGCCTTCCCCAAATTCGTCAAAACTGGAAAGCACGCGGATAGGCATATCATATTTGTAGGCAAACTCCACCGAGCGGATTTGCAGTACCTTGGAACCCTGACTGGCCATTTCCAGCATCTCTTCCAGCGTCAGCGCAGGAATATGGCGAGCCTTGGGTTCAATGCGCGGGTCGGTGGTATAAACGCCGTCCACGTCGGTGTAAATCTGGCATTCGTCGGCTTTCAGCGCGACCGCCAGCGCCACTCCGGTGGTGTCGGAACCGCCACGACCCAGCGTGGTGATACTGCCATCGTCGGCAACGCCCTGGAAACCAGCGACGACAACGACTTTACCTGCTGCCAAATCAGCGCGGATAGGCTCAGCGCCAATATCGCGAATACGCGCCTTGGTATGGGCGTCATCGGTGAGGATGCGAACCTGAGCGCCGGTGTAGGAACGCGCGGGCTGACCTTTCTTTTCCAGCGCCAGACACAACAAGCCAATCGTGACCTGTTCGCCAGTGGAAAGGATCGCGTCCTTCTCACGTTCAGAACCCTGCGGGTTGATTGCGTTGATCAGCGCGACCAGCTTGTTGGTTTCGCCCGACATCGCGGAAACCACCACGATGACATCGTTGCCCTGTTGTTTCCAGCGGATTACCCGGTCAGCCACCGCCTCGATACGTTCGGGCGAGCCAACGGAAGTACCGCCGTATTTCTGTACGATCAGTGCCATTGCTTAATTGCTTACCTATGAAATTAAAGTTTCTCGGCTACCCAGAACTGCACTGAAGCCAGTGCCGCCGGGAGCGCCGCTACATCTGTACCACCACCTTGCGCCATGTCGGGGCGGCCACCGCCCTTGCCGCCGATTTGCTGGGCGACGAAGTTCAACAGCTCACCTGCCTTGACCTTGGCGGTTTCATCCTTGGTGACCCCTGCCACCAGACTGACCTTGCCATCAGTGACTGCCGCCAGGATCACTACTGCCTTGCCCAATTTGTTCTTGAGCTGGTCAACAGTATCACGGAGGGATTTGGGATCAGCGCCTTCCAGATTGGCCGCCAACACGCGTAGGCCACCGACTTCCACTGCCTGGTCAGCAAGGCTGGAACCTGCCTGGGATGCCATTTTACCCTTGAGCTGCTCCAGCTCTTTTTCCAGTGCACGGTTCTTTTGCAGCATGGCGTCGAGCTTGTCGCCGATTTCGGTCGGGTTGGATTTGAGCAGGCGGGCTATGCTGTCCAGTCGGCTGGTGACATCATTCAGCCAGCTCATGGCATTTGCCCCCGTGACCGCTTCGATACGGCGGATACCGGCAGCAACACCACCTTCACTGACAATCTTGAACAGACCGATGTCACCACTGCGCCCAACGTGGCAACCACCACACAGCTCGGTGGAGAAACCGATTTTCAGCACACGCACTTCGTCGCCATATTTCTCGCCGAACAGTGCCATTGCACCAGCTTGCTTGGCATCATCCATCGACATGACCTGGGCGGAAGTGGCCGCATTCTGGCGGATTTCGCGGTTGACGATGGCTTCCACCTCGGCAATCTGTTCAGCCGTGACCGGCTCGGGTTGGGAGAAGTCGAAACGCAGGCGATCCGGTGTTACCAGTGAACCTTTCTGTTCAACGTGCGTGCCCAGCACCTGGCGCAGCGCCGCATGCATCAGATGGGTAGCGGAATGGTTAAGGATGATGGCCTGCCGACGGTCAGCATCAACCTCCGCTGTTACCTCTGCGCCAGCGGACAATTCGCCTGATTCCAGCTTGCCGAAGTGGACAAAGGTGGAACCTTGTTTACGGGTATCAGTGACCCGGAACACAGCTTTGTCGGTGAACAACACACCGGCATCGCCTACCTGACCGCCGGATTCAGCATAGAACGGAGTATGATCCAGCACAACCTGACCTTCATCACCCGCTTGCAAGGTAGTGACAGCTTCGCCTTTACGGAACAGGGAAACCACTGTAGAAGTTTCCGACAGCATGTCATAACCGTGGAACTCGGTTGCACCGCTGACAGCCAGCTTTTCGCCGTAATCCGTGCCGAACTTGCCAGCCGCGCGGGCGCGTTCACGCTGCGCATTCATGGCGACTTCAAAACCAGCTTCGTCCAGCTTGAGGTTACGCTCACGGGCAATGTCGCCGGTCAGGTCAACCGGGAAGCCGTAGGTGTCGTAGAGCTTGAAGACCGTTTCACCGTCAATGGTGTCGCCGGACATATTGCCGATGGCGTCTTCCAGAATCTTCATGCCCTGCTCCAGCGTTTCGGCAAAGCGGCGCTCTTCTTTTTCCAGCGCTTCTTCCACGCGGGACTGAGCCTCAGCCAGCTCAGGGTAAGCCTGCCCCATTTCCGCCACAAGCGGTTGCACCATCTTGTGGAAGAACGGAGAAGCCATGCCCAGCTTGTAACCGTGTCGGATAGCACGGCGGATAATCCGGCGCAGCACATAACCACGGCCTTCATTGGACGGCAACACACCATCCACAATCAGGAAGGAGCAGGAACGGATGTGGTCGGCAACCACCTTGAGCGAAGGGTTTTCCGGGTCAGCATTGGGAGCCAGTTCCGCCGCTTTTTTCAGCAACGTCTGGAACAGGTCGATTTCGTAGTTGCTATGCACACCCTGCATAACCGCCGCCAGACGCTCCATGCCCATGCCGGTATCAACGGAAGGCTTGGGTAGCGGGATCATTTCACCATCTTTGGTACGCTCGTACTGCATGAACACGAGGTTCCAGATTTCGATGTAACGGTCGCCATCTTCTTCAGGCGTACCCGGCGGGCCACCCCAAATGTGTTCACCGTGATCGTAGAAAATCTCGGTACACGGGCCACAGGGGCCGGTGTCACCCATTTGCCAGAAGTTGTCGGAAGCGAAACGCGCACCCTTGTTGTCGCCGATACGGGTAATACGGTCAAGCGGGATACCCATTTTCTGCGTCCAGATGCCATAAGCTTCGTCATCTTCCGCGTAGACCGTCACCCACAGCTTGCCTTTGGGCAGTTTCAGCACGTCAGTGAGGAATTCCCACGCATACTTGATCGCATCTTCCTTGAAATAATCACCGAAACTGAAGTTACCCAACATTTCAAAGAAGGTGTGATGACGTGCAGTGTAGCCGACGTTTTCCAGGTCATTATGCTTGCCCCCTGCCCGCACACAGCGCTGGGAACTGGTAGCGCGGTTGTAGGAGCGCTTGTCCATACCCAGGAACACATCCTTGAACTGCACCATCCCTGCATTGGTAAACAGCAGGGTCGGGTCATTACCCGGCACCAATGAGCTGGAAGGAACGATTTCGTGCCCTTTACTGGCGAAGAAATCGAGAAATTGTTGTCTTAATTCAGCAGTTGTCATGACTCTACCCACACCCGTTCAATCCGGGCGACGTTGGAAAACGGCCTTGATCGTATCCATATAAAAACCGCGCCCGGCCAGAAATCGTGACTGCCGGGCGCGTTCCTTGTAATCCGCAGGGATAACCCTGCCAAACTTCTTTTCGCGCTGTTCAGCGGCAAGCGCCTGCCAGTCGACATCGGCTTCCGCCAATGCCTGCGCGGCGATGATGTCATCTACGCCGCGATCCCGCAATTCATAGGCAATTCGTTGCGGCCCCCGCCCCCGCGTGACGGATGAACGGACAAACATGCCCGCGTAACGGGTATCGTCCAGATAACCCAGCTCCTGTAAACGCTCCAGCAGCCGGTTCAGGCTATCTGTATCGCATTCGCAGCGTTGGCGCAACTTTTGCGCGAGTTCCCGACGGGAATGCTCGCGCTGTGCCAGCAGGCGCACGGCTGCGGCTTCGCAGTCATGCGCCCCCTCATACATCAGGCGTCGTCGTCACCGGCATCTGCATCTTCTGCGCCGTTACTGGACATATTGATACTCAGTGCTTCGGCACGGATAGCCTGCTCAATTTCGGCAGCGATTTCCGGATGCTCTTTCAAATAGGTACGGGCATTATCCTTGCCTTGGCCGATTTTTTCACCCTTGTAGCTGTACCATGCGCCAGCCTTGCCGACCAGCTCCTGCTTGACGCCGAGATCAATCAGCTCGCCTTCACGGGAAATGCCTTCACCATAGAGGATTTCAAATTCGGCCTGCTTGAACGGCGGTGCCATTTTGTTCTTGACGACTTTGACGCGGGTTTCGGAACCGGTGATTTCGTCGCCTTTTTTGATCGCACCAATACGGCGGATGTCCAGACGCACCGAAGAATAGAACTTCAGCGCATTACCACCGGTGGTAGTTTCCGGGTTGCCGAACATAACGCCGATTTTCATGCGAATCTGGTTGATGAAAATCACCAGCGTGTTGGAACGCTTGATGTTCCCGGTCAGTTTACGCAGCGCTTGTGACATCAGACGGGCTTGCAGACCAACGTGGGAATCACCCATGTCACCCTCGATTTCAGCCTTCGGCGTCAGTGCGGCTACCGAGTCGATGACCACGATATCAACCGCGCCGGAACGCACCAGCATGTCGGCAATTTCCAACGCCTGTTCGCCGGTATCCGGTTGGGAAACCAGCAGGTCGTCGACGTTGACGCCCAGTTTTTGCGCGTAAATCGGGTCGAGCGCGTGTTCCGCGTCGACGAATGCCGCTGTACCCCCCTGCTTCTGGCATTCTGCAATCACTTGCAGGGTCAGCGTGGTCTTGCCGGAAGATTCCGGCCCGTAAATCTCGACCACACGGCCTTTCGGCAGACCGCCAATACCCAACGCGATGTCCAGCGTCAGGGAGCCGGTGGAAATCACGTCCACATCACGGATTGCATTGGTATCACCCATGCGCATGACCGCACCCTTGCCGAACTGACGTTCGATCTGGCCTAAGGCGGCGGCAAGGGCTTTTTTCTTGTTCTCGTCCATGCGGACAACTCCTTTAATTCTGTATTCAGGTGGTGAAAGCGCGATTATTCCATAATGGCTGACACGACGCCAATGGGCCGCGACCAGACAGACGCCACTTCATGCCTTATTTGATGGCGGCAAACAATGCATCACGCCAACGTTGCGCCATCATGTGTTCCCCCGTGGCATTGGGGTGGACGCCATCAAACAGGTACACGTCAGGATCGAAGCCAGTGAACATGTCCACCAACACCACCTTGGGGTCGGCCATGCTGTTGACCATTTTGACTATTTCGGCATTGTACCCGGCAACATCTTCATTGATATAGGGGTTAGTCCAGTACAAACCAAGGCTGGGGATGATTTCAGCAACCAGAATAATGGCGTTGCTGTTTCTGGCTTTCAGTTTCCCGATCACTTGCCGGAGTTCGCTGATAGTCACGAGTTTGTCGTTTTTCCCCTGCAACACATCGTTGGTGCCAAGATGTAGCAGGACAATATCGGGCTTGGCATACTGCGGCAACCACTGACCCATATATTGCAGGACACTATCCGCGTGCCACCCCGAGTGCCCCTCATGATCCTGGTCAAAGCTTTTACCCTTGTAATTGGGGTAAGTACCTGCGTATTGATCTGGTGTATCCATACTCCCCAGGAAATCAAACTTTAACCCATCATCAAGCAACATTGTCCATAAATCATAACGGTAGCCTTTTGCCTTGTATCCTTGCGTAATGGAATCACCAAGCAACAGGATATTCCATGTCTTGCTGGCCGTTGTTGAGGGTGTCGCCGGGGCTGGCGTAGCCGTTGTATTGCTGCCAGTAGCAGTACTGGTGGACGCGGTGGTTGAGCTACTGCTGGAGGTGCTACTGGCGGGCGTCGTGCTTGAACTACTGCTGGAGGTGCTACTGGCGGGCGTCGTGCTTGAGCTACTGCTGGAGGTGCTACTGGCGGGCGTCGTGCTTGAACTACTGCTGGAAGTGCTGCTGGCGGGCGTCGTGCTTGAACTACTGCTGGAAGTGCTGCTGGCGGGCGTCGTGCTTGAACTACTGCTGGAGGTGCTGCTGGCGGGCGTCGTGCTTGAACTACTGCTGGAAGTGCTGCTGGCGGGCGTCGTGGTTGACGCGCTGTCCTGCGTACTATCAACAGGCGGGGCTACCAGACTACTGCTTGGTGTGCTGCTATTAGCTGCCATGCCGCTGGCAGAAGCGTAATCATCGCGCAATACGGTTGAATTTTCAGCACCCTCTTTGCCACAGCCAGAAACAAGCAAAATTAATATTAGCCCTGGCAAATAGTTAATATTTTTTTCACCCATAAAGAAGAAATTTCCTTGATGACACTCATAATGCGCTTAGTGTAGCCAAATTATTTAAAATTCGTTTATTTAAACTGATTAACGTCAGCATTTTTTATCGTGCCTATTGCCATTACCCTACATCAACCTCAACCCTCCCATAAGGAATAACACTTCAAGCAAGGTGCAGGATGATAATAATTATGGCATCTTCCGCTATCCCCCGTTGTTTATGGCTTGTTATTCAAAGGATTCTGCTATGCGGCTAGAGACTCCGCACAAAAAGGCTACTGGCCTGGGGCCGGTAAAAACGGGCTTTCACCACTGGTGGATACAACGGTTGACTGCTGTGGCATTGATCCCTTTGACCTTGTGGGTAGTGTTTTCCGTTGCGTCACTGGCAGGGGAGGACTATGCCAGTGTTGCTGTCTGGTTTACCGAACCCTTGACCAGCGTCTTACTAAGCCTGTTCGTGTTCTTCGCCGCTTATCATGCCAGCCTCGGCTTGCAGGTCGTCCTTGAAGACTATACCCATACCGGGTGGCTGAAAATCACCGCGTTAACCATGGTTAATTTTTCACTCATTTTCCTGGGCGCGTCGAGCATTATCTCCATCTTGAAACTGTTCTTCGGTTAACCGGTAAACCTCACAGTATTTTTTGGTTGTTTAGCGGGAATAGTAAATCCCTGGCGGGGGTTCTTTCACTTCCGGAGGCGGGAACAGCACATCCCATTCCAACACCAATTCAGGAAACAAGGCGGAAGCCTGCGCACCCCGGGTTTCCTCAATCAGCACTGCGCCGTAACGCCCGTCACCACCCAGTTGCCACATCATGACTACCCGGTCGACCGGATGTACCACCCAATATTCACGCACCCCATGGTGTTCATACTGGCGTAATTTACGGATCAAGTCATGGGATGCCGTAGAAGGGGATAGTACCTCAATGATCCAGTCGGGCGCACCCTTGCAGCCTTTGTCGTGGATCTTGTGGCTATCACAAATCACGCTGATGTCAGGCTGCACTACATTATTGATCTGGTCATCCGCCACATCGGCATGAGCGAGACACACATCGAACGGGGCGGGGAAAACTTCACAGGATTTGCCCAGCAGGAAGTTGCCGATTTGACGGACAAGCTCACGGACCACCCGTTGGTGCTGGGTGCTGGGCGCAGACATCATGAACGCCTCACCATCCAGCAATTCATACCGCGCCTCATCAGGCCAACGCAGGTAATCCTGATAGGTGTAACGCTGTTTTGTGTCCAGTTGAGAGGCAAGGGGCATACGCTATTCTCCGCGTCGAATGCTAGCATCAAGCATAGCATAACCGGCGTTCAACTCTGGAAAAAGCGCGTCGCCGTATCCCCGTCTGGCTGCTGTAACCAACGTTTGGTCAGCAGCTTCACCCGCTCCGGGTAGTTCGCCACGATTTCCCGCGCAGCTACCTGTACCGCTGGCAACAGATGCTGATCCCGCAACAAACTGGCGATACGCAGCCGTACATCACCGGTCTGGCGCGTGCCCAGCACTTCACCGGGGCCGCGCAATTCCAGATCAATATCCGCGATCACGAAACCGTCGGTACTGTTGCGCATGGCATCCAGCCGCTTGCGGGCAGTCTTGCCCAATGGGTTCTGGTAGAGCAGCACGCAACTGCTGGCGGTGCTGCCACGCCCTACCCGCCCACGTAGCTGATGCAGTTGTGACAAGCCGAAGCGTTCAGCGTTTTCGATGATCATCAACGAGGCGTTCGGCACATCTACCCCGACTTCAATCACGGTGGTGGCAACCAATAGCTGGATTTCCCCCTGCTTGAACTGGCGCATGATGCTTTCCTTTTCGGAACCGTGCAGGCGGCCATGCACCAACCCGACTTCGACATGCGGCAAGCGTTCACGCAGTAAGGCGGCAGTGTCTTCCGCCGTTTCACATTGCAGGGCTTCGGACTCTTCAATCAGGGTACAAACCCAATAGGCTTGGCGGCCTTCGCAGCAGGCAGCGGCAATGCGTCCGATCACGTCATCGCGACGCTCGTTACTGAGGGCAACTGTGGTAATAGGCGTGCGCCCCGGCGGCAATTCGTCGATCACCGAATAATCCAGGTCGCCGTAAGCGGTCATCGCCAACGTGCGCGGGATAGGCGTCGCCGTCATCACCAACTGGTGCGGGTAATTGTCGCCCTGCTTGCCCTTTTCACGCAGGGACATGCGCTGATGCACACCGAAGCGGTGTTGCTCGTCGATGATGATCAGGCCGAGTTGCAGGAATTCGACCGTGCGCTGGAACAGGGCGTGCGTGCCGACCGCGATATGGCCGATGCCCAGCAGCAGGTTTTCCACCTTGCGGCGGCGCTGGCGCGGGGTCTGGTTGCCGGAAATGAACACGGTTTCCAGCCCCAGCGGTTCCAGCCATCGGGTCAGGTTCTGGTAGTGTTGTTCCGCCAACAATTCGGTGGGAGCCATCAGCGCGACCTGAAAACCGTTGGCGATGGCGTGCAGGGCAGCGGCTACTGCCACCAGTGTCTTACCGGAGCCGACATCACCCTGCACCAGCCGGTTCATGGGGATGCCTTGCTGCAAATCTTGGGTAATTTCGCCGATTACGCGGTTTTGCGCATCAGTGGGGGCAAATGGCAGGGAGCGCAGCAGCTGTTGCCAGTAACGGTTGGTGTCCTGCATGGCGGGCGCTTGTACTTGTTGGAGTTCGTGGCGGGCTTGCTGGACGCCTAGCTGGTGGGCAAGCAGTTCCTCAAAAACCAACCGGGAAGAAACCCTTCCTAACCTCCCCTTATCAGGGGAGGAATCGGACGGTGCCCTGCCTCTTGCTCCCTCCCCTGATAAGGGGAGGGCTGGGGAGGGGGTTCCCCCCTGTGGTTTATGCAATAACGATAGAACTTCGCCCAGCTGGGGAAACCCATGCCGCTCAACCACCCTCTCGGGCAACAAATCCGGCAGCTCGTCCACATGCTCCAACGCAATCTCAATCAGCCGCCGCAAACTGCGCTGCTGCAAACCTTCTGTCGCCGGGTAGGTAGGCGTAAGCGTATTTTCAATCGGTTCAGGATGGGTGGCGCTCAGCAGGCGGTATTCCGGATGCGCCATTTCCAGCTTGAAACCGGCTTGCCGCACCTCACCGAAACAGCGGATCGGCACGCCCTGCCGCAGGCTTTGTTTCTGTGCCGTGGTGAAATGGAAAAAGCGCAGTGTCAGGATGCCAGTGCCATCGCTAATGTGGCACAACATCATGCGTCGGCCACGGAGCACGACTTCAGTGGATTCGATTTCGCCCTCCACCAGCACTTCCTGCCCGACCTTGAGTTCGGCGATGGGGTAGATACGAGTACGATCCTGATAACGCAGCGGCAGATGGAACAGCAGATCTTCAACCCGCATGATACCTAACCGGGCCAGCTTTTCCGCCAGCGCATCGCCGACACCACGCAGGGCGGTAACAGGTTGTTGCAGGAAATCAGGGCTGCTCGCTTCACTCATGCCCAGAGTGTACTAGAAGAAACCCATCAACACCGCCGGAACCGCAATTCCTGCGGATAAGGGAACACATCTTCGTACTGCCCGGCCTTGATTGCATCCTGCTTGCTTTTCCAGTAGCGGAAGTCCAGCAAATCCTTGTGGTGTTTGAGGAAAATCTTGCGGATTTTGGGCGTAGCCAACAGGAAAGTACCGAACTCTTCCGGGAACACATCGTTTGGCTCGACAGAATACCACGGCTCGGAACTGAATTCGTCTTCCGGAAAGCGCGGCGGTGGAATCCGGCGGAAGTTGCACTCCGTCATGTAGGTGATTTCGTCATAGTCGTAGAACACTACCCGCCCCAGTTGCGTGACCCCGAAGTTCTTGTAGAGGAAGTCGCCGGGGAAAATGTTCGCACCCGCCAGTTGCTTGATGGCCGTGCCGTAGTCTTCGATGACCCGCTCCAGGTTTTCCTCATCCGCCGTTTCGATGAAGATATTGAGGGGGATCATGCGCCGTTCCATATAAACATGGCGGAACACGATATTATCAGCGTCATAACTGATGCTGCTGGCGCAGGTTCCCTGCAATTCCTCCAGCAAACTGGCATCAAAACGCTCCAGCGGCAAGGCGACGTTGGAATATTCCAACATGTCGGCCATACGCCCTACCCGGTCATGGCGTTTGACCAGCTGGTACTTTTCTTCCACCTGCTGGCGGGTAAATTCCTTCTGTGGCGCAAATTTGTCCTTGATGATCTTGAACACGTAGGGGTAGGAAGGCAGGGTGAAAACCATCATTACCATCCCACGGATACCGGGCGCGATAACGAATTCATCACCAGAATGTTTCAAATGATGCAGAAAATCACGGTAAAACGCTGATTTACCCTGCTTGTGCAAACCCAGCGCGGAATACAACTCCGATTGGTTGCGGCGCGGCAGCAGCTTCTGCAGGAACGACACCACCGCCGACGGTACCTGGTGTTCCATCATAAAATACGCCTGCGAGTAACTGAACACCACCGACAGCTGCCGCTCCCCCCACACCAGTGCGTCGATATACAGACCGCCTTGCTCATTGTTGAGGATCGGCAGCGCGAAGGCCGTTTCCTCACGCCCATTGATCATGCGCCCGACGATATACGCCGCCTTGTTGCGGAAAAAGGCGTGGCGGATGACGGAAAGCTGGAAGTTCAGCTGTGCCTTGCGGTTGTTGCGCCCCGGATAGTGCTTGACGATGGCGCGGAAAATATTGCATAGGTCGCGTTCCAGATTCTCGAACGGCAGGGTAAAACCCGCATTTTCCAGAATGCTGATGATGGCTTCGCGCAAGCTGCTGCTGCCGGGGTAATAGGCCACGTAACTGGTTTCTTCCGAGTCGATGTATTCGGTCGAGGTCGAGCTACGCATGAAAATGAAGGCATTGGTGTAATACTGGCGCGGAAACTGGCGGCAGAACACCGAGGTATAAAAGGTTTCCGCCAGTTCCGGCTGCTGGTGATCCAGCAACAGGCGCACGTAGCAGTATTTCACCTCCCGCCACAAGGCAGGCTCGATGGCGCGGATTTCATACAAATCACGCACCAACGCGATGGTTTCCTCTACCCGCCGGTCGTACAGCACGATGCGTTCGCGCGACGCCAGTTGCACTGCCCGCCAGTCAGCCGCCTCGAAACGCTGCCGCGCGCCCGCCGTTATGCGTTGGAAAATTTCAAAGTGCCGATTGAAACCTTGCAGGATAGTGGTGGCAATGCCACGCGCAAGGGGATTGATTTGCAGTGTCTGCTCTGCCATGCCCAAACGGATCCCAACATACCCAAGAAAATTACTCAAAATATTACAGGAATGTTTATGTGCACTGCAACAAAAGCATAGTGCTGCGGAGCGGCGTAATCCGCCATGGTTCCGTTACGTGCCTGAATCCGGTAACCTGCCAGTCAAATGGCCATAGGTAACGACTGATGCAATTACGGATACAAATTAACGACACCACACGGGATATTGAAGTACCCCAATTCATGCTGGACGAAGGCGAAGACTTTTTTACCCAAATTGACCGGGATCTGGATCGTGGGTATCAGATGAGCCGGGTATGGGTGGTCAATCCTGATCAGGAACAGCGCTGCCAAATCGTAGCGGATAAAATCCTCACTGCCCTTTCCAACGGCAACCAGAAAAGCGGTACGTTAATGGCGGCCTACATACTCAAGCGGATGCCACATGTACGTGAAGTGCATCTGAATATCGAAGGGGATATGACCGGGCATGAGCTGATTTAATATCTCACGGCTGGGGTTTCGATTTTGAGGCCGTTGGAACGGGACATGATGTAGGCTTCCAGCAGCTTGCTTTCTTCAGCGTCGGGCGCAAACGGCTCGGCGCGCATCAGGGTCAGGCATTGTTTGATGCGTAAATCGAGGTTGGCCATTTCGCCGGTATCCAGACGGTAAGCCGGGAAACCGTTGCCCTGTCCCTGACTGATGCGCTGCCCGCGAATATACTGCCCCGGATACATGTCGTGGCAATGTGCGCAGGACATGTCAATCAAGCCAAAACGGATGTGGTAAAGCTCATCGCCTTTCTTCAGTAGCGACTCCATTTCCCCATCAGTCTGCACGTTAACCGGTTCGCCCCGGGCAAGGTTGCGCACGAATGTTTCCAACGCCAGCAACTCATGATCGTAGTAAGGCACAGGTTCAGTGCTGGCCTGATCCTTCTGGCAGTTGCGGATACGGTCTTCCAGCCGCACGATGCCGCCCTGCTCCTTGTCGTAAATCGGGTAACGGGCCAGACTTTTCACATCCAGCTTTTCACCTGCTTCACCATGACAACTGGCGCAGGATTTACCGGAATCCGGCATCTTGCTGAATAGCTCCCTACCCTGCTCTACAGCCAGCATACCGGGGTTTTCGAAGTCGTCATCCTGCATGGCGCGGGTTTCGTCCTTAACATAGTCGTAGCCGGATTTCACTTCGCCGAGCGCCCAGACCGTACCGGCAAGCAGTAATGTCAAACTGCCCAGCAATAAACGTGATATAGCCAATTGGATCATTTCAGTGTTACCAGATAAGCAATGACATCTTCGACATCCTGCGCGGCCAGAAACGTCCTGCCCACATAGCTCTTGCCGGGGCGGTTAATCAGGCTGGGGTCACGGTAGAAACCGGGCATGATCGAGTTAGGGTTCAAATGGCGTGAGTCCACCACCCGCAGGCGCAACTGCGCTTCCCCCAACCGGTTGGCAATGCCCGATAGCGGCGGCGCAATGGTGCCGTAGGCTTCGACACTTTGGATTGGCAACTCATGGCAAGCCAGGCAGTTCCCTTTCGCGGCATCAGAAACGATTTTTTCACCGCGAGCAGCTTCGCCCTGCAACCCACACAAGGGTTCAGGGATGGCGTAATTGACCATTTCCCATTGGCAGTACGGTTCCGGCGGGGGTGGCACACCTTCGGGTTCAGCCGCCGACGCCGACAAGGAAACAAACAGGAGTAAAAACAGGGTATTTACAATTTTCATGCATCCATTCTAGGTATAGTACCCGGACAAGCCTTGATATAGGTCACAAAGAATTGACATATCGCAATTTCTTGCATTCAGGCGAAAATCACCCATGTCGTGGCGATGTATTTCGCGCCTGATTTGACGATACCGGCGCGGTGCTCATGCGTCCAGAATGGCGGGAACAACACCAACTTACCCTTTTCCGGCTGCACACTGATATTCTGGAACAGGAAATCGGTCGTGCCGCCCGCCTCGACCGGCACATCGTTCAGATACCACAACGCCACCAGCTGGCGCATGGCAAACTGATGACTGCCGCCGTCGATGTGCCAATGATAATACTCACCCGGCTGGTAGCGTTGCAGGTTGTAACCCATATCCTTGAACGGCCCATTGAAATACGGGAAAGCTTCGCGGAATTCACGCAACGCCAGCGCCAGCGAACGGTGCAAGTTATTGTCCACATCTTTCCAGTGTGGCTTGTCATCGCCACTGACGAAGATGTCGGTGGTTTTCTTCACACTTTGGTTGAACCCCGTATCCTGCCCCAGCCGCCCTGCGTACTGGTCTGCGATATTCTGCTCGAAGCGCTCCACCATGTTGTCGCACAGGAAACCAGGAATGGCATCTTTCTTTTCAAAAATGAACGAGTTTGGCACGAGTTCACGGATGCTTTGCAGGGGGGGGCATATATCAGTCATAGTGCTTACCTGTTGTGAAGGGCAGCAGTCAGTATAAGCAAGGGCTAATAGGTTGTACATTCACCCATTAGCCTTGGGTTAGGTATCAATGGTCTTCCGGCACACCCTGCCAGAGCATTTCATAGCCAACTTCATAGGTGTCATCACAGAACTCGGCCAGCTTGGAAAATTTCTCCTTGAACAGTTTGTCGGCATGGGATTTTTCATGCTGCTCGAAAGACTTCCAGAAGGTAACGATCACAATGTCACCCATGTTCTGCTGCACGCGCTTGTTTTTGTGGCTATCATCCGCGCCAACCGAACCCTCTTCAGATACAAAACCGGCATTGCGGTAAACCTGCCCGCCAATGAACCCGCCGTTATCATCGCCATAGTTATTTTTGACCACGTTGCACATTTCGCCCAGCAGCAGCTCGACATCCTCGACCGTAACACCTTCCTTTAGGTCAACGACATTGAACAGCATGGAACAACCGAACGGAATTTCGATGGGATTAAACATATATTATTCTCCTGACTCAGCTTATGGGGATACCTGCAACCAGAGTGCAGGCAGCTCGATAACGCCTTGACCATAGGCAAAGACAGGGGCATCTTCAAGAAACCCTGATGAAACCACCTTCGTTGAACTCAAACAGGAAAAAGACTTTTGGACTCCACCCAGCTACCCGTAGTGGCCATCCTCGACGACCTCAAACAGGCACTGCGCAAGCGCCACGAAGTTGTGCTGGAAGCCCCGCCGGGAGCCGGTAAAACAACGCTCGTTCCTCTGGCATTACTTGAGGAACCGTGGCTTTCCGGCAAGAAAATCCTCATGTTGGAACCCCGCCGCATCGCCGCCAAAAGCGCCGCCCACCGCATGGCCAACCTGCTCGGTGAAAACGCAGGCCAGACCGTCGGCTACCGGATGCGCCTGGAAAACAAAACCAGCCGGAATACCCGTGTCGAAGTCATTACCGAAGGCATCCTCACCCGGATGTTACAGCAAGACCCGTCTCTGGCAGGCATCGGGCTGGTCATTTTCGACGAATTCCACGAACGCAGCCTCGATTCCGACCTCGCCCTCAGCCTGTGCCTGAAAGGGCGCGAACTGTTCCGTGATGAAGCCGACCCACTGAAACTGCTGGTCATGTCCGCCACGCTGGATAGCGCCGCCGTCGCCAGCCTGCTGGATGACGCGCCGGTCGTGCGCAGCGAAGGCCGCACCTACCCGGTCGACATCCTCTACGGACAAGCTGCCAAACCCAACGAACGCATCGTCGAGCGCATGGTCGCCACCCTGCGGCAAGCCATCAGCGACAACCCTGACAGCAGCATCCTCGCTTTCCTGCCCGGTCAGGGCGAAATCCACCGCACCACCGGCGCGCTGGGTGAATGGCTACTGGAACGTAAACGGCGCGACGTACACCTGCGCCCCCTATACGGCAACCTGACGCTGGACGAACAGCAACAGGCTATCGCCCCCTTACCCGCAGGCCAGCGCAAAATCGTACTTGCCACCAACATCGCTGAAACCAGCCTGACCATCGAAGGCGTGGATGTGGTTGTCGACTCCGGCCTGGTGCGCGAAGCCCGTTTCGACCCCGGCACCGGCATGACCGGATTGCATACCACGCGCATTTCCCGTGCCTCCAGTACCCAACGCGCCGGACGCGCAGGCCGCCTCGCCCCCGGCAGGTGTTATCGCCTGTGGACGGAAAGCCAGCAGGAACAACTCGTCGCCCACAACACCCCGGAAATCCTGCGTGCCGACCTCGCCCCGGTTGCCCTGCAACTGTTGCAATGGGGCGTGGACGACCCGGCGGAACTGCGCTGGCTGGATACGCCACCCTCCGGCCCCTGGCAACAGGCGCTGGACTTGCTGGCAACGCTGGGAGCCATCGGACGCAAGGGCCAATCCATCGTACTGACAGCGCACGGGCAAGCCATGTCCGCCCTGCCCGTCCACCCGCGCCTTGCCCACCTGCTGATCTGCGGCACGCAAGCCGGACACCTGCAAGCCGCCGCCAACCTCGCCGCCTTGCTTTCCGACCGCAACCCGTTCGCGCAAGACAACCCCGACATCAGCCATCCGCTGGAAATCCTCGCCGGAACCACCCGTTGCCCCGCCCAGCAACAAGGCTGGCTGCAACGCACCCGCCAGCTTGCCAGGCAGTTTAAAGAAACCCCTCCTAACCTCCCCTTGGCAGGGGAGGAACAAGACGTATCTGCTACTGTTGTGCAAGAACGCCCCTCCCCTGATAAGGGGAGGTTAGGAGGGGTTTCTTCATCCATCAACGGCTACCTGCTGGCCTGCGCCTACCCCGACCGCATAGCCCGCCGCCGACATTCCGGCGGCTACCAGCTTGCCAACGGACGCAGCGCCAACCTGCCCGACAAACACGCCCTCGGCAACCAGCACTGGCTGGCCATTGCCGAAGTCAGCAGCATGGCAGGCAAAAGCAGCGACACTATCCGCTCTGCCGCCGCGCTGGATGAAAAGCTGCTTGCCAGCACCCTGGCCGATCAGCTTCACAACCAAACCGTGGTGGAATGGGATCAGAAAGCAGGCCGTTTCATCGCCGAAGAACAACAGAAAATCGGCGCATTGGTGCTGCAACGCAAGCCCTTGCAAAATATCCCTGCTGACACCAAAAGCACCGCACTGATCAGCTTCATCCGCAAACAGGGTCTAGATTTGCTGTCGTGGCAAAAAGAGCACGAACAATGGTGCGCAAGGATCAACCTGCTGCGCAGCGCGGAACCTGGGCAAGCGTGGCCGGATGTCAGCCGCGAACACTTGTTGGCGACGCTGGAAGACTGGCTCTCCCCTTACTTGAATGAGGTGAACACGCTGGCCGATTTCAAACGGCTGGATTTAACCAACATCCTCAGCACCCTGCTGCCGTGGAATAAACAGCAGCGTCTTGAACAACTGGCTCCCAAACGTCTTGCCGTCCCTTCCGGCTCCTCCATCGTCATCGACTACAGCCAGTCACCACCGGTGCTGGCCGTTAAATTGCAGGAAATGTTTGGTTGCCAGGAAACGCCAACCGTTGCCAACGGCAAGGTTGCCCTGATCGTGCACTTGCTCTCCCCCGCAGGCAGGCCGTTGCAGATCACGCAGGATTTGGCCGGATTCTGGCGCACTTCCTACCATGACGTGAAAAAGGACATGAAAGGCCGTTACCCCAAACACCCGTGGCCGGATGATCCATTACAAGCGGTCGCCACCCGTAAAACCAAGCAGCAGCTTTAAGCGCCCATTTGCTTTTATCCGCCTTGCCTTTATCTGCTACGCTACGCCCATGACAAAAATTTCCGGCAAACAATTCCTGCACCCCCGCTACTGGCCAACCTGGTTCGGGCTGGGTTTGCTCTGGCTGCTGGTGCAACTACCATGGCGCGCGCAAATGTGGCTGGGCAAGCAACTCGGCCTGCTGATGTTCTACCTGCTGCCCAAACGCCGCCAGATTTGCTGCATCAATCTGGAACTGGCCTTCCCCGAACTTTCACTACAGGAACGCTTCCACCTCAACCGCGAACACTTCATTTCCCTCGGGCGCGGCCTGCTGGAAACCGCCCTGAGCTGGTGGGGAAGCGATGAAAGCCTTGCCCGCCAGACCCGCATCGAAGGCATGGAACACTTGCAAACCGCCATGCAACAAGGCGGCGTGGTGCTGCTCAGTGCCCATTTCACCAGCCTGGAACTGGGCGGACGCCTGCTGGCGCAACACATTCCGCTGCACGTCATCTACCGCCCGCACCAAAACCCGCTGATCGAATGGCGCGTCGCCCGTCTGCGTTCCAAACGCTACGGCAAGGCCATTCCGCGTGACAACATCCGCGACATGATCCGCAGCCTGCAACAGGGGCATGTGGTCTGGTATGCGCAAGACCAGAATTTCGGCCACAAGAACAGCGTATTCGCCCCGTTTTTCGGCGTGGAAGCCGCCACCAACACCGCCACCAGCCGCCTGTGCAAGCTGGGCAAGGCGCAAGTCGTGCCGTTCTTCACGGTGCGCACCGCTACCGGTTATCTGCTGCGCTTCCTGCCAGTACTTGAAAATTTCCCCACAGCAGCCATACTGGACGACACAACAAGGATAAACCACATCATCGGGCAACAGGTGCGCGAGTTCCCCGCCCAATATTTGTGGACACACCGCCGCTACAAGGACGACCCCGCCGGTGGCAACCGATACACACTCTACCCCAAGGAAAACCCATGCAAATCGCACAAGACACCGTGGTCACCATGACCTATACCCTCACCAACGACCAGGGTGAAGTTCTGGATCAGGCCGACGCCGCCCAACCATTCGCTTACTTGCACGGTGCCAACGGCATTATTGCCGGGCTGGAAAAACACCTCACCGGCAAACAGGCCGACGACAGCATGAAAGTCACCATCCCGCCTGCGGAAGCCTACGGCGAATACGACGAACGCATGACCCAAAAAGTGCCACGCAGCATGTTCCAGGGCATTCCCGAGGAACAGATTTTCGCCGGAGCAGAATTCCATGCACAAACTGCGGCGGGTAATCAGGTGATCCGCATTTCCGCCGTCGACGCCGACAGCGTTACCATTGACGCCAACCACCCGCTGGCTGGCGTGGCGCTCACTTTCGACCTCACCATACTGGATGTACGCACCGCAACAGCGGAAGAAATCGACCACGGCCACGTCCACGGCGCACACGGCCACCACCATTGACGCATGACACCCAAGGTTTTATAAGACGGTTTTTTATTCATTGAAGGAGGCACTCACTTTATGGCGACCATTACCCTGCAAGGCAACCCTATCGAAACCATCGGCAACCTCCCGGCTGTCGGCAGCGATGCACCTGCCTTCACCCTGACCAAGACCGACCTGTCTGATGTGACAATGGCGGATTTCGCGGGCAAAACCGTGGTTCTGAACATCTACCCCAGCGTTGACACTGGCGTTTGCGCTGCTTCCACCCGCAAGTTCAACGAAATTGCCAGCAGCAACCCCGACGTTACCGTGCTGTGCGTTTCTGCCGACCTGCCATTCGCCCACGGCCGTTTTTGTGGCGCTGAAGGTCTGGAAAATGTGGTGTCCCTGTCCACTTTCCGCAGCACCGATTTCGGCGACAACTATGGCGCCACCATCGCCACCGGCCCACTGGCTGGCCTGATGTCACGCGCCGTCGTCATCGTCAAGGATGGCAAGGTCGCCTATACCGAGCAGGTTCCTGAAATCGTACAGGAACCCAACTACGATGCAGCATTAGCAGCCCTCTGAGCTGACCCATAACGGATAAAAAAAGCCTGCATAATGCAGGCTTTTTTTATAACCAATTAAAATTTAAGCATTTTACGGCAATTCCGTCATCTTTTTGCTACACTCCTGTCAGTATCCATCAAGACTCCATAATAACCCCCGTTTGCGCGCAAAACAGGAAACAAGCATGAAACTGACAGCCCTGATGTTAACGGCCATGATGGCTGGCGCGGGCAGCGCCGCTGTTTTCGCCGCCGATTGCACATCCTCCTTTTACTGCTACGGCAACACCAGCAACTCCATCACACGGGTAGCAACCCGCCCACCACCAATTCCACCACCTAGCCCGCGCGTAGCCCAACAACGCCGACAGCAGCAGCTTGCCCTGCGCGACAATGCCGTCGCTGCCCCGCGCACTGTTGCAAGACCAGCCCCCCAGGCGACGCCGCGAACCACTGCCCGGGCAAACATCACACCCACCCCTGCGCCCCGTACCAACATCCGACCCGCACCACAAGTACGCGCCAACGTCCAACCTGCTCAGACACCTGCACCGCAAGTACGCACCAATGTCCGCATAACACCTGCCCCCCAGCCAAGCACAATGCCCAGTTGTCAGGTGTTGAACGGGCTGGCTGCCAACGCAGAAAGCCAGGCCGTCAGCGCCTCCAAACGCGGAAACCGTAACACTTCCGTGAGGCTGTTCAGGGAAGCCGCCAACCTGCGCAAGCAGGCTTGCCGCTGAAGAAACCCACCCCCAACCCTTCCCTTATCAGGGAAGGAAGCCAAGTGGCACGTTCAACTCCTCCCCTGATAAGGGAAGGTCGGGAGGGGTTTCTTCCCAATCACGGCTCAGAGCGCTGGCGGCTGGAAATCCGGTACAGCACCGGAATCGCAAACAGCGTCAGCACGGTCGAGAACCCTACCCCCCACACAATTGCCGTCGCCACCGGCCCCCAGATCAGCGACTTGCCCCCCAACCCGGTTGCCAGTGAGAACAAGCCTGCAATCGTAGTCAGGGAGGTGATCAGAATTGGAATCACCCGCCGCCGCGCCGCATACACAGTAGCGTGCAAAATGCTCATCCCCTGTTCCCGCCGGTCGTTGGCAGCAGAAATCAGCACAATGGCCGCATTCACCGCAATCCCCGCCAGCGCCACCACCCCGTAAAGCGTGTACAGGCTCAACGGATTCTGCGTCACCAACAAACCAAACACCACGCCGGTAAACGCCATCGGCACGGTGAACAGGATCATCAACGGCTGCCAGTAACTGCGGAACTGTGTACCCAGAATCAAATACATCAGCCCAACGCCAAACAGGAACAACACCCCGATCGAATCCAGGCTTTCCTGCAAATCATCCAGCTGCCCGGTGAAATCGAGGTCAATGTTGGGAAATTGCGCCTTGTATGGCTCCCAGCCTTCCAGTAGCAGCTGGTTGGCCTGCACCGTATCCAACGCACATTGCGTGTAATCTGGCGCTTCTCCGCTGAACGCCGGTTGCAAACGGCATTCGTAGAACGGCTCCTCCGGACGCTTGACCAGATCAGCTTCCAGCGTGATGGCGCGGCGGAAGTTGTAATGGCGGATGTTACCCAGCGATACGGCTTTCTGTTCCTCCACCAGTTCGCGTAACGGAATGCTGCCGCCATCCGGTGCGGGCAGGCGGAAATCCAGCATCTGGTCAACGCTGCGCAGGTCGCCGTCCTGGCGCTTGACGCGCACTTCCAGCTTTTCGCCCTGATCCTGCATGTCGGCGACCACTTCGCCATCCACCAGCAGGCGCAGGGTGCGGGAAACTTCCTCTACCGACACCCCGGCACGGCGGATGTTGTCGTGGCGCAGCCGCAGGGTCATTTCCATCTGGCCGGGGCTGGCGTCATCGGTGATGTCACTGATGCCGGGATTGGAACCAAGAATCTGTTTCAACGCAGTAGCCGCACCCTGAATTTCGGCGTAATCGTCGCCGCGCACTTTCACACTGATGGGCTTGGCAGCTGGCGGCCCACCTGCCAGTTCCAGGAACGCGATATTGCTCGCCCCCGGCACACCGACCACATCGGCGCGCATGTCCTCGATGATGGACTTGACCTCGCGGGAACCTTCCGACAGCGGTTTCAGGCTTACCACCAGTTGCCCGTAGCGCGAGCCATACAGCGGTTCGGTTTCAGTGAACATCATGCCGGAATAGGCCACCACCGAACGCGCGTCATCCGGCTGCAAGTGCTTTTTCACCTGCCGTTCGACTTCCAGCGTTTTTTGCATGGTCTGGTCAAGCGAGGTGGAACTGGGCATTTCCACATTCACGTAGAACAGGCGCAGGCTGTCGGCGGCGAAGAAGTTCATCGGGATCAGCCCCGCCGTGACGATACCGATGGCGAGGAAAAACATCAGGACGATGCCGCTGAGCGCCGTGCGCGGGTAGCGTAACACCTTGACCAGCAGCTTCGAGTATTTGATCTGTATCCAGTGGGTAGCGCGGCTGCGGATTTGCTGGATGCGGGAAGGCTTGTCGAAACGGATGCCCGCAACCGCCACATGCGCGGGCAACATCCAGAACGCCTCGATCAGGCTGATCGCCAGCGCCAGCGTCACCACCATCGGGATGACTTTCATGAACGCGCCGAGGATACCCGGCAGCAGCATCAGCGGCAGGAAGGCGGCGATGGTGGTCAGCACCGCCGTTGTTACCGGCAGGGCGACTTCGCGCATGGTTTCCAGCGCGGCGGTGAGCGCGTCCATGCCCTTTTGCAGGCGGTAGTAGATGGATTCGACCACCACCACGGCGTCATCCACCAGCATCCCCAGCACGATGACGATGCCGAGCAGCACGGTGACGTTGAGGGTTTCGCCCATCGCGGAGAGCAGCCAGAAGGTGGCGGCGAGGATGAAAGGGATGCCGATGGCGGTCAGCAGCGAAATGCGCGTGCCGAGGAATAACCAGGCGACGAACAGCACCATCAGCAGGCCGATGGCTGCGTTGCTTTCCATGATGCGGATGGCTTCACGGGTGGGTATGGTCTGGTCGTCCACCAGCGCCAGTTTCACGCCGGTCGCACCGACTTGCTGGTTACGCTCGTCGATGTAGTTTTTGAGCGTGCCCAGCAGGTCGAGGATGTTGGTGTTATCCTGTTTCATGACAGCGAACAGCACGGTTGGCTCACCGTCGAGGCGCACTTTCTGGGTGGCTTCCTTACGGGCGCGTTCGATGCTGGCGACGCGGGAGAGCGGCACTTCGCCCTGCAAGCCGGGTACGGGCAATTCCCCCAACGCCTGCGGGTCGCTGGTCTTGCCGGTCAGGCGCACCAGCCAGCTTTGCTGATCCACGTCCACGCTACCGGCGGAAAGGTCGCGGAACCAGGCGTGCACCGTATCCGACAACTGCCCCGGCGACAGGGCTAGGGCTTCGAGCACGGCGGGGTCGAAACGCACCTGCAATTCCGGGTCGTCCAGCGCTACTGCATCGACGCGATCCACACCCTTAAGCTGTTCGAGAGCTTTTTCGACGTTTTTGGCCTGTACGCGCAGGTTTTCGTCATCGGCAATGCTTTGCACCGCGATCATAGCGGCGGGGAAGGCGTTGGCAGTGGTGATTTCGATAATGACGGAATCCAGCGCCTCGGCAGGCAGCAGGTCTTCCGCATTCTGGATTTCACGGCGCAGGTCGGCGACGCGCTTGTCGAAGGTGCGCTCGTCGATGTCCTCGAAGCGCACCAGCAGGCTGGAGACGTTGGCGCGGCTGTTGCTGGAGACAAATTTCATGTCCTGTATGCTGCGGATGGCGTCTTCCAGCGGGTCGGTGACGCGCTTTTCCACATCCTCCGCGCTCGCCCCCGGCAGGGCGGTGATGATGGAAATCCAGTTGAAGTTGATAGTCGGGTCTTGCTGGCGCGGCATCAGGTTGTAGGACAGGAAGCCAATCACCAGCACCAGCACGAAGGTGAGGTTGGCAAGGACGTGATTTTGCAGCAGGCGGGCATACAAACTCACTTTGCCACCACTTCGACAGGCTCGCCATCCCGCACCCGCAACCGGTTCTGGTCGATCAGCCGGGTTTCCGGTGGCAGGTCGGTCAACACTGGTTGGCCTTCCTTGGCGTCGGGCAACGGATGGAACTTCGCCACCCCGTTTTCCTCCAGCATCACGCCGAGGCCACCTTCGCGGCGCACGATCCAACTGGCGGGCAGCACCGGCAATTTTCCCTGCCAAACCACGCGGCCCGCACGCCCTACCGGCAATTCATGCGTGTCCTGCGGGGTGTAGCGGACTTCCTGAGTGCGGGTATTGCCCGCAATCTGCCCAACCACGGCGCGGACTTGTAGCGGGATGGAAACGCCATCGGCCACGAAACGCAGTTGCGAGCCTTGCGCCTGATCCTGAACTTCACTGACCGACAGGTTGGCGCTGACTTCCAAGGCGTCGCCCTGCAACAACTGGAAGGCTGGCGTGCCAGGCGCTGCCTGTTGCCCAAGCTGCAAATGACGCTGGGTAATCTGTCCGGCAAACGGAGCCTTGAGCTGGCAACGGGAAACCGCCAGTTGCGCCGTTTCCACCAGCGCATTGGCAACCGCCAAATCGGCTTTGGCTGCGTCGTAATCGGCTGCAATCTTGTCGAGTGTTTCCATCGGGACTACACCGCTCTTGCGCAGCTTCTGGTTGCGCTGAAACTGGGTATTGGCAAGATTGTAGCGGGCGCCAGCTGCCTGCCCCCCTGCCTCCGCCTGCTTGAGGGCGTAGTTGTAGTCGCGGCAGTCGAGCTCCGCCAGCACCTGGCCAGCCTTGACAGCATCACCGGTATCGGCCTGCAACCGGGTCACTTTCGCGGAAATTTCCGCACTTAGCGTACTATCGTTCAAACCGATCAGGCTTGCTGCTACACTACGCTCAGAGGATTGGAGAATTTCCCCGAGTGGACGCAGGGTGACTTGGAGTGTGGCGGTGGCAGCATCGCCCCCCGACACGCACGGTGAGGAAAGCAGCGCGGCCACGAGGGAGGAAGCAACGCCAACAAATGACAGTTTTCGCAGCATTGAGATTATCGCTTGTAAAAGGTTGCGAAATGAAAGGATGCAGGATATACAGTCTTTTGTAAAATGCCTATTCAACAACAGTTACTTCATAAACACGCATTAGGAGAGGAACATGCCACAACTTTTTTCCGCTGACTGGATGAACGAACTCAAGGATCTGTGGAACGCTGACCCGGATGTCAAGGACAAGCTGGCCGCCATCAACTTCAATTCCGTCATCACTTGCGGCATCAAGGGTGAAGACAAGCCACTGGGCGTATTTGTCGTGGAAAACGGCGAATGTGTACGCGCAGGCGACTACGCTGGCGAAACACCTGACTGGGACATGCGCGCAGCCCGCAAGGACTGGATGAAATGGACCCAAGAACCACTGGGCATGGTCGGCCTCGGCACTGCCTATACGTTTGGCAAACTGAAATTCTTGTCCGGTGACTACGGTGCCATGATCAAGAACCCGGCCATGGCAGGCCCCTTCATCAAATCATTCGCTTTGATGGCCAAAATTGACACCCAATAAAATTCGGTTACAAATGGAATAATTTGACGGAGAAAGCCATCAATAGGTGGCTTTTTCTGTTTTTGCACGCGCTAGAGAGGAGAATTACATGAACCTGATCCGCAACCTGCTTGCCATCATTGGCCTAATTGCCATTATCGGTGGCGCTTTCGCCTACACCAAGTTTGCCCCCATGATGAGCCAGATGGGCGACATGGACATCGGCGCTGAAAAGGCCGCGCTCGACCAGCTCGACCCCAAAGCCAAGGATGTCTACATGGATATGTGGAAAAAGCTGAAGGAAACCGGCAATTCCGCTGATGCCACCGTGGTGGTCTACCCACTGGCGGACGGCGTTTCCCCGGAAGACGCCGAGGAAGCCATGAAATTCGTCGCTAATGAGCACAACATCAAAGCGGTGGGCGAGCTGCCGCTGTCTGAGCAAGTCAAGCTGGAAACCGGGCAAGACCAGCGTTTCCTGAAAATCTTCCAGTTCTGTAACCCGCAGACCGCGATGAAAATGGTGGAGTTCAGTGACGCATTCTCCGCCTATCTGCCTTGCCGTATCGCCATGATCCAGGACAAGGAAGGCAAGTACAAGCTGATCGCCCTGAATATGGACATGATGATCTACGGTGGCAAGACCCTGCCACCTGACCTGCACGCCGAAGCCACCAAAGTGCAGGAAATCATCACCGACATCATGAAGCGTGGCGCAGCTGGCGAATTCTAAGATTTGTCTACGGAATCAGGCGGCGGGGCCAGTTCCCCCTCGCCTGAGCCAAAAATCACCCCCAGGGTAATCAGCACCATGCTGGCATACCACAACCAGAAGCCCGCCCCCAATTGCACAATCTGCATATTGGCGTGTTCATCGGGAATTTCGTTAAACCAGAACGCCTGTCCCGCCAGAAATACCCCCGCCACCACCAGCGCCATCGCCCGGTTAGGGTAACGTTGCATCAGCAACACGCCCAGGAACTCCAGCAAGTTGGCGTACCAGGCAAACTGAAACAGCGTAAAACCCAGCCAACCCGTTGCCAGCACCCAATACCCCATTACCACCCCTTCATTGGTATAAAAAACAACCTGGGTCAACGCAACTACCCACAGCACGCCCCCCATAAACAGGCTGATGCCGGGCGACGAGAACCAAAGTGGCCTGATAATCCGCAATAATGTATCCATTACACACTCTTGAAAAGCTTCCATTTCCCGCTAATCATATACGTAAACTGGAAAAGTACGAACTGATTGAGCAAACCCTATACATCTGCTCAGCCTCTCGCTCATAGTGCGCTTAATGCACAGATATGGTGCTAATTATGTTATAAGCACTTAAAAAGTGATATTTTTAGATTGATTAAACTCAAACAGCAATTTTTTCAAAGAAAGTCCCCAACTTTGTGCGCAGAATGCTAGCCATTGATTATCAGGTGGTTATGATGGTGCACTTTTCCATTATTCGCATGTTAGAGGTTACTGGAATGGAGCAACTTGTACCCGCTTTGGATACCCTGTTTGTCCTGATCGGAGCCGTCATGGTGCTGGCCATGCACGCAGGCTTCGCATTTCTGGAAGTCGGCACGGTGCGCCACAAAAACCAGGTCAACGCCCTGGTCAAGATCATCACCGACTTTGCCGTCTCAACCATCGCTTATTTCTTCATTGGCTACATGGTCGCCTACCAAACCGGTTTTTTTAACAGTGCCAGCGTACTAGCGGAGAAAAACGGCTACGATCTGGTCAAGTTCTTCTTCCTGCTGACCTTCGCAGCGGCAATTCCGGCCATCATTTCCGGCGGGATTGCGGAGCGCGCGAAATTCTACCCGCAACTGCTGGCCACCTTCATCATCGTGGCTTTCATCTACCCATTCTACGAAGGCATGATCTGGAACAACCTGTACGGCGTACAAGCATGGATCGAAGCCACATTCGGCGCGAAATTCCATGACTTCGCCGGTTCCGTAGTCGTACACGCCATGGGTGGCTGGATTGCGCTGGGCGCTGTGATCCTGTTGGGTCATCGTCATGGCCGTTACAACAAGCATGGCCAGCCGATGTCAGCGCATCCGCCTTCCAGCATCCCGTTCCTGGCACTGGGCGCTTGGGTGCTGGCCGTAGGCTGGTTCGGGTTTAACGTGATGTCGGCGCAAAGCATTCAGGGTATCAGCGGTCTGGTTGCCATTAACTCGCTAATGGCGATGGTAGGCGGTATTCTGGCAGCCCTGTTCGCGGGCAAAAATGACCCTGGCTTCATCCACAACGGCCCGCTGGCCGGGCTGGTGGCTGTGTGCGCTGGCTCTGACCTGATGCATCCGCTGGGTGCGCTGTTCGTCGGCGCAGTCGCTGGCGCGTTGTTCGTGTGGGCTTTCACCCTGACCCAAAACAAACTGAAAGTGGACGATGTGCTGGGCGTCTGGCCATTGCATGGCCTGTGTGGCGCATGGGGTGGCATCGCTGCCGGTATCTTCGGCCTGGAATCCCTGGGCGGCATGGGTGGCGTCAGCTTCGGTGCACAGTTGGTTGGCACGTTGATTGGGGTTGGTATCGCTACTGCCAGCGGTTTCCTCGTTTACGGCATCCTTAAGGCGGCCATGGGTGGGCTGCGCCTGACCCAAGAAGAGGAATACAACGGTGCTGACCTGACCATCCACAAGATCAAGGCCAATCCGGATACGTAAGAAACCCCTCCTAACTCCCCTTATCAGGGGAGGAACAGGAAGGTTTCTTCCAAACGTTTACCCTACCGGCGTAGAATCGACCCCGTGATTGATACCCACGGGGTTTTTCTTTGGAAGCGTTTTTCGTCTGGCTGGGCGTAATTTCCGCCGTTACTTTTGTGTTTTCCTTGCTGATGCTGCCGTGGCTTGTGGGCAGGATTCCGGCTGATTATTTCACCCGCCCGCGTGATCCGCACAAGTGGCATGTCATGTTGGAACCGCACACTATCATGCGCAATTTGCTGGGCTTGCCGGTAGTGATTGCGGGTATCGCCATGCTGGTATTACCGGGGCAAGGCATCCTCACCATTATGGTCGGGTTAGGCATCATGAATTTCCCCGGCAAGTTTGAAATCGAGAAATGGGTCATCACCCGTCGGGGTGTGCTCAAGGCATTGAACTGGATACGCAGAAAAGAGCGCCACCCCCTGATTGAAGTACCTTAGAATGCCGAAATTCGGCAACAAACGATTTGCGCATTGCACAAAAGCCTTTATGATAGGCCGTTCTTATCAGAGTGTGCATGGGTTCTCCCATCTGCTGGCAACTACTTGCTGAATAAAGGAAACCAACTATGGGAAGCCCCATCAAAACGACGACTGAACCTCAGCGTTTTCAACCGCTGCAATTACAGGCCAATCTGACCAAAGCATTCATGCTGTGGCAACTATTCAATGCCCGCATGGCGCAGGCATCCGCCAAGACCCGACCGGCAAGCTCTGCCGGTGATATGGCGTTTCCTAATGCATTAAAGAACTGGTTTATCAATCTGGCTTATCATCCCGCGCGCATCATTCAACACAATCAGGAATTACTGCAAAAACAGTTCTCCCTATGGCAACGCCTGAACATGCGCCTGCTGGGCTTCCCCGGCATTTCCCTCAGTGATGATGAAAGCAACAAGGATCGCCGTTTCAAAGACCCTGCATGGAAAGAAGGCCCTCTCAGCGAAGCGGTGATGCAAACCTACCTGAATTTTGCCGGTTACTGGAAAGCATTGGCAGAACTGGATACCCGCCTGCCTGAGCAGGAAAGCAAAAAAGCGCAGTTCTTCCTCAATAACCTGCTGGATGCGCTGGCTCCCAACAATTTCCCCCACACCAACCCGCAGGTCTGGCAGGCTATTCGCGATACCAACGGCGACAATCTGGTCAAAGGCATGGAAAACCTGCTGAATGACTTTCAGGACGGTGAATTACGCATCCGCATGACTGACATGCAGGCGTTTGAGCTGGGCCGCGACATTGCCACCACGCCAGGGCAGGTTGTGTTCCGCAACGAACTGATGGAACTGATCCAGTACACGCCAACGACAGGCACGGTACGGAAAACACCTCTGCTGATCGTACCGCCGTGGATCAACAAGTATTACATCCTTGACCTGCGCGAGCAGAATTCCTTCGTCAAATGGGCCGTGGAACAGGGTCACACCGTATTCATGATCTCCTGGATTAACCCTGGCTCCGAGCAACGTGACCTGACCTTCGACGAATACGTTGAAAAAGGCACGCTGACAGCCATGGACATGATTGAACAGGCAACCGGCGAGCGTGAAGTCAACATGGTCGGCTACTGTCTGGGCGGCACACTGTCAGGCATCACCCTGGCTTGGCTGGCGGCGAAAGGTGATGGGCGCGTGAAAAGTGCCACCTTCTTCACCACCCTGCTGGACTTCTCCGAACCGGGTGAAATCGGCGTATTCCTGGATGACGCTCAGGTGACATCCATCGAAGAACGCATGGACAAAAACGGCGGTTATCTGGAAGGCAAGAACATGGGTGCTGCATTCAACATGCTGCGCGCCAATGACCTGATCTGGTCATTCTTTGTCAACCTCTACCTGCTCGGCAAAGACCCGATCCCATTCGACCTGCTGTACTGGAACTCGGACAGCACCCGGATGCCAGCGGCCATGCACAGCTTCTACCTGCGCAATATGTACCTGAACAACCGCCTGAGGGAACCCGGCGGCATCACGGTTAACGGCGCAGCCATCGACCTGAGCAAGGTCACAACGCCGGTCTATTTCGTTTCCACCCAGGATGACCACATTGCGCCGTGGAAAACCACCTACAAGGGTGCGCAATTATTCTCCGGCCCGGTACGCTTCGTGCTTGGCCAGTCCGGCCATATCGCCGGGATTGTGAACCCTGCCGCGAAAGACAAGTATGGTCACTGGACTAATGGCACGCTGGCTACTGACCCTGATCAATGGCTCAAGAGTGCAACACCCAGCAAGCAATCCTGGTGGCACGACTGGGATAAGTGGGTTTCCGCTTATGCTGGCGAACAAACTGAAGCGCGTGAACCCGGCGCAGGTAAACTGCCAGCTATGTGCCCGGCTCCCGGCACTTATGTGAAAGTCAAAGCAGGCTGATGAAATAAACAAGGGAGCCGGGTATTCAGCCCAGCTCCCTCTGTTTTTACCCGTTTCGGCGCGGTGTCGGTCAGCCTTTCAGCCAAGGCACGTACATGACTGCCTCCCCCGTCACCAGCAGCTTGCCAGTGCTGTCTTCGCAGGTCGTTTTCAGGTTAACAATTGGCTTGCCTTCACGGATGGCGGTAATTTCCACTTTGGCAATCACCTCCATATCCAGGTACACCGGAGCCTTGAATTGCAGATTTTGGGTCATGTAAATGGAGCCGTTCCCCGGCAGATGTTCCCCCAGCAGGGCTGAAAAAAGGCTACCCACCAACATGCCGTGCACAATACGCTGGCCAAATTGCGTAGATGCCGCGAATTCAACATCCAAGTGCACGGGATTATTATCGGTCGAGAGCGCTGCGTACAATTTGACATCAGCTTCGCTAAAGGCGTGGGAGATGGATGCCATATCACCGACATTCAATGCTTTCATCACTGGCTCCCCCATTTCTGTGGCTTATCCTTTTTTATCAGGTAGTCACCATAAGCTTCCCGTAACCTGTTTTTTAATAACTTACCGGTTGCATTCAACGGTAGCTCTTCCACAAAAACGACGTCATCCGGAATCTGCCATTTCGCAACCTTATCCTCATAAAAATGCAATAGCGCCTCGGGCGATAGTGTGCTGCCCTCGCGTTTAACCACAATCAATAAAGGGCGCTCATCCCATTTCTCGTGTTTGGCTGCAATCGCCGCTGCACTAAGCACTTCCGGGTGCGCTACCGCAATATTTTCCAGCTCTACTGTGCTTATCCACTCACCACCAGACTTGATAATGTCCTTGGAACGGTCGCGGATGGTCATATAGCCATCCTCATCCAGAGTGGATACGTCCCCGGTAGAAAACCAGCCATCCTCCAAGGCTGAGTCGCCGGATTTGAAATAGGTATCCACGACCCAGTGGCCACGGCACTGAAGGTTGCCTTGCATAGCGCTATCAGGCAGCAAGACCTCACCGTCGTCCCCGGTCAGGCGCAGTGCAATTCCAAACAAGGGGCGTCCCTGGCTGACCCTCAGCTTATGCTGTTCGTCTTCCGGTAACTGCTCATGCTTTTTCAGCAAATGATTCACCGTACCCACCGGGCTAAGCTCCGTCATTCCCCAGGCATGAATGGTTTCAACCTGGTATAAGTCACGGAATGTACTGATCATTGACGGTGGGCAAGCAGCCCCGCCAATGATAGTCCGACGCAAACTGGGGACGCGCGAAGCAGACTGTTCCATTGCCCGTAACAAACCCTGCCAGATGGTTGGTACGCCCAAGGCAAGGGTCACTTGCTGGCCATCAATCAAGGTCAGCAAACTGTTGCCATCCAGCCCCGGCCCCGGCATGACCAAACTGGCACCGACCATGGCGGCAGCATAGGGCACACCCCAGGCATTGACATGGAACATGGGGACAACCGGCAAAATGGTTTCGCGGGCAGAAAGCCCCATACTGTCAGGCAGGGCAATCGCAAAGGAATGTAACAGGGTCGAGCGGTGCGAATACAACACTCCTTTGGGGTCGCCCGTCGTGCCAGAGGTATAACACAGGCTGGAAGCTTCCTGCTCATCCAGTTCAGGCCACGCAAAGTCCTCACTGCCTTGCTCAATCAAATCCTCATAAAACAGCAAGCCAGGCAACAAACTGACAGCCTCTTCATCCTTGGCACTCATTAGCACATAGTGCTGAACCGTTAGGAGTCTGTCGCGCAATTGCGCAATGACAGGCAAAAAGGTTTTATCCAGAAACAGGACTTTATCCTGCGCATGATTAATGATGTAGACCAGCTGTGCCGGAAACAAACGGGGATTGATCGTATGGCAAACCCGTCCGCTCCCTGAGACGCCAAAATAAATTTCCAGATGGCGATGGTTATTCCAGGCAATGGTTCCGCAGCACTCACTTGATGCAATGCCCAAATAATCCAGCGCACTCGCCAGCTTGCGCGAACGTCGGGAAACTTCAGCCCAACGGGTATGTGTTAAACCACCTGTCGTTTCCACTGAAACAATCGGTGTTTCACCATGGTACATTTCAGCATGTTTAATCAGGGAACTGATCAACAACGGCATTGTCATCATTTGACCAAACATCAACATCCTCCTTCCAGCATATTTATAAACACTTTTTCCAATTACTTTTCTATTCATTCTTAAAAAAAAGAATTTCATGAATATTGCTGAAATGTATCGAAATGTATCGCAAGCACAAAAACAAACTGCTCTGTTTATTTTCGTTTTTTTGCTACTGGCTTCGCTTCCATGCTAACCCTATCTGACTCAAATATTTTATCCTCAGACCATCAGTTGTAAAAAACCAACTGATGTATTTTTTATTACCTTAAGCAAGTGTTTTTGCTTGGTTAGACACCATCTGTAAATGACGGATATTCGATATTATTTTCGGAGGAGGAGTTCCATGGGTCATTCTCATAATAATCATGGCCATTTGTGCCATACACGCAACGGGATCATCATCTTGCTAGGCGCATTCAGCGCAAATGCCATAGCGGCAGATGCCAAGATTGGCAATACCTCGGTAGACGTTAGTGGTTTTGTTAAACTTGATGCCATGTTTACCAATTACAACGATGGTACACCCGTATCAACAGCTATTGATGATTTTTACATCCCATCGGTCATTCCCACAACCGCCGCAGGTGCAGCCAGCACAAGTGAGTCCACCAAATTCAACGCCCATGCCAAACAAACCCGCTTCAACCTTAAAACGGCTACTGAACTGGAAAACGGCAAAAAAATTAACGGCCTGATCGAGGTTGACTTCGGCCCCGGCAGCCCCACCTCCAACGGCAAGGTCACCACCAACCGTAGCGGTGTCGACCTGCGTCATGCCACCATTTCCTATGACAACTGGACAGTAGGGCAAACCTGGACGAATGCCCTCAATACCTCATCACTGGCAGATACGCTTGACCTGTTTACGCTGGCTGAAGGGGTAGTCGCTACCCGGCAAGCCCAGGTACGTTATACCAATGGCCCTTTTTCCGCCTCACTGGAAAACCCGGAAACCCGCATCAACACCTCATCAGGGCGGGTCGATACTAATGACAGTTCCCTGCCTGACCTGACAGTCAAATATACCCACAAAGGTGATTTTGGTAATGTTTCGGTCGCTGGTCTGGCTCGCCAGTTGAAATACGAAGACCCTACCACCAAGGTTGACTCCAGCACGACGGCAGCTGGCGTCAATATTGCCGGTAAAATCAATGTCGGCGAAAAGGATGATGTCCGTTTCAGCCTCACGCAAGGCAAGGGTTTGGGGCGTTATGTGGGGCTTGCCCTCAATAGTGATGGTTATTTGGACGCTAACGGCAAAATCAAGACCATCGACCAGACTGCCGCCCACATTGGTTACAAGCACGCCTGGACACCCAAAGCCAGCTCAACCTTAGGCTATGCCATTTACGAAGCGGATGCTGATGCCGCAGCCGGTGTTTTCAACAAAAAGTCGCAAAGTATCCACGCCAACCTGCTGTACAACCCAACCAAGGAAGTCACATTAGGCGGTGAATATATTCATGGCAAACTGGAGAAAAGCAATGGTAGCGAAGGCGATATGGATCGCCTGCAATTCTCTGCCAAATACAATTTTTAACCCTGCCGGGAGAGGGGTCAGTAATGGCTCTTCTCCCAGCTCTCGTGGTTCAAAGTGCCATCAAACGTTTATTGACTGTCGCAGAGGGAGATTCGCCAAACAGCTCTTTATAATTTCTGGCAAAATTACTGGAGTGCAAAAATCCCCATTTGGCGGCAATATCACCGATAACAACATTATCTGTCATCAGTGTTTTTAAAACATGCCTGACCTTGACCAGTTTATGCCGCCGCACATAACTCATGGGCGGAATGCCGTAAATTCTGTCAAACCCCAATTGTAAAGTGCGTGGGCTAACCCCAGCAACTCTGGCCAAATCTGCCATACTGATATTTTCCCGCTCATTTTCCACAATATACTGCAAAACCCGCTTGATATAGACAGGTTTAAAACCATCAACACCTATACCCTTTTTTTCAGGGTAACTCGCAAGCAAGTCATGCAACAAGGTCAATATCAAACGGTTTTCCACCGCCGCCAGCGTCACACCCCGCCGGATCAAGGAATTCTCATCACCCGCATCCATCATAATATCAGCAAGCAATTTACTGACACTATTTCCTGAAGACTTGGCATACGACAATACCGGGGAGAATGTGGCAGGAAAAATAACATGGCCATCCCAATAATCCACCCAATAACGGAACAAGGTGAAATCCGGCACATGGATCACAAATGCTTCGGTTTTCTCCAACCATTGCGCATTCAGCCTGTCACCTGATGACACCACCAATGCATTGCCTGGCCGCACGGCTATATCCACGCCATTCAGACGTTGTGTCAAGCCACCACTGACAGGAAATACCATCAACACAGACTTGAGCATGGCTGACTTTACTCGGATGGCATCCGGACATTTCATATACAGTAATTGCACGGCGCTCAAGGGCAACCGGCTCACGCAAAAGCTGCCCCCAGAAGCAGCAGCACTCAGCTGAATGGAAAGGTTTTCCATCACCGTATTCAGGGTTGCCTGAAGTGTATCGGGATCAGCCGTTTTAACCAGCAAATCGGCATCCGATAAACGGCGAGGAAGCGTATCAAACAAACTGTCAATAAAACCCAAACCGATGCCTCAACAACTAAAAAAAGGCAATAGATAACTATTGCCCTAACTCATGAAAAACCTAGTAAAAACTGGATGCGCTTGCCAAACGGGCCTGCACACCTGCCGGGAGGGTATACAAAGCACCGTGCACCGCATGAGCCGACACACGCCCCGCAAATGCCGACAACCCTAGTGTATCCAGGTAGCGTAAGGCCCCACCCCGGAAACGCGGGAAACCCAAGCCCAAAATCAGCCCCATGTCGACTTCTGCTGCTGTTTCCACAATGCCGTCATCCAGACAACGCACTGCCTCGGTACACAGCGGGATCATCATCCGGTCAATAATGTCCTGATCACTGGTTACACGGGCATCTGTCACCGCATTCAGGGTTTGCGCCAATGCTGTCGGGCGTTTAAAGCGTTTGCCACGCTCATCCACGCCGTATTCGTAGAAACCTTTGCCATTTTTCTGCCCCAGACACCCCGCGCTCACCAGTGCCTCAATGACGGTTTCGCCGTCATGCCCCATACGCTCGGGGAAACCGGCCTGCATGACTTCATCCGCGTGTACCATCGTATCCAGACCCACCACATCAGCAAGATAGGCAGGCCCCATCGGCCAGCCGAATGCCTCCATGACCTTATCAATGCGCTGAAAATCCACCCCGTCTTTCAACAAACGGTTAAAGCCGTTGAAGTACGGGAACAGAATGCGGTTAACCAGAAAGCCGGGGCAGTCATTGACCACTATCGGGGCTTTGCCTATGGCATCGGCATATGCAACGGCACGGGCAATCGTGGCATCACTGCTCAATGCGCCACGGATGATTTCCACCAAGGGCATTTGTGGTACAGGGTTAAAGAAGTGCATCCCGCAAAACTGTGCTGGGCGCGCCAACCCTTCCGCCAATGACGTAATTGAAATGGTTGAGGTATTGGAGGTTAATACTGCATCCTCCGCCACCAAGCCTTCAATCTCCTGCAACACCCTTTGCTTGATGGCAGGGTTTTCCACCACGGCTTCCACGACCAGATCCACGGCAGCAAAATCGCTGTAATCCAGCGTCGGTTTCACTGCTGCCAGAACAGCCGCTTTTTTTTCAGCTGTCATCGTACCTTTCTGCACCTGCCGATCCAGTAACTGCTGGATGGTCTTTGAACCCAAATCCAGTGCCGCCCCGTTAATGTCCTTCATCAGCATCGGGATACCAAATAGTGCCGACTGGTAAGCCACACCACCGCCCATGATACCAGCACCCAAAACCGCGCTTTGCTTGACAGGCGCTGCCTGCTTGCCCCATGCCCTGGTTTTTTTCTTCAACACCTGATCATTGAAGAACAAACCCAGCAAGCTGCTCGCCGCATCGGTACGCGCCAGCAAGGTGAAGCATTCAGCTTCCGCGCGTAAAGCATCAGCAAATGGCAAGTGCGCGTGCTGGCATAACATATCCGCAATCTGCCAAGGTGCAGGATAGTGCCTATCCAGCCTTGCGGTCTGGCTGGCGTGCGCTGCGCTTAAGGCATCTGCCGTGATGGTAACGCTTGCCTGCTTTTGCTGGCGTTTTGCCCGATAGTCTACGTCTCCAGCGCTTGCCGCTTGCAGCAAGGCCAGCGCGGTTTCGCGCAATTGCCCCTCGGCGGCAACACGATCCACCGCGCCCTGCGCCAAGGCTTGCGCGGCGGCTGCCGGTTTACCCGTGACTGCCCAGGCCAAAGCGGTTTCAACCCCGGCCAAACGGCTCAAACGCACCGTGCCACCCCAACCAGGGCATAAACCCAGGGTCACTTCAGGCAAACCCACTTTGCCTTTGGCATTCAAGACACGTAAATCGCAAGCCAGGGCCAATTCAAAACCACCGCCTAATGCCAGGCCATTCACCATCGCCACCGTGGGGAATGGCAGGCTTTCCAATTGGCTAAATACTGCTTGCGTATCCAGTAACCATTGGGTCAGCCCAGCATCGGGTAAGGCGAAGAATGCCTGAAATTCGGTAACATCCGCCCCGACCACAAAAGCAGGTTTGGCACTGCTCACCAACAAACCTGTCACGCCACCGACCTGTTCCAATAACTGCACAGCCGCACGCAACTCCGTCACCATGACGCTATTCAATGCGTTTACCGCCGCGCCCTGCGCATCCAGCACCAGCTCCATTTGCCCGTGATCCAGAGCCTGCAAGGACAAGGTTTTTCCTGTGTACAACATCGTGTCGTCCTCGGTCATGGTTGAATCAAACGCGTTCAAACAAGGCAGCAATCCCTTGTCCGCCACCGATGCACAGGCTAACCATTGCGTAACACCCGTTGATACGCTCCAGTTCATGCAAGGCTTTCACCGTGACCAATGCGCCGGTTGCCCCAATCGGATGCCCCAGGGAAATACCACTACCATTCGGATTCAGGCGCTCGGTTGGCAGCTCCAGTTGTTGCGCCACCGCCAGGGCTTGCGCGGCAAACGCCTCATTCACCTCGTACACATCAATGTCATTCACCCCCAGACCTTGACGTGCCAAAATTTGCCGGATCGCCGGAACCGGCCCAATCCCCATGATTTTGGGGTCGACCCCAACAACGGAATAATCGACCAAACGTGCCATCACCTTGCAACCTTGCGCTTCAGCGCTTTCACGCCTCATCATCACAATGGCCGCAGCGGCATCGTTCAAGCCAGAGGCATTACCCGCCGTCACCGTGCCACCTTTTTTGAAGACCGGTTTCAGCACCTCCAATTCATTCAGGGTGCAATCCAGGCGCACATGCTCATCGGTAGCGAACAATTGTGTGCCTTTGCGCCCCTTGATTTCGATCGGCAGGATCTGGCTAGTGAAATATCCGGCCTCAATGGCTTGTTGCGCCCGACGATGGCTTTCCAAAGCCAGCCCGTCCTGTTGCTCGCGGGTAATGCCGTATTGCTCCGCCACATTTTCTGCCGTCACCCCCATGTGGTAATGGTTGAACGGGCAATTCAGCGCCCCAACCATCGGGTCAACCATGACGCCATCGCCCATGCGTTGCCCAAAACGGGCGGTGGGCAAATGGAAAGGTATCCGGCTCATGGATTCCGCCCCACCCGCCACCACCGCTTCACAAATACCCAGCTCAATCTGCTGGGCGGCAGTCACCACGGCTTGCAAACCACTGCCACATAAACGGTTCAGGGTCAGCGCAGGTACGGTTTCCGGCAAACCGCCCTGCATCGCTGCCACCCGTGACAAGTACATGTCCGCAGGCTCGCTGTGAATGACATTGCCGAAAACACTATGCCCAAACAGGCTAACATCCACGCCAGCACGCTGAATGGCTTCCGCGACCAACAGCCCCGCCAAATCCACCGGACGATGATTTTTTAAACTACCGCCATAAGTACCAATCGCAGTACGCACGCTGCTAACAACAACAACTTCATGTTTATTCATGGCCAACTCCTAATTAAAAGAACGAGGGATACTCTCCCAGCGATTTGCAGGCTTTTTTGTTTTTGAATTTCAAGGAAATTTAGAGCGTCATTGCGAGGTAACAACGGCGCTCGGGATTTTATTCAAACGCCGTTTACATATTCGGGTAATTCGGGCCACCCCCACCTTCCGGTGTTACCCACGTAATGTTTTGCGCGGGGTCTTTAATATCGCAGGTTTTGCAATGTATGCAGTTTTGCGCATTAATCTGGAAACGCAGGCCGTTATCCTCCACCACCACTTCATACACACCCGCAGGGCAATAACGTTGCGCGGGTTCAGCGTATTCCCGCCAGTTTTTACCTAACGGAATGGCCGGGTCTTGCAGGCGCAAATGGCACGGTTGGTCTTCTTCGTGGTTGGTACTGGATAAGAACACCGAAGTCAGCTTGTCAAAGCTGAGTTTGCCATCCGGTTTCGGGTAGGTGATCGGGGCAAACTCACTGGCCTGACGCAGTTGCGCGTAATCGTGGTGGTTATCCCGCAAGGTCAGCGGCAACTTGCCCTTGAAAAGGTTCTGGTCCAGAAAGTTGAACGCACCACCCAGGTATGCACCAAACCGGTGGAGTGCCGGGCCAAAATTACGGCTACTGTACAATTCGTCGTAAACCCAGGAATCCTGGAAGCGTTGTGCGTAACCAGTCAGATCCCTACCACCTGTATCGCCAGCGGCCAGGGCAGCAAAAACCTCTTCCGCCGCCAACATGCCACTTTTCATCGCAGTATGCGTGCCTTTGATTTTGGCGAAATTCAGCGTACCGGCCTCACACCCCACCAGCAAACCACCGGGGAAGTGCATTTTCGGCAGCGCGTTAAAACCACCCTTGGCAATGGCGCGCGCACCATAAGCCACGCGCTTGCCGCCACCCAGATACCGCGCCAGCAAGGGGTGGTGCTTCATACGCTGGAATTCATCATACGGGCTAAGGTAAGGGTTGCTGTAGTTGAGGTCGACGATCAAACCCACCACAGCCTGATGGCCTTCGGTGTGATACAGGAAGAAACCGCTGCTCGTACCGCCGCCCAAAGGCCAGCCCGAACCGTGCACAACCAGACCTTGCTGGTGTTTCACCGGGTCAATGTCCCACAGTTCTTTGAAGCCGATACCGTAATGTTGCGCATCACTGTCTGCGTCCAGCCTGAAGCGGCTATACAACTGTTTGCCCAGATGCCCACGGCAACCTTCCGCAAACAGGGTGTATTTGGCCTGCAATTCCATCCCGGGCGTGAAATTGTCCTTGGGTTCGCCATCCGCACCCACGCCCATGTCACCCGTAATGACACCCGCCACGCTGCCATCCTCATTCAACAGCAGTTCGTGGGCAGCAAAACCGGGGAATACTTCCACGCCCAGGCTTTCGGCCTGCTCCGCCAACCAGCGGCACACATTGCCGAGACTAACGATGTAATTGCCGTCGTTGTGCATGGTGGCGGGGATCAGCGCATGTGGAATCTGTACCGAACGCTGCGCATCACGCAACAGGTGCAACTCGTCTTTCACCACTGGCACAGAGAGCGGTGCTCCCATGGCCTGCCAGTCAGGGAACAATTCATCCAGGGCGCGGCTTTCAATAACCGCGCCAGACAGGATGTGCGCCCCGACTTCTGAACCTTTCTCGACCAGGCACACACTGAGTTCCTGCCCGGCATCCTGCGCCTGCTGCATGAGCCGACACGCCGCCGCCAACCCAGCAGGGCCAGCGCCGACGATCACAACATCAAATGCCATCGCATCACGTTCATGATTTTCCATGGGATGCCCCTCGTCTAAAACTGGTCTTCCGACATCGCCATAATGCTGGAACTACCGGCTTTCAACGCCGCCAGGCAAGCCCCTGTACGCGGTAAAACATGCTCACAGTAAAAGCGGGCGCTCAATAATTTGGCTTGCAGGAAATCCGTATCCCCTGCGCCCGTATCCAGCATCGCTTTGGCCTGTAGCGCGCCACTGACCAACAACCACCCACCGCACAAATAACCAAACAACATCAGGAAGTTGACACTGGCGCTACCAGCAAAATGTGCGTCATCCGCAGCATGGCTCAATACCCATTCGCGGGCTTCCACCCCCATGCCCAGGGCATTCTCGAAACCTTTGCAGACATGTTGGTCGGGGTAGGTTATTTCACGCAATTCATCCGCAACCTGATCCATTTCCTGAAGCAGGGCTAATAAAGCTGCCCCCTGATCGGCCAGGGTTTTACGCCCGATAAAGTCGAGCGCCTGAATTCCGGTTGTCCCCTCATAAATGGTCAGGATGCGTGCATCACGGTAATGCTGTGCCGCGCCGGTTTCTTCCACATACCCCATGCCGCCATGAACCTGAATCCCCAGGGAAGTCAACTCTTGAGACATTTCCGTCAGCCAGCCTTTGACAATCGGCGTCAACAGCTCCACCCGTGCCGCGTGCAGGGCTTTTTGCGTGGCATCCTGCGCATAACGCGCCCGGTCAATTTCAGCCGACGCAGTGAAAGCCAATGCCCGCATTGCTTCAATACAAGCTTTCATGGTCAACAACATGCGGCGCACATCCGGGTGCTGGATAATCGGAATGCGCGAACCGTCACGGCGCGTGCCTTGCAGGCGTTCCTTGGCATACTGGCGGGCTTGCTGATAAGCGCGCTCGGCAATGGCCAGCCCTTGTAACCCCACAGACTGGCGGGCATGGTTCATCATGGTGAACATATACGACAAACCCTTGTTGGCTTCGCCCACCAGATAACCGACGGCCTGATCAAATTCCATCACGCAGGTTGGGCTGCCGTGGATACCTAACTTGTGTTCCAGCGACAGGCACTGCACAGCGTTGCGCTCGCCCGGCTCGCCGTTTTCATCCAGCATGAACTTGGGCACGATAAACAGGGAAATGCCTTTGACGCCCGCTGGCGCATCCGGCAAGCGCGCCAGCACCAGATGCACAATATTAGGTGTCATTTGATGATCACCCCAGGTAATAAAGATTTTCTGCCCGGAAATGCGGTAGTGGTCGCCTTCGGCAATGGCCCTGGTTTTAACAGCGGCCAAATCCGAGCCTGCATCTGGCTCAGTCAGGTTCATGGTACCTGTCCACTCACCTGTTGCCATTTTCGGCAAATAAGCCTGTTGCAACGCAGCACTGGCATGATGCGCGATACTTTCCATCGCCCCCTGGCTTAACAGTGGGCAAAGGCCGTAAGCCAGATTGGCGGACTGCCAGATTTCATTCACGGCAGTACCCAGGACGTTTGGCAGGTTTTGCCCGCCGAACTCTTCACGCACGGTCAGCGATAACCAGCCTGCTTCGGCAAATTGTGAATAAGCCTCCTTAAAACCCGGTGACTGCTCTACACCCGACCCACCCAATTTCGCAGGGTTTGCATCCCCTACCCGGTTGAGTGGCGCGAGGACTTCAGTACCCATTTTGCCTGCCTCATCCAGTATCGCCACCGCGAGGTCTGTATTGACTTCATCCAGCCCCGCATCGGTACACAGCGCGTCGAAACCGACAATATGACGCAAAACGAATTCAGCATCTTGATAAGGGTGTACGTAACTCATGCGTAATGCTCCTGCTTAAACTTTCTCAATCAGTTCCGGGATGACGGTGAACAAATCCCCCACCAGGCCATAATCGGCCACCTGAAAGATCGGGGCTTCGGGGTCTTTATTGATGGCTACAATCACCTTGGAATCTTTCATGCCCGCCAAATGCTGGATCGCGCCGGAAATGCCTACCGCAATATACAAGCCAGGCGCAACGACTTTGCCAGTTTGCCCGACTTGCATGTCGTTCGGCACGTAACCCGCATCGACTGCTGCCCTCGATGCCCCCACCGCAGCCCCCAGTTTGTCGGCAAGCTGGTAAATCAGGCTAAAGTTTTCACCAGACCCCAAACCGCGCCCGCCAGACACAACAACTTTGGCCACCGTCAGCTCAGGGCGGTCGGATTTGACAATTTCCGCCCCAATGAAAGTGGTCTTGTCAGCGGCAAACACCTCACCCACCTTCTCGATCGCAGCACTACCACCACTGGCAGCCACCGCATCGAACGCCGTACCCCGCACGGTCAGCAGTTTGATGCGGTCATGGCTTTGCACTGTCGCAATCGCATTGCCCGCGTAAATCGGGCGTTTGAAGGTATCAGGGCTAACCACCCCAATCACATCACCGACCATGTTCATATCCAGCAAGGCTGCCGCGCGGGGCATGAAATCTTTGCCCGAGGTCGTTGCCGGGGTAAGGACATGGCTGTAACCCGGCGCGAGTTTTGCCACCAACTGACTGACATTCTCGGCCAGCTGCTGGGCGTAAGCGGCATTATCCGCCACCAGGACGGTACGCACGCCAGCCACCGCCACCACTGCTTGCGCCACGGCCTGGCAATCACTACCTGCCACCAGGACATCAATCTCACCACCGATTTGCTGCGCTGCGCCCAAAGCATTCAGGGTCGCTGGCTTGAGGCTGGCATTATCGTGTTCGGCAATCATCAAAATAGTCATATGAAATCCTCCCCTTACAGCACTTTCGCCTGATTTTTCAGGCAATCCAGCAGCGCGTCCACGCTATCGACCTTGACCCCCGCACTGCGCTCAGCCGGTGGCTCGACAGCCAACAAGGTCACGGTATTCGTCATACTGACGCCTAAAGCCACCGCTGAAGTTGCCACCAATGGTTTCTTCTTGGCTTTCATGATGTCAGGGAGCTTGATGTAACGTGGCTCGTTCAAACGCAGGTCAGTGGTGACAATCGCAGGTAAGGTCACGCCCAAGGTTTGCAAGCCACCGTCAATTTCGCGGGTGACTTGCGCTTTGCCATCTGCAACCACAACCCTGGAAGCAAAGGTGGCTTGCGGGTAGCCAGACAATGCGGAAAGCATTTGCCCGGTCTGGTTGTTGTCGGAATCAATGGCTTGCTTGCCGAGCAAAACCAAACCCGGTTGTTCGTCTTGTACAACCTTGTGCAGTAACTTGGCAATGCTCAGGGGGTTCAACCCGGTATCATCGGTTTCGATCCACACCCCACGGTCTGCGCCCATCGCCAGCGCGGCGCGGATCTGCTCTTGCGCCTGTTTCGGGCCAATGGAAACCACCACGACTTCACTTGCTACACCAGACTCTTTCAAGCGCACCGCAGCTTCCACGGCAATTTCGCAAAACGGGTTGGTCGACATTTTCACATTGCTCAGGTCAACGTTACTGTTGTCTGGTTTGACGCGGACTTTCACGCTGTAATCAATCACCCGTTTGACGGCTACGACTATTTTCATCACACAATCCTTCTTGTTGGTTCGGCATCACTCAGCAGACGCAAAAACAGGGGGGTGTACCACCACCCCCAAGCAGAACGGGCAATTCAGATGAGGAGTCAGTGCCCGGTTATAAACCACGTTTAATCGGCTGCCTGCGCCCACTCCCGCAGGATAAATTTCTGGACTTTCCCTGTTGAGGTACGGGGTAAATCAACAAAGACCACCTTTTTGGGAACTTTGAAACGCGCCATGTTTTCACGGCAATACGCGATCACATCCTCTTCACTCAAGTTTGCGCCATCCTTTAACTTGATGAATGCACAGGGTACTTCGCCCCATTTCTCGTCCTGGCGGGCGACGACGGCAACATCCTGAACCGCAGGATGACGGTAAAGGGTATCTTCCAGTTCAATACTGGAAATATTTTCACCGCCGGAAATGATAATGTCCTTGGAACGGTCTTTGATTTCGACATAACCATCGGGATGCCAAACCGCCAAATCCCCAGAGTGAAACCAGCCACCGGCAAACGCGGCAGCCGTGGTTGCGGGATTTTTCAGGTAGCCTTTCATGACAATATTGCCGCGCATGAAAATTTCGCCGATGGTTTCACCGTCACGCTCAACGGGTTCCAGCGTGGCTGGGTCAGCAACCATCAAACCTTCCTGCAACTGGACGCGCACGCCTTGCCGCGCCTTGAGGCGGGCGCGTTCGGCAATGGGCAAGCCATCCCAGTCGTGTTGCCACTCACTCACGACGCAGGGGCCATAGGTTTCCGTCAAACCGTAGACCTGGGTGACATCAAAACCCATTTCCTCCATGCCCTGAATGACGGCGGCGGGTGGTGGCGCACCAGCGGTCATGACTTTAACCTGATGGCTGATACCGGCTTTCTGTTCCGCTGGCGCTCCCATCATCATGCTCAGCACAATGGGGGCACCGCACATGTGGTCAACTTTTTCAGCCTTGATCGCTGCGAGGATTTGATCAGCACGCACATGCCGCAAGCACACATTCGTCCCGGCTACAGCTGCGACCGTCCAGGGGAAACACCAGCCATTGCAATGGAACATCGGCAACGTCCACAGGTAGACAGCACCGTTCGGCATCCCCCATGACAGCACGTTGCTGACCGCATTCAGGTGTGCACCACGATGGTGGTATACCACCCCCTTGGGGTCGCCCGTTGTACCAGAGGTGTAGTTCAAACTGATGGCATTCCATTCATCATCAGGACGACGCCATGCAAACCCCGGGATACCCGCCGCAATGAACTGTTCGTAGGTCACATCCCCCAGCAACGCGCCCCCCACAAACGTGGGATCATCAATATCAATCACGAATGGCAGCGGATACTCATCATCTTCCAGCAGGGACAGTGCATGGTTGACGACAGCGGCCATTTCGCGCTCGGTTATCAGGACTTTGGCCTCCGCATGTTTGAGGATAAAAGCCACCGATGCTGCATCCAGACGGGTGTTGATGGAATTCAGCACCGCACCGACCATGGGAACGCCGAAATGTGCCTCAAAATGTTCCGGCAGATTGGGGCAAATAATGGAAACCGTATCACCGACCCCGATACCACGCTGGCTCAAGGCGCTCGCCAACTGGCAGCAGCGGCGATATGTTTCAGCCCAGGTACGGCGTACCTCACCGTGCACCACCGCAATCCGCTCAGGAAAGACACTGGCGGCGCGTTCCAAAAACGTCAGCGGGCTAAGCGCTTCGTAATTTGCCGCGACCTGTTCCAAATGCTGGCTGTAGATATTAATTTCGGACATGTCCATCTCCTCCTGCATCCTAGAAATTATTTTTCACGAACTTGTTAAACTCACCGGCAATACCGTTTCTGAACAAAAGCACGCACACGACAAAAATGGCTCCCATAATGATGTGGACATAGTTGCCAAACTCACCGCCCGCAAAGAAGTTCTGGATACCAACCACAACACCTGCCCCCAGGATTGGGCCAAACACTGTCCCCATTCCCCCCAGCAGCGTCATTAACACGACCTCACCCGACATATGCCAATGCGCATCTGTCAGCGACTCCAGCTGAAACACCAGTGCTTTGGTAGAACCCGCCAAACCGGACAAGGCAGCTGAAATAACAAATGCCAGCAGCTTGTATTGTTTGACGTTGTAACCCAAGGAAATGGCACGTGGCTCATTTTCCCGGATCGCTTTTAAAACCTGCCCAAAGGGGGAGTGGATCGTGCGGTGGATTAACCAGAACCCAAACAGGAATACTGCCAGCACAAAGTAATACATCACCCTGTTGTTATTCATGTCGATAACGCCGAACAGCTTGCCACGCGGAATGCCTTGCAAACCATTCTCGCCACCCGTAAACGGCGCCTGGATATACAAGAAAAAAACCAGTTGCGCCAGCGCCAGCGTTACCATCGCAAAATAAATACCCTCCCGTTTAACTGCCAGTTTGCCGAAGATAAAACCCAGCAATGTTGCGGCAGCAGTACCCAGCAAAATGCCCATTTCGGTACTCAAACCAAATTGCGACATAAAATATCCGGTCACATAACCACCGGTTGCCAGAAAAGCAGCATGGCCAAACGACAACATACCAACGAAACCCAGTAACAGGTTAAAGGCACTGGCAAACAGGGCAAAACACAAGACCTTCATTAAAAAAACCGGATACATGACCCACGGCATCAGTAGAGCAACACCCAGCAATAACCAAATGAATACACGGCTATGCAGGAAATTCATCATCATGGATTCAAGCCTCCTTCCCGAACAAACCTGCCGGTTTGAGCAATAACACCAGCACCATCACCACAAAAATAACGGTATTGGATGCCTCAGGGTAAAAATACTTAGTCAAGCCCTCAATAACGCCCATGCCGATACCGGTGAGAATCGCGCCACCAATAGACCCCATCCCACCAATAACCACAATGGCAAATACAACAATAAGCAGATTGGAACCCATATCAGGACTCACAGAATAAATAGGCGCAGCCAAAACACCCGCCAAACCCGCCAGTGCGCCACCGAAACCAAACGTTAATGTCACCATTAATGGCACATTCACGCCAAAACCTTGCAGTAAACGTGAATTCTCTGTACCGGCCCGTAAATAAGCACCCAACTTGGTTTTTTCAATCGTCCACCACGCCCCCCAGCACACCAACAAGGAAACCAGAATGATCCAGCCACGATAAACAGGCAAATACATAAAACCCATATTGACCCCACCAGCCAGCGTTTCTGGAATGGAATATGGCAAACCGGAAGAACCGAATAGGTGGGTTAACAGACCTTGCAATACCAATGCCACGCCGAATGTCAGCAGCAAACCATACAAATGGTCTTCATGCGCAATCGGACGAATCAAAACACGTTCAATCACGATACTCAAAAGGCCAACCGCTACAGGCACTAAAATCAGCGCAGCCCAGTAATTGATACCTAAATAGTGTAGACCCAGCCACGCAAGAAATGCACCAATCATATACAGAGCACCCTGGGCGAAATTTATAATGCGCAATAGGCCAAAAATAATCGCCAGACCCAAACTCAACAATGCATAAAACGAACCATTGATCAAACCAACCAACAATTGGCCGAACAAAGCAGCGGGGTTGATGCCGAGGAATGTCTCCATAAAACCACCTTTGAATGATAAATGGAAAGGTGCTGACAGAATCATCAACACCCTTGTCACGCTTTACTTCTTAGCGCCAAAATCACACTCGGGAGACATCGGCAAGAATACATCATTACCTGCCAGTGTTTGTTTCACCTCGAAAATATCATCTTCATTGGCACGTTCATCCGCTTTTTTCACACGGGCAAAATACATGTCATGCACCATGCGCCCATCAGCACGCAACTCGGCATTACGTGCAAAGAAATCATCAGGCTTGGTGGATTTCATTTTTGCCATCACAGCTTCACCTTCATCCGTACCGGCTGCCTGCACAGCATTCAGGTAATGCATGACCGATGAGTAAGCCCCTGCCTGACCCATTCCGGGTGTTTTGCCAAATTTTTCCTTGTAACGCTTTGACCATTCCTTGGTTTTATCATCCATTTCGCCATAAAACCCGGTAGTCAGATTCATATCCCCAATCACCGCTGGATCAATCGCCTGAACATCGGAAGCAAACACCAGCAAACCCACCATTGTGGCGCTCTTATCCAGGCCAAACTCATGCGCAGCCTTTAACGAGTTCACAAAATCCTTGCCTGCGTTGGCGAATGCCACTGCATCAGCCCCTGCTGACTGGGCTTGCAAAATATAAGAGGAAAAGTCTGTCGTACCCAACGGAACTTTGACACCACCCACAACTTCCCCACCATTTTTCTCAATGACACCTGTCGATGCCTTTTCCAGGGCATTACCAAATTCATAATCAGCGGTAATAAAGAACCATTTTTTCTTGCCTTCTGCCACCAGAGGTTTCACCGTACCATTGGCCAACGCGACGACGTCGTAAGTCCAGTGCGCATTAAACGGGGAACACGCCTTGGTATAAAATGCCGGGCTACCTGCCGTGGAAATCAGCATAGGTTTTTTCGCGTCTTTTAACACTTGGCCTACCGCCAAACCGACGGCCGAAGATACAATCCCGCCGACTGCATCCACTTTTTCCTTGTCGACCCATTCACGTGCCGTAGCAGAACCAATATCCGGCTTGTTCTGGTCATCCGCTGAAATAACCTCAATAGGTTTATCCAATACTTTACCACCGAAATCGGCAACAGCCATTTCAATGGCAGCCACACAACCTTTTCCACAGGCATCCGCGTAAGTCCCCCCCATATCAGCCATCACGCCGATTTTAACCTTGTCATCGGAAATACCCTCTGCATATGCGCTATTTATCCCCAATGCCATTGCAATAGCTGTTGCCAACATTACATTCTTCATGCTCATCCTCTTCTCTCCTGATAAAATAGTTAAGGTTTTATACGCCCAGATAGGTATTCAGCAGGCCACGTTTATCCTCCAGCTCAAACTGCTGCACCTCTTCCACAATATGGCCGTGTTCCATAACGTAATGCCGGTCAGCCAATGGGGCCGCAAAATGAAAATTCTGCTCCACCAGCAAAATCGTCAAATTGCGTTGTTTCAGTTTACCCAGCACTTCACCCAGTTTCTGCACAATCACAGGGGCAAGCCCCTCGGTAATTTCATCCAGCAGCAGGATATTGGCACCTGTACGTAAAATTCGCGCCAAGGCCAACATTTGCTGTTCCCCGCCTGACAAGCGCGTACCCTGACTAAAACGGCGCTCGTATAAATTGGGGAACATGGCGTAAATTTCTTCCACACTCATGCCATCGCTGCGCACCGAAGGCGGCAACATCAGGTTTTCTTCTACATTAAGGCTGGAAAATATGCCGCGCTCTTCAGGACAAAAACCAATACCCAAATGTGCGATACGGTGCGCTGCCATATGCATGGTTTCCGTACCATTAACCATAATGCTGCCAGAACGCCGCCCAACCATGTTCATGATGGACTTGAGGGTCGTGGAGCGCCCTGAGCCATTACGCCCCAGCAACGTCACCAACTCCCCTTTGTTTACGTGCAGGTCAATACCGTGCAGGATGTGCGACTCGCCATAGAATGCGTGCAAGTCCTGGATACGCAGTTTCTCATCGCCCTTGCCGTCCAGACTCATACAGCTACCTCCTCTGCGGCCACGCCCAGATAGGCCTCTTTCACACGCCGGTCAGCGGATACCGTGGCGTAATTGCCTTCGGTCAGAACGGCTCCCCGCTGCAACACTGTGATGCGGTCAGCCAACCTGGAAACCACATGCAGATTATGCTCGACCATCAAGATGGTACGCCCCACGGAAACTTTTTTGATCAGGTTGGCCACCACATCCACATCTTCATGCCCCATACCCTGGGTAGGCTCATCCAGCAGCAGCAATTCCGGTTCCAGAGCCAAAGTCGTAGCAATTTCCAGCGCCCGTTTGCGCCCGTAAGGCAAATCCAGCGTAATGGATTTGGCAAAATCCACTAAACCCACCGCATCCAGCAATTCCTCGGCACGCCCGTTGAGTTTGTCCAGCACCTTTTCAGACCGCCAGAAATGGAAGCTATTACCTTCCTTGCGCTGCAAGGCAATACGTACATTTTCCAAAACACTTAAGCGTGGAAATACCGCAGAAATCTGAAAAGAGCGCACCATTCCCATCCGGGAAATAGCCGATGCTTCCACCGGGGTAATATCGTTGCCGTTAAACAGGATTTGCCCGGAAGTCGGAGTCAAATATTTGGTCAGCAGATTGAATACAGTGGTTTTACCCGCCCCGTTGGGGCCAATCAGGGCGTGAATATGCCCACGCTGAATATTCAGGCTGACATTATCCACCGCCGTAAAACCCTTGAACTCTTTGGTTAAATGTCGGGTTTCCAGTATATGGTCACTGGCATTATTGCTCATCGATTGACTCCTCCCAGATCAATGATCCAAAAGGCTAACAAGGTATTTTTGCGGCACTGTTGCTGAAATGTAACGAATTATTGCAAATGCACTTTTTTGAGGTGTCTGATGTTACACTTTGATGCATACCGATGTTGAACCACCCACAGGAAGCGTGCGTGAACTATTTTCAACCCCTGAAATCACGCCTGTCCCGGCGCTTTTTCATCGCCATCCTAGGGTTGACATTGATTACTTTTTTCATCACTTATGTCTATTCCGTTCCACTTATTAAGCAAAAAGTATTTGAAATAGAGAGAAATTCCAGCCGTCTTGCCCTCAATAATGTGTTTGAAATTGCCAACCGCATGTATACCAGCGTTGAGGAGTAAGCGTTCACGCCCTCTGATAGGCATTGCAGCGATTTTATAGTAAATTCACCCCATCCCAATAACGAGCCATTATCCCCTTGCCAGCCCTAGCCCACCCACTGCCGACCACCCTTGATGAAGCACATCAGCTGATCGTGCGCCAACAGGAACGGATAGCCGGGTTGGAGAAGCAAGCGGCACGGGTAGTGGTGTTGGAACAGCAAGTCGAAACGCTGCAAAAACAGCTCGAAGAACTGGTGGCCAAACTGGGCAGCAGTTCCCGCAACAGCTCCAAACCGCCGTCCTCAGACAGCCCGGAACAACGGGCAGCCCGTCCAAAACGCAAGGGGAGTGGCCGCCCGCATGGCGGGCAACCCGGCCATCCACGCCACGAACGGGCGTTATATCCCCCCGAACAAGTGACCCGCACTGAACAGTATTTCCCGGAAAGCACCTGCGCCTGTGGTGGGGCAGTGGCGGTTGACTGGGAAAACCCTTACCGCCATCAGGTCACGGACATCGCCCCTCCGCCGCCACCCGAGGTGACGGAGCACCAGTTTTACCACGGTGTCTGCCAATCCTGCGGCAACCAACACCACAGCCAGTGGCCGGACTGGGTCCCCAGCGGGCAAATGGGTGCGGGTGTGATTGCCTGGATTGTGGTGCTGGCCGGACAGTTTCGCCTGTCGATGCGCCAAACCCAGCTCCTGTTGTGGGAAGTCTGGCAGGTGCGCTTCAGCACCGGGGCGATCAGCAAAGCGCAAGGCAAATCCATCCCGTGGATGGGGCCGCTGTACCGTCAGGTCGGTGAGCATGTGCGTGGGCAGGCGGTCTGCCATGCCGATGAAACCCGCCATTACCGTGGCACGAACACCTACTGGTTATGGGCATTGGCGGACAACACCGTCACGTACTTCATGACCCATTACTCACGCGGCAAGGCTGCCGCCGATGCCTTGTTGGGCAGTTTTACCGGTTATCTGGTGACAGACCACTTCAGCGGTTACGGCAATGTCCCGCCCGAACGGCGGCAACTGTGCTGGGCACACCTGATCCGGCACTTCCGCAAGATGGCCGGGCGTTGTGGCGGAGGGGGAATGGTTGGCAAACGCCTGCTGCTGATTGCCTGCGCCACCGTCCGCACCCATCACCGCTGGCAACAGCACCCCGAAGGGGCGGCACGCTACCGGCGGCGGATACTGCGCCTGCGCCGCAGCTTCCAGGCCACCCTCAGCCTGGGCGAAGCATTGGATAACTGCAAACGCACCCGCAACCAATGCAAACATCTCCGTAAAGATGAGGCCATGTGCTGGACTTTCCTCAAGGATACACGCATTCCCCTCACCAATAACCGCGCTGAACGGGTGATCCGCCCCTACGTGCAATGGCGTAAGACCAGTTTTGCCAGCCAGTCGGCACAAGGGGACAGGTTCCGGCCAACCGTGCTGACCGTGTTGGGGACTGCCCGGCAATTGGGGATGGATATGGCAACCCTGATGCGCTATGTGTGCTCCCAAGGCTTGGCTCATAAGCCGGTCGCCGTGCGCTTCCCCTTGGGGCAGGTCTGTACCCGCAAACCGCTACAAATGGCGTGAACGCTTACCGTTGAGGATTACCAAGCACAAGCCCTGGAGACCCACCACCAACAGCTCAAAGTGGCCGTTTCCATTACAGAGTCGTACCTGAATACACGCTTCCGTGAAGCGCAACAACAGGGCATTCCCCTGTCACAAGTTCGCCAGCAAGCCTTTGATGTGATCCGCGACTTTACTTATGGCAATAAAGATTACATCTGGATTGCTGATGACAAAGGTGTCCTGTTATCACACCCAGACCCACGCTTTCATGGTAAAGACCCAGCCGGGATACGTGACAAAGCCGGAAACCCCATCCTGCCCAATATTGTCAAACAGGCCATTGCCGAGGGTGAGGGTTTTTATCAATACAAATGGAATCGCCTGGAGCAGGCGGAACCATTAGACAAGGTGTCTTATGTCAAGAATTATCCACAATGGGGCTTTGTCATTGGCGCAGGCGTTTATCTGGATGACCTAAGCAAAGAAGTCAAACTCCGCCGGGAAAATGCGTTGCGCGAATTACGCGAAGCACTTGCTGAAATTAAAGTTGCCAAAACAGGCTATTTGTTTGTCTTTGATTCACACAGCCGCATTTTAGTACACCCTAACCCCAATATTGATGGCTTGCGTATTCCTGACCTCAAGAACCCTTTAAGTCAAAACCCTATCACCGATGATTTGAAAGCCGTGGCTGACACGGGCAAGGAGCTTCATTACAAGTGGGACAAACCAACAGACCCCGGCAACTATGTTTACGAAAAATTATCCCTTGTGCGCTACCTGCCAGGTTTTGATTGGTACATTGTAAGCGCTTCTAAATCCCCCTCCTTTCAGCGCCCCACGTAATCCCGGACACTCAGCCCATCAGCAACAGATTGCATGGGAGAACACGATGAATCCAGGTCAAGATGGGCGTCTGGCGTACTGGCAAGCCCAGCTCCAACACTTCCAGTCCTCCGGCCTTTCCGGAGTCCAGTATTGTGAACAGGAACAGTTGAGTTACCACGGCTTTGTCTACTGGCGGCGCAAATTATGCGGTACGGCGGGCAAGCCGCCCGGGGATGGCAAACGCCCGGTATTGCCAGAGCCTTCCGGTTTCGTGACTGTCCGCCCGGCGCAGCCGGGGACAGACGCCCGGACGGGCGATGGCCTGGAGCTGTCCCTGCCGAATGGCCTGGTGATCAGGAATATCCACCCCGGCAATGTGGCCTTGCTGCGCCGGTTGCTGGGGCAGTTGTAATGGCCCGTTATTTCCGCCCCGCCGGGGAGATGCCGGACATTTACCTTTACCGCCCGCCCATTGATTTCCGCAAGGCCGCCCAGGGGCTGGCGGCGATCGTGGCGCAGGAATTGGGCCACGACCCGTTTGCCGGGGCGCTGTACGCCTTCACCAACCGCCAGCGCACGAAAATCAAATGCCTGTATTGGGAAGACAATGGCTTTGTGCTGTATTACAAAGCCCTGGCGGAAGAGAAGTTCCATTGGCCGCAAACGGGGGATGGCGGGGTGATGGCGCTGACGGCCCAGCAGATCAACTGGCTGCTGGACGGTTATGACATCAGCCTGCTCAAAGGGCATAAAAAGTTGTGCTACGGGGCGCTGTTTTAGCGACTTATCCTGATGATTTTGTTATCATTTAACCCATGGATTTAGCACCGCCGCCAGCCCCCAAAACCACATCCCATAGCGACCTGGACGCTGCCCGCCTGCGCCAGTTGCTGGCGCAGCAAGAGGCGGAATTTGCCGCCGTCCTGAAACAGCGTGACCACCATATCCAGCTCCTGGAAGAAATGCTGCGCCTGGCCAAAATACAGCGGTTTAGCGCCCAGTCTGAAAAGCTCCCCTTCCAGATTGACCTGTTTGATGAAGCCGAGTTGGCAACCGCGCTGGAGGACATCGCCGGACGACTGCCGGAGGCGGAACCCGCCAGGCCCCGCCCCAGCCAACGCCAGCGCGGCTTCCCGCCCGGGCTGAAGCGCCAACGGGTGGAGCTGTTGTTGGGTGATGCGGAAAAAGCCGGGGCGACCCGCACGTTTTTCACCAAGGTCAAGGAAGAGCTGGACTACATCCCGGCGCAACTGGTGGTGCTGGAATACTGGCAGGAAAAAGCCGTGTTTGCCGCCGGGGCCAGCCAGGATCCCGCCCCGGCAACGGCAGATGGCGGGCCAACGCTGGTCGCCGCCGCCCGTCCGCCCCATCCGTTGGGCAAATGCCATGCCAGCCTCAACCTGCTGACGCAGGTCATCATCGCCAAATACGCCGATGGCCTGCCCCTGTACCGCCTGGAGGGCATTTTCAAACGCCACGGCGCGGAACTCAGCCGCAGCAGCATGGCCCACTGGATCATCCGTCTGGAGGACAGCTTCAAACCCCTGCTCAACCTGCTGCGCGAAACCCAGAACAGCGGCGCTTACCTGCAAGGCGATGAAACCCGCATCCAGGTGCTGAAGGAGGACGGCAAAACCGCCCAGGCCGACAAATGGATGTGGGTGGTGCGGGGCGGCCCGCCGAACCAGGTGGCGGTCTTGTTTGAATACGACCCCAGCCGGGCGGGGAGCGTCCCCGAACGCCTACTGATGGACTTCCACGGCATTTTCCAGGCCGACGGCTATTCCGGTTACGCCGCCGTGTGCCGCAACAACGCCATCACCCGCATTGGCTGCTGGGACCATGCCCGCCGCAAGTTCGTGGAGGCCGTCAAGGCGGCGGGCGGCAAACAGGCCCGTGGCAAACCCACCCTGGCGGATATTGCCCTGGGCATGATCCGCAGGCTCTACCGCATCGAGGACAACATCAAGGGCCTGGACACGGCGGAGAAATACCGCCTGCGCCAGCAGTTGAGCGTGCCCCTGCTCAACGAACTGAAAACCTGGCTGGAAACGCAGGTCGGCAAGGTGATGAAAGGCGGCCTCACCCGCAAGGCGATGGAATACTGCCTCAACCAGTGGGAATACCTGAGTGGCTACTGCCAACGCGGCGACCTGCATATCAGCAATGTGCTGGCGGAGAACGCCATCCGCCCCTTTGCCGTGGGCCGCAAAGCCTGGCTGTTTGCCGACACCCCGCATGGCGCGCGCGCCAGCGCCGCCTGTTATTCCCTGATTGAAACCGCCAAGGCCAACGGCCTCGAACCGTATGCCTATATCCGCTATCTGCTGGAGCATATCGCCCAGGCCGACACCCTGGAAAAATGGGAGGCCCTCCTGCCATGGAATGTGCCGCTGGAGAAATGTGCGAAAAAAGTCCCTTTTTTGACAAGGGCAAGTAGGGCGATTTAACGGCGCTTACGGTACATTTGCTCATCTGTATATCTGGACGAATTACGCAGCAGTTCGGAAACACTCAGTGAACGCCTGCTGATTCTGGCAGTATTGAGCATTATGGGGGTAACGGTATTGGCCTATATCTTTGCCAGACGGGTTACCCATTCGCTCGAACAGTTAGCCAGTACAGCCCTCAAAGTTAGTCAAGGCGACCTGACGGCCAAAAGTGGTATTCATGACAATGATGAAATCGGGCTGCTCGCCAAAAGCTTTGACGGCATGGTGGAACGCCTGAAAAACAACATTGACACACTGGATACCCAAGTCAAACAGCGCACTGAAGAATTGCTGGAAACCAATGCCCGCGCCCAGCGCATGAATGCTGTCGGGCAGCTGGCCGGTGGGCTTGCCCATGATTTCAACAACCTGCTATCCGTCATTTTAGGCAACCTGCTGCTGGCACGCGACCGCTACCAGCAGACTGCCGGGCTGGATGACTTCCTCACCCCGGCGATACGAGCCTCCCGGCGTAGCGCCGATATTACCCAGCGTTTGCTCGCTTTTTCCCGCCGCCAGCCACTGCAACCCGTTGATGTCAATGTTGGACAGCTCATGAGCGAAACCATTGCGCTGTTACGCAGTTCCCTGCCTGCGCAGATTGCACTGGTTTACCAGAATGACAGCTCCCCCTTGCCAGCGCACGTTGACCCCTCGCACCTGGAAAGTGCCCTGGTCAATCTGGCACTCAACGCCCGTGATGCCATGCCTGGAGGAGGGGCATTGCACTTTCACACTTGCCAACAGCACATCACGGCAGCGGATGGCTATGATGAGCCAGTCACGCCCGGCCATTACGTGGAGATTGGCGTTTGCGACCGAGGCACTGGCTTCAGCGAAGAAGCCTTAAAACTGGCTTTTGAACCGTTTTTCAGCACCAAATCGGGAACAACCAACTCCGGCTTAGGCTTGAGTATGGTTTACGGTTTCGTCAAACAGTCCAATGGTTATATCCGGGTCAGTAACCAGCCGGACGGCGGGGCTTGCATTACCCTGCTATTACCAGCCAGCCATAATCCAAGCCCGCCCCAGCAACACCCCCTGAGGGACATTTCCCATGCCCAGGCCATACTGGGTGGCAAACTGTTCTTGCTGGTGGAAGACAATGCAGATGTACGCAAGGTCATCCGCACGCAACTCATGCAGCTCGGCCTGCGCGTCGCTGAAGCACCTGATGCGGATGAAGCGTTACAGCTGATCAATACCCTACCCAACCTGGATGGCATGGTAACGGACATCATGCTGTCAGGCAGCCTGGATGGCCGCCAATTGGCGGCTCGACTTCACGCAACAAAACCACAAAGCGTGATTTTACTGATAAGCGGCCATTACCGTGAAGCTGGCCTGGCAGAGCCTCACCTCATCCGCTTTCCGCTATTACACAAACCGTTTGATCTGCACAGCCTAGGTCAGGCGCTTTGGCAAGCAGCACAAAAGGAGGAGCAAAACCATGAAAACCAATAAACTGAGGCTCAATATGCGTTTCAGGGTCTTATCCCAACAGCAGCGAAAGCAAGGACTGTAAGGCAGCTTGCCCCCGTTTCCTGATGTTGTGAAGAGACTCGAAGAATGCAAGGTAACACGGTAGCTTTTCTTGTGAGATCCCCCGATGAGGTCGTAACCATGAGCGTAACAGTGACCAAAAACCTTCCATCGTATTGACGTGGACTTCATGGAAACCGTCACCATCTTCGTCACGGGCATATTCGCCTGCGCCATGGTTGACGGTTTTGTGGGCATAGCCCCATTCTTCCAATCGGCTGTAAATGTTGTACTCATCGGTGTAGACCAGCGTGCCTGCTGCCACCGTTTCCACAATCAACGGCTTGATCGTCGTCTGTTTCACATTCGCCAGCATACGGATCACGACCTCCCCGGAACGCTGGATCATGCCGAAAATGGGTGGTTTGTCCTTTTCCAGTGTCCCACGCCCCGGCGCACCTTTCAGGGCGCGGCGGCGACCTTCACGCCCAGCATCCGCGACGGCTTCGGGGTTTCCCTTGTGTCCAGCCTTGACATAAACCTCATCAAATTCAACATTCCCAAACAGGTTTACTGGCGTTTTTTTCTCGACACCACGCCGTAACTGTTCCGTCATCGCCTGAACATCATCCTTGTTCAACCCCAATTCGCGGGCGATTTGTTGGTTGGACAGGTTCAACGACATCAGGTACAGGCACAACACCCACACCTTCAGCGGCTGGTGGTGGCCTTCAAACACCGTTCCCGTCAGGTCATCAAAACGCTTTTGGCAATCCTTACACTGGTAACGCTGGCGTTCCTGCTGGGTGTCATCCTTGCCTCGACGGATAGTGTCCTGTGAACCGCAGTGCGGACAAATCACCCCATTAGGCCAACGCACGGAACGGACTTGCTCGAAACAGGCGGCATCACTGGTCAGGCTGGAAATACTGATGAGCGAGGTCATAAAGCCTCTCCTTGGCTATCGGAAATGACTAACTTTACCGCTATCCATCACGTTTGCAATGCCGGGGAAAACAAGACCCTGAAACGCATATTGAGCCTAAACTGATTTATGTTGTGGATGACGAAGCCGAGATTTGTAAACTGGTCAGTGGAGAATTACAGAAATTCAATTATACCGTCCGCACTTTCCAGACAGGCTCACAAGCACAATATATCCTGAGGCAACAAAAACCGGATCTCATGATTGTTGATTTGGGCTTGCCTGATATGGACGGCCTGAGCCTGATACGCCAACTAGGGGATAGTTGCAAGACAGGCGTTATCATTTTATCAGGCCGCAATAGTCTGCCTGACCGCGTACTGGGGTTGGAACTGGGGGCAGATGACTACATCAGCAAGCCATTTGACCCACGTGAATTACTCGCCCGCACCAACAGCATTCTACGGCGAATGGAAAAAATGGCCACGTACCAATTGAGTGACCGCCCACGCAAGCAGGCCCGATTCGGCGGATGGAATTTCAACCCAGCCACCCTAACCCTGTCAGGGCAAAACGGCAGCCAGGAAATTCTCAGTACTGCGGAGGCGGAACTGCTACTTAGCCTGCTGAAAGCCCCCAAACAAATCCTCTCACGCGAACAGTTACTGCCAATGCGCCACGATAACAACACCTTTGACCGGTGTATTGATGTACGGATGTCACGTATCCGTAAAAAGCTGGAAACCGACCCCAAGACACCCAACTTGATCAAAACCGTATACGGTGCTGGTTATATGTTGATGAGCGATGTGGATTGGCACTAAAGAAGCGGTATTTGTTCCTAAACAGGCCTGTAAAACTGCGGCCAAAGCGTTTTCACTATCACGCCCGACTCATGCAGTTCGTGGCAACTGTTGATATAAGGAGGAGGCTCTGTCAGGACACCTGCCGCATCGCCATAAAAACCTGGATTGCTGCTCATGATCGTCTGGAAAGCAGTGGTTGCAACCGGCCCCAGCAATTCCGTTAAGTGGGTGCAACCACGCACCCCACCCATCAGTTCCTTGATCAGGCGCATCCAGCCATTGCCAATCGTGACACCAACCAACCCCTGAAAAACGGCTGACGCGCGCGGGCAACCGGTGAATGGCGCCCAATCGGTTACTGCCTCAATGGCGTGAATCTTATAATCACCATCCAGCGTCAGGCGCACCCACATATCATGCAGTGCCTCATTGGCATCAATAAAACCACCCTCGCGCTCAATGCTGTTGAAGGCATAAGGTTTGGTATCGACCATATGGCCTTCAATATCCCAAAGCCCATCATCACGCTGATAACCGTGACAGGTTACAACGCGGGTGTGCATTAGCTTGCGGCGTACAGATTTGGATAATGGCATAAACGGCTACTCATCAGAAAATGCGCCAATGGTAGAGGAACAAAATTTCACGACTATTGCGTGAGTGTAACGAAATATTGCAGCACTACATCCGTCGCAGTTACACCAACGGTGTAGCAGTCGTTACCTCTCTAGAGCAGCACCTTCTCAAGCCCGCCATGCGTGGCTTTATCGACGAACCCAGACTGCCAGTCCTTGCCCAGCAGATGGTTCGCCATCTCCACCACAATGTAGTCGGTTTCCGCGCCGGTATCATCAGCGTAACGCGACAGGCCCTGCTGACAGGCCGGGCAGGAGGTGAGGATTTTCACATTGCCATTCTGCGCCGTTTCCGCACCCGTCAAATCCTTAATGCCCGCCTTAAGGCTTTCCGTCTTGCGGAAGCGCAGCTGGCTGGAAATATCCGGGCGGCTGATAGCGAAGGTTCCCGCTTCCGCACAGCAACGGTCGCTCAGCACCACATTGGAACCGGTGAGTGCCTGAGCCACTTTCAGCGGGTTAACCTGTTTCATCGGCGAATGGCACGGGTCGTGGTAGACATACTGGATGCCGCTCACCCCATCCATTTTCATACCCTTTTCCAGTAGGTATTCGTGGATGTCAAGCAACCGGCAGCCGGGGAAAATCTTGCCGAATTCGTACTTGAGCAGCTGATCCATGCAAGTGCCACAGGACACGATCACAGTCTTGATGTCGAGATAGCTGAGCGCATTGGCGACGCGATGGAACAGTACACGGTTTTCGGTGGAAATCTGAGTGCCCTTCTTCAAATCGCCGCCCGCATTTTGCGGGTAGCCACAGCAGAGGTAGCCTGGTGGCAGCACCGTGGTCGCGCCAGTTTCGTACAGCGTCGCCAGCGTCGCCAGCCCCACCTGACTGAACAGGCGTTCGGAACCACAGCCGGGGAAATAGAACACCGCATCGCCGCGTTCCTTGTTGGGGTCACGCAGGATCGGGATCACCTGACTGTCTTCCAACCCCAGCATAGCTCGGGTAGTTTTGGCCGGAAGCCCCTTCGGCAGCGGCTTTTTCACGAACTGGATCACCTGTTCCTTGATCGGCGGCTTGCCCAGCGTGGCGGCAGGCGGATGACCGTTCCCCACCAGCCCGACATTTTTCGCCAGCTTGTAAGCAAAACGCTGCGCCTTGTAGCCGAACTTGATCATGCCGGTACGCATCAGGTTGATTTGCGTCGGGTCTTTCAGGTTGAGGAACTGCATTGATGCCCACGTCACCGGGCTGGTCTTTTTCTTGCCGCGCTCACGCAGGATGCTGCGCATCCGCACGCTGACTTCGCCGAAGTCGATGTTGACCGGGCAAGGCGTGACGCACTTGTGGCAGACCGTGCAGTGGTCGGACACATCATTCATCTCGTCGAAGTGGCGGATGGAAATGCCGCGCCGGGTCTGCTCCTCATACAAGAACGCCTCAATCATCAGGCCGGTGGCCAGAATCTTGTTACGCGGCGAATACAGCAGGTTAGCACGCGGAATGTGCGTATTGCATACCGGCTTGCACTTGCCGCAACGCAGACAATCCTTGATGTCGGTATTAAGTGCGCCGAGTTCATTGTGTTCCAGCAGCAGAGCCTCGCGTTCCACCAGGCGCAAGGATGGCGTGTAGGCATTCTGCAAGCCAGAACCGGGCAACAGCTTACCCTTGTTGAAACGCCCCTGCGGGTCTACCTGTTGTTTGTAACCGGCGAACTCGTTGATTTCGCGCTCATCCAGATACTGGAACTTGGTCAGGCCGATGCCATGCTCGCCGGAAATAACCCCATCCAGATCGCGCGCCAGCACCATGATGTCATCCACCATACGCTCAGCTTCGTGCAACATGTCGTAGTCGTTGGAGTTGACCGGAATGTTGGTGTGAACGTTGCCATCACCCGCGTGCATGTGTAGCGCCACAAACAGGCGGCTGGTGCGGATGCGCCCGTGGATCTTTTCCAGCGCTTGCAACAGCGGAGCCAGTTCGCGCCCAGCAAACATTTCCTGCAAGGGGCGCAGGATTTCCTTGCGGTAGGAAATGCGCAACTCGCGCCGCAACAACAGGTCAATCACCCGGTCGGTCGGGCGCTGGGCAGCTTTGGCCGTTTCATCCAGCAAATCCTGATGTTCGGCGGCAGGCGTGTCGAAGTTGGCCAGAATCTGTTCCCAACGCCGTTTGCGCTGTTGCAGGAAAGCGGTGGCGTGTGTGACCTTGTTGGCGAGAATGGCGCTGCGCTCCGCGCTGGCCTCATAGCCAGCAACAGTGCGCAGTTCCGGCAGGTCGCCCGCCAAGTGCTCCAGCAGCGCGTCGATCATGCGCAGCTTGTTCTGCATCGACTGGCGGATGTTGATGGTTTCGATGCCTTCGGTGTAACGCGCCAGGTTGTGCAGTGGGATCACCACGTCTTCGTTGATCTTGAAGGCATTGGTGTGGGCAGCGATAGCGGCAGTGCGAGAACGGTCTGCCCAGAACTGGCGGCGCGCTTCCGGGCTGATGGCGATGAAACCTTCAGCGTTACGGGCATTGGCGAGGCGTACCACTTCGGCGGCGGATTCGGCCACGGCTTTTTCGTCGTCGCTCACGATGTCGGCGATCAGCACCATTTTCGGCAACATGCCGCGCGCGCCTTTCGGGGTGTATTTCACCGCCTTGACGTAGCGTTCGTCGAGGTGTTCGAGGCCGGAAAGCAGCACGTCGGTGCGGCTGTCGAGGTAGTTTTTCACTTCGACAATGGCAGGCACGGCTTCGTGCAAATCGGTGCCGTAGAACTCGAGACAGACGGTGCGGATTTGATCCGGCATCCGGTGCAGGATGAATTCGCCGGAGGTAATCAGGCCATCACAGCCTTCTTTCTGAATACCGGGCAAACCGCCGAGGAATTTGTTGGTCACGTCCTTGCCTAGCCCTTCCTTGCGGAAATAGCGGCCTTCGTAGGTGAGGGTTTCTGCCGCGCCCTTGGGTGTTTTGCCATCCGGCTGGAAACGCTGCACGGAAAACTGCACGGTTTGCTGGTCGTGGATTTTGCCGAGGTTGTGGTTCAGGCGGGTGACTTCCAGCCAGTCGGCATCCGGCGTCACCATGCGCCAGGAAAGCAGGTTGTCGAGGGTGGTTCCCCACAGTACGGCTTTCTTGCCACCTGCGTTCATGGCGATGTTGCCGCCGATGGTGGAGGCGTCCTGCGAGGTCGGGTCAACCGCGAACACCAGCCCATGCTTGCCTGCCAGATCGGAAACACGGCGGGTCACCACCCCTGCCCCAGTACGTACTACCGGCACGGTTTTGTCTACACCCGGCAGGTCATTGCGGTGGCGGACTTCGCTGATGAATTCGAGCTTTTCGGTGTTGATGACGGCGCTGCGGGCATCCAGCGGGATCGCGCCGCCGGTGTAGCCAGTGCCGCCACCGCGTGGGATGACCGTCAGGCCAAGCTCGATACAGGCTTGCACCAATGCGGCCATTTCGGCTTCGGTATCCGGCGTCAGCACCACGAACGGCAATTCCACGCGCCAGTCGGTTGCGTCCGTTACGTGGGCAACACGGGCAAGACCATCGAACTGGATATTGTCCTTGCGGGTGATTTTTTGCAGGCGCTTGCGGGCTTTTTCACGCAGGGCTGCATGTTTCTTGAAGCTGTCGGAGAAATCGTTCAGCGCCTGACGGGCAATCTGCACCAGTTCCAGCGTCAGGACATTGCCTTTAGCGCGTTCCTCGATCTTGCCGACACGTTCGCATAGCGTGTCGATCAGGGATTTCTGACGGTCGGTATTTTCCAGCAGGTCATCCTGGATATAAGGGTTGCGCAGCACCACCCACATATCACCGAGCAGCTCCAGCAGCATGTGGGAGGAGATGCCGGTTTCGCGCTTTTCACGCAACCCTTGCAGGATTTCCCACGCCCGCGCGCCCAATAGGCGCAGGACGATTTCCTTGTCGGAGAATGAGGTGTAGTTGTAAGGAATTTCCCGGATCGGGTGCATGACAGTCATGGCATTCATACGGCTTTGGCAAAGATGCGTAGTGTAACGCGCCGCAGCATTGAAAAAAACCCACGTAAGACGAAGGCTTTAGTCGCTCAGAAATCTAACGTTCGGGAACATCCATATCCAGATAGACATCACGCAAACGCAAACCGCAATGGACAGGCGGACAGTCCATCAGCAAGACTTCATCTTCTTCCAGAATACTGCTTTCCCATTGCCCTTCCGCATTGCGCTGGAAATATTCCACCTTACGCACATCGGGGGCTGCAATCAGGTAATACCGCAGCGACGGGACTGCCAGATAATGACGTAGCTTTTCGCGGTAATCGACGGTCTTGGTGCTGGGTGATGTCACTTCCACCAGCAGGCAGGGGTTACGTTTGTGGTAAGGGTCATCGCTCTTGCCCTCGCAGGTCAGCATGACGTCGGGATAGTAATAACACTGCCCCGCGTTCAGTTCCAGACGCATATCACTCATGAACACACGGCAGGCTTGCTGACCACGCAAGAGACTGTGAAAGTAACTGCCGATATTCGCAGTGACCAGATTATGGTTCTCACTCGCGCCGGACATGGCATAAATATAACCGTCCACAAACTCGCTTTTGAAATTTGCGGCCTGCTCCATCGCCAGATATTCGGCAGCGGTGTAGGTGATGGCTTGTTTTAACGCACCCATATCCTTACCTGTGAGCCAACTAATGTGCTTTCCATAACTGATGTTACGCAGCAGCCCTGAAAGCCTGTAGCTCGTCAAATGCCGTCCGTATGGCCTTGATGTACAGCTTGGATTTCAAGGCAAAGTGGTTAAGTTTTTTCCTGACCGTCAAACACTCCATCTTGAACACTGCGACAATGGAGGCGAACAGGTGGTTGGCCTGCGTCCTGGCAGTGTGGGCAGGTGATTTGGCAAAGGCCGCATTGGACTTGAGCGATTTATGGAAGACCTCCACTTTCCACCGTTTCTGGTAGGTTGTGGTGATTTTGTCCCACTCAGCTTCCAGCTTGCTACAGGCCAGATACAGGATGCCTTCACTACCGTCCTTGTTTTTAAAGACTTGCCGGGCCAACCTGACGGGGAAATCCAGCCCCTTCAGCCAGCCCGTGACGGCTTCCTGCTCCGGCCATTCCAGTTGGTCGAGCCGGGTGTAACGTTTTTTCTTCCGGTCAGCTTCGCTCAAGGCCACCAGCCGGTTGCTTTTCAGCGCCATGATGAAGTCCTTTTGCCGGGTTTGTTTGATGTGTTCCATGTTTTCAGTAGAGGCGAACCAGATGTCGGCCAGCACCCACGAGAATTTCAACTGGTTTTGCAGGCAGGTATCTATCATCAGCAATTCCCGGTGACGCTTAACACTATGATTTACAAGAGAAAATTTCACGTATAACTGTGAAAAATTCGAGATAATATCTTTTAAAATCATGATGTTAGGTGTTTTTTGACCGGGAATTGCTGATCTATCATCAATCGCATCTGTTCATTTTTGGTGACTTCACTGCACCGCCTTTCTTTCCGGGTTTTGAGGTCGCAGTAGCGGATGGGCTTGCGCACCAGTTCAAACGCTACCGGGATGGAGACATCATTCGCATGGTACAGGCAATTCAACAGGTTGATCCCTTTCACATTACGTCCCAGGCAGTGGTCATAATGCCAGCTGATCAGGTCGTTTTCGTCCATGTGGGGCTTTTCTTCCACCGTATCATCAATGATCAGCACCCCATCCTCTGACTCCGTCTCCCTGACCATGCCTTTGACTTGCTTCCACAAATCTTTGGAGGTGTACTCCCGTTCTGACAGAAAGCGGCTGATGGCATCATGGCTGATGCCGCCATCCAGCATGTTGGACAACCCGGTCGCGGTGGCGTAGCCAAAAGTGACGCTCAGGTAGTCCGTGTAGAGGTCAAGGCGGTTCTGGTTCATCCTCTGAATATAGCTGGGCAGATAGCTTGCTGCGTAACATCAGTTCCATAATATCCATAAGGTTCGACTTCGGCAATTGATGGGAGACCCTCACCGCCACAGCCTCTGGCCTTGCGCCACCTTTTGCATCACTTCCTGCTGGAATTCAGGTGGGCCATAGGCAATGGTCTGCTGGTCTTTCTGGAATTTGCCATTTACCACGACCTGTTCGGTGTAAAGCAGTGGGCGGCCATGCTTTTCGGCAAATTGTTTGAGCCAGTTGAGGGCACGGGGCGGAATACGTTTGCCGACCGGCACGGCAAGATCAACCGGCAGGCCACGCCACTGGAGCTTGTTGAACAGCAGCATGACTTTGGCTTCGTTGGGTTTCATCCAGTCGGGTAGCGGACTGTTAGGAATGATCCAGCCGCAGTTGAAATTGTCGCAGGGGTCAACCGGGCGGTTAGCGTAGTCATCGCACCCTTTGCCGGTACTGTGCGGGCAAGGGCAACCGGGATAGACACCCGCACCACGGATATTCATCTGCACCCAGCCATCGCAACAGGCGGTGCATGGCTGGCATTGACGGACAACATTCAAAACCATTACCAGATAACCTTGACAGGGTATTGCTGGATCAACGGGTCTGGCGTGAGCAACACCAACCCCTCTTGAAGAGCCTGGCAGATTAATATCCGGTCGAATGGGTCTCGATGGATACTTGGCAAATTCCCCAAATGCTGGATAGCATCTTCGTGCAAGCTCAAGGGTTCAATCTGATGCTCCTGACGCTGGCGGGGTATGTAATGGCGCGGATGCTCCGGCAAGGGCAACTTGCCCAGTTGGTATTTGACCGTTATTTCCCACAGTGAAATGGCACTCAAAAACACTTCATTCTGTGGGTCTTGAAACAGATCACGCACTGTTTGGCTCAAATTATCATCATCGGAAATCAGCCATAAAAACGCGCAGGTATCCAATAACAGCCGCATCGTTCAATGCCCCTCAAATGCCATCACCACATCATCCGGTAGCGGCTCAAAAAACTGGCTTGGTACAGTAAACTCGCCTTTTGCCAAACCAATTGGGCGTTTTTGCTGAAGAGGCTTGGGTAGTGCGCGTATCTCTGCAATGGGTATATTACGCTTACACAAGAAAATACGCTCACCTTGCAAGAGTTGCTCAAGATAACGGGACAAATGCGTTTTCGCCTCGTGGATATTAAGATATAACATGATCAAAAACCTAGTTCACTACATGACCCCATCATAGATGAACAGGTACACTCCCACAACGAGAAAAGGCTCCCGAAGGAGCCTTTTCCACTAGCTTTGTTCCAAACCCGAAGGATTAGAATTCGCTGACGATACCAACAACAGTAGCAGTTTGCTTGTCAGTAGAAGCTTCAACCGCTGCACGGGACAGATTCTTGTCTTCGTTCCACAACAGGTAAGCAGAAGTCTTTTTACCCAAGCTGTAGTCTACGCCAACACTAGTCTGTTTTTCTTTACCAGCACCATCACGTTTGCCTTCGCCGTAGCCGACCTTCAAGGTAGCAGCACCAGTCTTGTAGCCACCCGCGACATAGACGTTAGTGTCTTTTGCACCAGCAGCAGGGATGCCTGTAGCAGATGCTACCGCAGCAGTATTTGCACCATCGCCTTCAGCTTGTTCATAAACCAAGTTAGCAAAATGACCAGCTTCAGCTTTCCAGCCCAAGCCCAAGTTTGCAGTGGAACCCACATTTTTCACATCGGTATAACCCAAGCCAGCATACATGGGGCCATTGCCATAGTTAACCATCGCAGTGTTAGCAGCGGTATCAACAGCAGCACCAACATCTTCATTAAGAGGCGCAGTTGAATGGGCGATAGCAAAACCAACCGGACCAAACTTATTGATATAAGCAACAGCATTGTCTACACGATGACCATCAGTTGCAATGATGTTTTCCATTGCGCCGTAGGTGTCAGCGAATGCATCCAGACCAGCAGTAGCCAGTTTAGCTGGAGTATCGTGACGACCGATGCGAACTTCACCAAACCCGCCTTTAACACCAGCAAAAGTATTGCGGGCGCTCAGTGCGCGGCTGCTATCACCATCCAGGTTCAGACCATATTCCAGACCGTAAGTAGCGCTCAGGCCATTGTCCAGCTCAGTGGAACCTTTGACGCCCAAACGTGAAGCATGGCTTTCAACGATAGTTTCAGAGCCAGCGCCATTGTCAACAGAACCAACGGAAGCGTGCAGTTTACCGTACAGGGTGGTATCAGCCATTGCCGCAGCAGGGGCAACCAGAGCAGCAGCAACTGCGATTACAAGCATTTTTTTCATGAGTCGACTCCTATTTAGAAGGTTTGTCCTGTCATTAAGATTTAATTTCGATTTTGTTCAATCTGACGGAATGTATTTATACATCCCTTGCCAGCGTCTTGCAACAGCTATTTTGCAAATACGCTACAAAGTTTACCGCAAATGTTGCAGAAACGCCACAATGATTAATTAACAAAAAAGGCATGACTGACAACCGGCAAGAAACCTTCAATTTCAGGCATCTGGAAACAACAAAGCCACAGGTAATCATACACTGTGGCTTTGCAGATACAGAAGGAAGCATCCCGAAAGCGGGAAATTCCCCCAGCAATTTAACGTTTGGAGAACTGGGTAGCGCGGCGAGCCTTGTGCAAACCGACCTTTTTACGTTCAACCTTACGTGCGTCGCGGGTCAGGAAGCCTTCAGACTTCAGCGAGCCACGCAAACCTTCATCATATTGTAACAGTGCGCGGGCGATACCGAGGCGGATCGCGCCGGACTGGCCAGTCATGCCACCACCGGTAACAGTGACGCTGATGTCGAACTTGTCAGCCATGTCGACGGTGTTCAGCGGCTGGCGCACCACCATGCTGGCGGTTTCGCGGCCAAAGAAGTCACCCAAAGCCTTGCCGTTAACCGTGATGTTACCACTGCCTGCACGCATGAAAACGCGAGCGGCGGAAGATTTGCGGCGACCAGTCCCATAATATTGTGTTTCAGCCATTTTGATTCCTGCCCGATCAGAATTCCAGCGCCTGAGGCTGCTGTGCGTGATGGTTATGTTCTGCGCCTGCGTAAACTTTCAGCTTACGGTACATGGCACGACCCAGTGGGTTCTTTGGCAACATGCCTTTGACCGCCATTTCGATAACACGGCCTGGTGCACGCTGTTGCATTTTCTCAAATGAGAAAGCACGCATGTTACCGATGTAACCGGTATGGTGGTAATAAATCTTGTCTTTAGCCTTGTTACCGGTAATGCCCACCTTGTCAGCATTGATGATGACGATATAGTCACCGGTATCAACGTGTGGGGTATATTCCGGCTTGTGCTTGCCACGCAAACGGCGCGCAACTTCGGTGGCCAAACGGCCCAGCGCCTTGCCTTCGGCATCGACGACGTACCAGTCGCGTTTGACCTCAGCTGGCTTTGCACTGAATGTTTTCATCTTGCTCAATCCACTTCTTAAATCTGTTTTGCCGATCCGCCCCAAACCTTGAACAGGCGGGGGAATAAAGAAACGCGGCATTTTAGGGGAAGCGCTGCCATTTCTCAAGTATTTGCTGCTGGCTGCAAGCAAAAAAAAGCCTCGCCCAAAACGGGAGGCACAAAATCGGAACAAACGCATGAAAAACCAGCAAACCATTCCTCCAGACAAAAAAAACGCGACTCAACTGAGCCGCGCAATTACCACCAAAGGAGGATGGAGGAGTGTTAATTCGGTAATCAACAATATGAGAATATACTAATATTCCAATTTTTCTTTGTCAACATTCTGTAATAAAAATTTTGTCATTTTCTGACTTTTTTCCTGCCTGGCTGCACCCGGATAGGGCGTATGCAATACGCCCCTACTACCCATACCCACCTGTAGGGGCGTATTGCATACGCCCTCCCCCAACCAGCCATCCATTGACCAGTACGCTTTCTGCACGCTGATCATCCTGCATACCGGCAACGGCAATTGCTGATAACGCTTGCCCAAACGGAACCCGACCAGCTTGACGAAGGTTTGCAACGCAGCCAGGGGCAACAACCACTTTTGGCGCGCATACAGATAAGCAATCAGCGAACGCACATATTTCCCCGCCTCCCGGTCAGGCGCGCCCACCGCCTGCATCAGCGGCTGCTCGGAGGCATGGAACACCCCCACATCGAAATAGCGGCGGAATATCTGCAACAGCGAGTAGCGATGGGAGTGTTCCACCGTGCTTTCCGCCGCATAGACCGATCTCCAGCCAGCCAGCAACAGACGCGCAGCGACGTAACTATCCTCACTGACGATGATGCGCTGGGGAAAACCGCCGATACTGCGCAGGGCACTGGCCCGGTACACCGCGTACACATCCGAAGCAAAAGCGGCGCGATAACCCATGGCCTTGAAACTGTCACGGTCACGCACGGATGAAACCGCCGGATACTGGAAACCGCGCGCATGGCATTCCAGCAAATCCGCGCCTGCACGCGGCAGGTGGCGACCATACGCCATGCCGACCTGTTCATCCTGATCAAAATGCTGCAACAGGTTTGCCAGCGAATCCGCCTGGCGGAGGATCGCATCCTGGGTCAGGTACACCAACAGGCTGGCATCGGGGCATAGTTGCGCCGCCAACTGCCGGGTTCCGCCATGGCTGAAGTCATCCGGGTGGATGAGGCACACTTCCAGACCCGCTGCCACCGCCAGTTCTGTCGTGTGGTCGGTCGACATGGAATCAATTACCAGGTAACGGCCCGCACGGACAGTCTGGTTTTGCAGGCATTTGATCCATTCCGGCCACAACCGCCCAGCATTACGGGTCAGGACGATGACAGCCACATCAGGGCGCTCTGTTATTGTTTTCATGGTTTATCCCCAAAACTATTCAGGCAAACAGGAGCAAAGCCAGGTTCCTCAGCACGCCCTGTTTGAACAAACGGTGATGCAAAATGTGCTGACGGCGTTTCCAACCACGTATGTAACGCAAACCGGCCACCGCTTCCACCAACCGATAATCAGCCACATCCAGTTGCTTGCCAAAGCGTTGCAGGAAAGCATCTGCCTGCCTGCTCCAGGCGTCGACCCGCTCCCCCAAGGCTGACAGCCCACCGGGTTCCGCACCCAGCAGGTTGCTGCCATGCTGGCGGTACAACAAGGTCGGTTGTGGCTGCGGCTGGATATGCCCAAACCATGCGCAGACCAGCGCCAGCCAGCGGTCGTGCTGCATCGCGTACAGGGGAACAGGGAATGCCAGCCGCGCTGCCTCGCGGTTGAAGGCGCTGGCGCAGCCGGTGACAACGTTATTCAGCAGATACGCCTGTTTGCGCTGCCCCACATTGAAGTTGCGGTATTCCCACAATGACACAGCTTGCAGTTCCTTGCGCTCATCCACCACTGCCAGATCGGAATGCACCAGCAGGGGCTTTTCCTTGCCGAACTTCCCCTCCAGCAAACGCAGGGCAGTGCATTGCAACTCCACCTTTTCCGGAAACCAGATATCATCCTGGTCGCAAAACATCAGGCAAGGCGCGGTGCTGGCCTGCACCAGACGGCTAAAACTCAGCTTGCTGCCCAGGTGCGTGCCATCCAGCAACAGGTCGCTCAAGCGCTGCGGGTTGGCCTCCTGCCATTTCAGCAGGATCTGAATGGTACGGTCAGTGGAGCCATCATCCCTGATCAGCAACTGCCAGTCCTGAAATGTCTGCTGCTCCAGCGAGCGCAACAATTCCGGCAGCCAGCGTTCACCATTCCAGGTCGACAGCAATATCTGGACTTTGGGCGTATCCATGCTCAGTAACGCTCAAGCTGCCCGCGCCACCATTTGGCGGCAGAACGGTCAAACAGAAACAACCGCAAGCGGGTGGCATACCACACCAACATGGCTTTCAACCCCGGGCTGAAACAACGCCCGCGCCCCGACGAAAAACGGAACGCCAGCGCATACACAAACAATTTGGCCGGACTCAGCACCATACCCCCTCCTGTTGATTATTATTTTTTCACAGTATGTAAATACACCATGCGGAACGCGAAATTGGCGATTCCAGCAGGCATCTGCCCAAACAGCGCATAGCGCCATGCGCTCAATTCCAGACGCCGCATCAGTTGGCGCGGGCGCAACAGGTCACGCCAGCGCAGGGAGCGGCTTCCCAATTCCAGTACATGGTCATGGCCGAAATCCTCGGTATGCACCAGCCGGGTCAGTTGGCGGATTTCTTCCTGCTGCGGGTACACAACCGCACGTTCCAGCAAACCATGCACGTAAGGCAACAACTGCTGGCTGTCATAACCGGTCAATCTCTGAACGGCACGGAAATGTTCCCAGTGATGCATAATCCCCTGCTGCATCTGCATGACCAGCACATTGCAATCCAGCTCCGCCTGACGGTCAGGTGCAGCATCCGCCTTCAGCACCGGCTGGATCATACCCTCATGTTCGCGGTAACCGATGGTAGTCGCCTCGTGCGAACGTGCGCCCTGCTCAAAAATTTCCTCGAACTCCGCCGGAATGCGCTCACAGGCATTGCCCCGGCGCGAATCATGCACAATGCCTTCGCAGACATTGTTATCGCCGAAATCCGCATACATTTTGGGCACAAACGCAAAGTAGTAGCCATGCAGGATCGGGAAGTCCCGCCGCGCCCCAAACGCCTGTTTAAGGAACTTCTGTACGGTTCCGTTCCAGCCAATATCCACCAGCGCCACGCGCCGATGCTGGAAAAAGCCCACCTGTTCCAGATAGCGCTGCAACCGCTCACGATGCCGCTGCCCGGCACGCCTTACAATGGCCTGCACCCGATAATCGCGCAGAAAATGGTGTAACCGCGTATCTTCCCAGTCATGGATGGGTGCGGCGAAATCCTCAAACCCATGTTCCCTGGCCAGCGGCTGCAAGGCGGCTTGTGGCAGGCCATAAACTTTACATACTGATTCCAGCCCTCGCTGCTTGGGGTTGTAGAAAGCCACCACCGCCTGTTCCCGGCTCAGCCCTTCCGCTGTTGAGGCTGCGGTAATCACCCGCCGTGACAAGTACACATACTCCGATGGAATGCCCGCGCCAGACGCCTGATACATGCGTTCAAACAGGAAGCCGTCGCGCGCCACGAACAACAGCTTGGCCACCGGTTCGCCGGATTCAGCCTGCTGCTGCAAACGTTCCCGCAAGCCCTGCATGAATACGCTGAAGGCCGGCCCCAGCACATCGCGCCCGTAGCGGAAAAAGAAATGCCGTGGGTTCAGGCCATCCTGCTGCTGGCTGCGGGTTTGCACGCATTCAAAAAAGTGCCTCCCCTGCCAAATACCGCCCCGCTGCGCCATGCGGGCGGATAACGCTTGGCGTTCGCGCCGCCGCAGATCGGCCTTTTCATATAGCCAGATGCCTTGAATGCCTTCCCGGCAAGCCATGCGCCGGTCGGATACCGGGTTGTCACCAACATGCACCACCTGGCTGGCTTCCACCCCCTTGACCTTGAGCATTTGCTGAAACAGGCGACCGCTGTATTTGCCCAGCCCAAAATCCGCCGACACGTAGATGAAGGCGAAATAGTCCACCATTCCCTTACGGCGCAACAGTTCGCGGATCAGTTCGCCATCCAGGTACATATCCGACATGGCGATGATTTCAACATCCTGCTCCTGCACCCAATCGAGAAATACCTGTGCGTCGGGTTTGACGTAGAGGGTTGCAGCTTCCAAATCCAACTCAGTCTGGCGAATGAAGGCTGCCAGTTCGGCGTCTTTCCCCCGCCCCATCCCAACCAGCCAGCGGGGCAACAGTTCACTGTAGCGGCATTCGTGGTCGAAACCTGCCTGCACGGCTTCCGCGCGCAACGCCTGCTCGGCCTGCTGGCGAGCTTGCCAGACCGTTTCCGGCGCAATACCGGCACGCTCACCTACCAGACGGCAAACTGCGTGCTGGACTTCCGCCGGGTCGCCCACATAACGCCCGAGGATGGTGTCGAAAATGTCTACGGAAATATAGCGGATATGCGGCAGACGTGGTTCCAGCCACGCCCGGATACTGCGCCAGTCCCGCAGGATCAGTTTTTCAGGCATGACCCACCCCCCACGACAACCTGTCGGCAACGGCGCAACGGGTTTAACAGCGCTTGCCCCAAACGGAATGCGCGGCTGTCCAGCAATGCCTGCTGCTGCCCGCGCAACTGACGGATGATGGTGTCACGTTCCGCCACCCAGGCATCGCGCTCGGCTATCCAGCCATCACGGTCACGCACCCAGCGGTCGCGCTCGGCCAGATGTTCTGCCTGCTGACGAATCATTTCGTCGCGTTCGGCTATCCAGTCATCACGCTCACACACCCATTGTTGTTGCTCGATCAGGTGTTGCTGCATGTCCGCAATCATCCCGTCACGCTCAGCTATCCAGGCGTCGCGTTCGGCCAGATGTTCCGCCTGTTGCTGGATAATCGCGTCACGTTCCGCCACCCAGGCGTCACGCTCGGCTATCCAGCCATCACGGTCGCTGATCAGCGGAAACAGCTCCTGTTCCCTGGCCAGCAAGCGCTGGTGCACAACGGTCAGCCATTCTTCGCCGGTATAGCGGTATAAATCCTTCAGCTGAATTTCCAGCCCCTGCAAACGCTGTTCATCCAGTACCTCATGCAGGGCGGGCAACCAGCTCAGCAATAGGCGCATGTTTTCTTCAATGGCCGCCAGTGGCCGTTCACGGATGGTATTAGCACCGTGCAGGCGATACCCCAGCAGCTTTTCCCCCACCAGCAAGCGCATCTGAAACCCGGCCAGCAGCACCCGTAAGGCATAGTCATAATCATGCACGTAGCGCAAATCAGCGAATTCCCCGACGCATTCGTATACGCGGCGGTGAAAAAAGAAATTGGAGGTCGTAATCAGGCAATTACCGCGCAATAAGGTCGCCCACAAGTCGCTGTGTACGGCATAATCCTGTTTCAGCCCCTCAAACCAGCCAACCCAATGCGGCTCTTGCTGTTCTGCCGGGCTGGAATCGGCATCCAGCAGCGCAACATCGGTGCTGATGAAATCCAGTGCCTGGGCTTCCGCCAATGTCACCAGCCATTGCAGGCGGTCTTTATCCCACACGTCATCAGAATTGAGGATGGCGAGGTAATCGCCTTGCGCAAGCTGCAAGCCTTGATTGAGGGTGGCAGGCGCGCCCTGGTTACTTGCATGGCGCAAGCAATGGATACGGATGTCTTGCGTCGACTGGCAAGCGGACTGGATGACCTCCCAGGAAGCATCCTGCGAGGCGTCGTCAATAATGATAAGCTCGTGCACCGGAAAGGATTGGGCAAGCACGGAGTCGATGGCCTGTTTTACCCAACGTTCGTGGTTGTAAACCGGCAGGATCACACTGACTTTTTTGTTTGCGTGCTGCCGTTTCATTGCACAATATACCCCAGCCCTTTCTTATTAGTGCTATTTATTCTTACAGCAGTGTATCAACCCAGGGTGAATCGGGACTGAATACTTCGCCAGGCTGTTGCCCCGCGCCGCAGCATCTGCCAACTGCGGGTCGCATACACCCGTTCCAGCTCTGCCTGCGCCTGCGCCAGTTCCGTGTGTACCCTGCCCCAACTACGCCAGGAAGCATCCATCGGCTTGAGCGCCTTCCCCACCCCACTGGTCTGTTCAGGAAGCGCCAGAGTGTCCGGCATGGCAGATATAATGAATTGATAGGCAATCGCTTCCGGCTCGTGGAATTTTGCCAATGCTTGCGCCGTCGGTTCCATGCCAGCGGAACGCAGGTAGTGGGCAATGACCTCATCCGGCAGGTCGTGCCAGGTGTAATCGACGTCGCTGGCCACATAGCCTGAATTTGCCAACAACGTCTGGATGCTTTTCAGGGTGAAAAATTTCAGGTGCGTGCCATCCAGGATACCGGCTTTTTCATAGTCGAAATGGCCATTCAGCAACTCCAGCCGCACCGAGGCATGGGCGACATTCGGCACTGACAGCAGCACCTGCCCTTCATCCAGCAGCAAAGGTTTTAGCCGTTGCAACAATGCTCTGGGGTGTTTCAGGTGTTCCAGCACATCGATCAACGTGACCACATCAAACTTTTCGCCTTCCAGCGCATCCAGGCTGTGCGGGTCATCCAAGTCTTCCGTGAACACGTAATCACAGTAAGGCTGCGCCCGCCAGGCACTTTCCGGGTCATGGTCGATGCCGATGATGTGAGCCTGGCAGCGCTCCCGCAACAGGCGCGACATACTGCCGTCGCCACAGCCCAGTTCCAGTACCTGGGCATAACGGGGGATGCGTTTAACAATCTGGCTATGGGAATGATTTTCGTCCAGAGAGGGGGGGTTATCTATCTGACTCATTGTTGTTATTGCTCCGTAGCAAAGGCAATGCGGGCCATAACCACCAGTGGCCGGGGCTTTCCCGGATCCGCTGTTCCAGTTGGCTGGCAAGCGCTGCCATCAACGCGGTTTCGTCAAAGTCATCGGGGTCAAGCAATGCTGAAAACTCCGCCCGAACCCGACCGTTTTCCCGATCACGCATGAAGAACGGCGCGATCACTGCCTTGGTTTTTTTTGCGATTCGATAAATACCGGCAGGCAGGTCAATAGTACCGTTTATAAAATTAGCTGTCACCCTGCCTTTATGCGCTTCCGTGTATGGAACATCAAAAATCAATGCAATCAGGTGATCATCCAGGGCTTTGTAGAGTGCCCGCAAGTCGCCGCCTTCCACCAGGAATGGCCCACCAAGCGCCTGCTGCAAGCGTTGCAGCTTGAACAGGCGGTAACGGTATTCCGCCGGGTGCAAGCCATGCACATTTTCGTCACCACCATCGCGGGTAATGGTGCCGGTAGTATGCCCCAGCGCCCGCATGGCCGGCCCCGCCATCCAGAAGCGCCCGAAATGGCCGCCGGTGAGCAATACCCGTTTGCCTTCCCGGCGAGCCTGTGCTATTGCTTCAAACCCCTGCAATTCCACAATGCGGTTGATTGGCTGATGCTGCAAGTACCAGGTATCCAGTGCTTCCTGCTCGACCATCCGGTAGTAATCGTTGAGCCAGCCATCCAGTTGTGCAGCGCTGGCATCAGGGAATGCGCCCTGCATCTGGCTACGGATCATGGCTTCTTCCTGCGTGCGCTGCTGGCGGAAAAAACCGGCTTGGTGGGCGGCCAGCGCGTAGCCCAGCCTTGGCGGCAGGTGGGCATACAGGGGGAATAACAGGTTGTATCGGACGGCAAAATCCTCATTCCGCCAGCGCATGTTCCCGCACCTCCCCTGCCTGAAGCGTTACGGTGGGCGATTCCCAGCGGTGCGGCAGCCATACCATGCCGACCCCTTGCTGCTGCCCCGCCTGTTGCACCCGGAAATGGCAGCAGCGTTCCCGCGAGTCGTAGACATGCACCCCGCTGGCGTCGATCAGCCAGACCTCCAGGCAATATTCGCCGGAAAGCAACGGCAAGCGGTCAATGACGAAGGTTGTTGCCAGCACCCCATCGCCCAGCGGCTGCATGTATACCCCATCGTGCAAAGTGCTGATACCGTAGCACTGGATGTCGTCGTTACGGCGGATGACGATGCCGACGTGGATGTCGGCTAGCGGGCGGTCGCCTTGCGCAACACGGATACTTACCGAGAAGGGGCCGTGGGTTTGGTAGGTATCGCGGTTGAGGGTGACAGACCTGAGAAACGGCGAAGATGGGCAGGCACGGGGGCTTGCCCCTACGGAGGAACATGTAGGGGCAAGCCCCCGTGCCTGCCCTCTTCCCTCATCCACATTATTTCCCCTCCCCCGCACATTATCCTGATACGCATCCACCACCGTCTGCGCATCCCCCAGCATCCGTACCCTGCCCTGCTCCAGCCACACGGCCTGACGGCACATTTCCCGAATCTGGTATAGGTTGTGGGAGCAAAACACCAAGGTTGCGCCATTGCCGAGGATGGCGCGCATCCGGTCGAGGGATTTTTTCTGGAAATACTGGTCGCCCACCGACAGCGCCTCATCCACAATCAGCACTGCCGGTTCGATCACGGCGGCAACGGCGAATACCAGCCGTACCACCATCCCGCTGGACCAGGTTTTCACTGGCTGGTGGACAAATTCGCCGAGTTCAGCAAACGCCAGCACTTCCGGCAGCTTGCATTCAATGGCAGTATGGTCAAGGCCGCGTAACGCCAGCCCCATGCGGGCATTTTCCACACCACTGAATTCCGGTTGCAGGCCGGTTCCCAGCTCCAACAGGGCGGAACGGCGGCCACGGACTTCGCACACGCCAGCAGTTGGTGGCAAAGTTCCCGCCAGCATTTTCAGCAAGGTGCTTTTTCCCACACCGTTGTCACCCACCACGCCCAGTGAATCACCTGCCTGCAACACCAGTTCCAACCCCTGCAAGGCGTGGAACGGCTGGTGGCGCGGACGCCGCAACACCCATTCCAGCAGCGCGTCGCGTGGATGCGCATAACGCCGGTAAGTAACGCCTGCCTGTTGCAGGCGGATTGCCCAGTCAGCGCTCATAAGACAGTCCTTGCCCGCGCTAGCAGGTGTTGGAACAGCCACAGGGCAAACGCCAGCAACAGGCAGGCCAGCAACGCCAATGCAGTGAAAACTTCCCACTGGAACGCCCCATCCAGCAGGGCGGCACGGTAGCCTTGCACCAGTTGTGCCAGCGGGTTCCACGCAAACCAAGCATAAAACCGCTCCGGTACAGCGCTCAGGGGGTAAACGATGGGGGAGGCCAGCAGCAACACCGTCAACAGTGGCGGCATCATCTGACGCAGGTCACGCAGGAACACGCCCAGCACCGCCAGCGCATAAGCAAACGCCAGCGAAAACAGCACCCGCACCAGCAGGAATGGGGGGTAAAACAACACAAACTGCCAATGGCACTGCCCCTGGAAACACAGCCACAACAACAACAGCCCTACCGACAACAGTTCCAACACCACGGAGGAACCCACCGGTAGCAGCGGCAATAGTCCGGCAGGCAAAGGGGAGTTTAATAACAGCTCACGCCGCTCGGTAAGAATCGCGGGCGCGCGGGTCAAGACTTCTGCCAACGCATTGAACACGCTCAGCCCGGCAAACAGCCAGGCAGCAAACAGGCTGGAATCCGTTGCAGTTCCAAGCCGCAGTTGCAGAATTTCACCAAATACCAACGCATATACCAGCAGCATGAACAACGGCTGCGCCAACAGCCAGAATATGCCCAGCGCAGTCCCTGCGTAACGCCCACGCAAGTCTTGCCGCAGCAATTGCCAAACCAGTGTCAGGTTGGCTGCATTTACCATGGATAGCCCCCAGTTTTGGCAACGCCCCAGTTTCACGCCAATCCAAAAACAGGCCATCCTTGGCCTTTTTGTCATGGCAACAAGTGTTGTCTGGCAGACAGTCACCAGTCAAAGAAAGCAAAGTCAGATCATTTTATTTCGTTGTGAGCCAGCCCAGCTTCTGCATTGGCTGTAGTTCCAGATTCCTGCTTGTACTGTTCGCGTAAGGAATCCAGCAATACCGCCTGGCGATCTTTGCGGTATTCCTGTTGCAGTTCGGCAATGATTTCGGCCTTAACATCATCAAAGGAACGGACTTCAGCTTCCTTGCGCTCCAGGAAACCCAACAGGTATGCCTTACTCCCATCTATGAATACTTCCCCCAGCGGTTTGTCCGCTGACAGAGATTCCGCCGACGTGAAGAAAGCATCAGACTTTTGCCCTTTACGGAACCAATAGCTATCACCCTGGGCAAGCCGCAAATCACCGGCCTGGCTGTGCTCCATCACCGCTGTCTGGAACTCCAACTTGCCGCTGGTGACCTGGCTGCGGATGTCTTCAAGTTGAGCGCGGATTTCAGCTTCTTTACCCTCTGGCACGTTCATTTCCAACACCCGGACACGCAAGCGCAATGGCAAATCGTATTGTTTTTCCAGACGCGCCTGATAAAGTTCCTGAGCTCGGGCGGTAAAATCAGGCATCCCCTCATCGGTAGCGGCTTCCAGAGCCATGTGGGCAAGCTGATCCTTACGGAATTGCTCGACCCGTTCAGCCAGTTCAGGGCTTTTGTCCAAACCACGCTTTACGCCATCTTGGACAAGAGTATCAGTGAAGAAATTCTTTTCAGCCTCAGCCGTAGCAGCATCAGGCACACTATTGATAGCAGCTTCATCAGCGACAGCAATAGTTAACAATGAAAAAGAGCATAAGAATGCCAAAATGATTTTCTGGCGCATAGCAATAAACCCCATAAAGCAAGCATCACGGCGGAGGCAGGAATAAACCCTGCCCCCTAACCTTAGTTTTCAAATAAAACTAACGCGGCGAATCACCTTAATAAAGGATATCAACGCTACTCTTAGTCCGATTGTATTTGTGAGGAATTGCATTACCAAATTCGTCAGCGCTCCCTTCAACAACCTTACCAGAGATAAAGGCCGCACCTATGACGGGAACCCCTTGATAAATTTCACTGGTTGGCAGAGGATTCACTGAGCCACCAGGGCCATAAGTTGTTGCTCCATCATGATATGCAGACAAATCATAACCTGGGAAGGACAACCGCGCCCATCCACTCAGATACGGCCCAACATTCAACACCCTACGTGGCGGCAAAGACTCCTCGATTTGTCCGGTTCCTGACAATACAGAATAACTGCTGTCATACTCGTTATCTGTAGTCTTAAAGTTAATCACGTTAACTTCACGCTCCAGTTCCGTCCAGTCACACATCTTCTTGTCTGCAAGAATAGGCGGAGAGAAGCCAAATGAACCATCACAACCCAATGGCTGTTCCTCACGGTCAAATCCATCGACTCGCGCGTAAACAGTCGTCTTATCACGCAATGACATTTCGCGAACAATGACAGGCTGGGTTGAGTCAGTTGACAGGGGTTCATCAAATTCATCCCGGTCAGTCATGACAGTGTCCAGAGAAGTCTTGCTACCAGTCAGGTCTCCCTTCCAGGCCACCCCATATTTTTTCATTGGGAAAGTCACAACCCAGTCCGTATGACCATTATAGCTTAGGACTTACGCATTGACGAAGCAGCCCTGTCTGTGTCAGGAATAAGTTTTTCACGCGACATAAAAGCCAATGATAAGAAGGCCCAAACGCCCACCGACAGCCAATTGCACCCTGCCAATGTACATGGGGTTTCTGATGAGTGAACCGAAATCAAGCACCTGCACCCGCCTGTCGGAAGTGATGGGCATCTCGCATGACAGTGTAAACCGCTTCCTGTTGCGGGAAGCCTATGAGCCAAAAGACCTGTTCAACGAAGCATCGCGGCTGCTGAACCTGGTGGGCGGGACATTGAATGTGGATGACAGTACGCTGGACAAACCCTACAGCCAGCATATGGAGCTGGTTGGACACTTCTGGTCAGGCAAGCACCACCGGGTGGTCAAGGGGCTGAACCTGATCACGTTGTATTACAGTGACCCGCAAGGGCGCAGCCTGCCGGTCAACTACCGGGTGTATGACAAGGCAGAGGGCAAGACCAAGAATGATTATTTCCTCGACATGCTGGAGGACGTGTTGGCATGGGGGCTGCAACCCGCCTTCATGACCGGGGATAGCTGGTATTCCTGTGTGGGCAACCTCAAAACGGTAAGAAACCACCGCATGGGGTTCCTGTTCGCTGTGGAAAGCAACCGCCGGGTATCCACCGAAAAGGGGTCATGGGTGCAGGTACAGAAACTGGACATCCCTGCTGACGGGCTGAGGGTCTGGTTACGCGAATTTGGCGAGGTAAAGCTGTTTCGGACGCAGTTAAAAGACCAACTGCGCCATTACGTGGTTTTCCTCCCGAATGCTGACGCCTATGACACCTTCCAGCAAGCGGATTTCCAGACCCTGCATGACCAGCATTGGCAGATTGAGCAATACCACCGCATGATCAAGCAGGTCTGCCATATCGAGAAATTCCAGGTACGCGGCAACGTCCCGATACGTAACCATATCTTTGCCGCCTTGTGCAGCTATGTCCACCTGCAACAGATGCAGTTTGTTGACATCATCAGCAACGCCTACCAATGGCAACGCGACTTGTACACGGATGCTGTGGCTGCTTTTGTCAGCCGCTTCATGCAAGGCAAGCAGCACCTCAACCCACAATTTCAGGCCGCCGTCAATGCGTAAGTCCTAATAGCTATTGGTTGGATCCAGGAAATATTCATTCATCACCGCATTCGTCGCCAGGATATGGGCAATCGGATAAGGGTTCACGCCAGATGCAGTAGTGACGTCATCATCACCATAAAGGTTATTGTCGGGGCTATCACCCGGAATGCGTTGACCTACAACGGGAGGATCCAATACTTTGACTGGATTTCCAGATACATCCAGTTCACTTTCTGAACTCGGATCATGGTCAAACTGTTTCCAAGTTGTCACGACCATTTCCGCCGCACCCGTCACCCCGGTTCTCAAAATGTTACTGGTTGTGACATCACCACTTGCGAGCGATGGGAGGTCAAACAAGTAATCATCGTCTGGACGAGTATGTTGGGGCACATATTTCCAGTTGGTGCGCAATTTCTGAATAAACCGCTTGTAGCCCGGGCTAACTTGCGCCTCAATGCTATTGGTATAGTTATCAATGGCAACTGGTTCCACAGCAAAAGAAGTCCCGGTTTGCAGGTTGAGAACTGCTGTTTCACCGAACAGCCCACCTGTTGGGGCAGAGATCCCTGCCTGACTTTGATCCTTGGTTGGAGCCAAGGTGAAAATACCATTAGACGCCCAGTATTTCTTTTCCAGCGCCTTACAGTTGACTGGCTCACCATCCTCATGAACAACATCCGCCTGTACACCAGCGTCTGTTACCACACCCATTTCAATAACTTCGATGTACCCTTCCTGAGTATCTGAGGCATCCAACATCGGACTACCTGATGCATCTTTATAGTATTGATAACCATGGAAATTTTGAATGGTTTCACATTTCCCATCTGCACAAGTGGCCGCCATTCTTACCGGGAGGGTACAACTCCGGTCTGTTGTACGTAAAGATGCCACATACTTGCCGTTTTCATCCGGCTCTGCACTTTGCCTCAAAGTCCCTGTCCAGACATCATTGGGCGACATATAGATATTGAAGTCAAACATATCCTTACTATGCTTGCTTTCACGGAACTTGATCCTGACTGCCTTGGTCTCGTCAGTGGAGTTCACCAGATTAATGTTGGTTACATAGTTTTCCTTGGCATTATAGTAAGGAAAAAGCAGCACCTGCCCCGTCCCATCCGGATTGACATGCACCGCTTGGGCGCTTGTCATGATGCCAACGGCACCAATAACCCCAACCGCAACGCTGAGGGCAATCTTATTTTTCTTAAACACTTGCGTGCCTCCTGTCTTTATTGTCATTCATTTTTGGTTAATTAACGGAGTTTGGATTTTTCTATCACACACTTGGCCAGAATCAAGCGTTAAATGAATTATACCGAATCAAATAAAAAATTTATGCGCCCATTCGTCAATTCACGTACCGCCAATCTGAAAACCAACCATCCTTGACCCAGACCTCGTGCAAGGTCGCGCTGCTTTCCATGGGTTCCTTTAACCCTCTCATCCTGATTGCTGCCGTGACTTCCACGTCCACATCGCAGCGTTTGCCAGGCTCAGTACAGGTCACCTTGGTGACCTCGGCTTTTTTCCATAAGCCGCTATGTACCTTGTGCTTGAACATATCCAGTGGGGTAGTTTCCTGGAAAGCCTTGGTGTAGTACTGATAAGCGGCTTGCATATCCCCACTGATCAAAGCATTCCAACGCCCTTCCGCCGCCTTGCCCAACACATCTTCACCAGAACCGCAGGCCGTCAGCAGGGAAGCGGTTAGTAGCACACCGAAAAACTTGTTATTCAACATATTGCCCTCTCAATTGTGGAAAGAATTTGTCGCCATCCATCAGGCGGCGCATACGGTCACGCATTTCTTCGCCAGTCTTGACCAGATCGCGCTGATCCTTGATGGCCGTTGGCGTGATCAGCACCAGCAGTTCGGTACGCTTACCACCTTTGCTGTTACCACTGAACAGGCTGCCCACAACGGGCACATTGCTCAGACCCGGCACGCCATTGCGCCCCTCGGTGTTGTTGTCGCGGATCAGGCCGCCCAGCACGATGGTTTCGCCGCTCTTGACCGCCACATTGCTCTTGATGTTGCGTTGCAGGAAGCTGCGGTTACCGGTGGCGGAATCAACTTCACCCACGTCGGTGATGTCCTGCTGGATGTCCATCTTCACCAAGCCGTTGGTATTCACGTGCGGCGTGACCTGCAAGGATACGCCTGTGTCCTTGTACTGCACGGTGGTAGCCGTAGTCAGGCTAGTGCCATTACCATTCGGGGTGGAGAGGCTACCGGTAAAGACTGGCTGCTGATCCCCCACCTTGATGGAAGCCGTCTGGTTATCCAGTACCAGGATCGATGGTGAAGACAGTACCCGAACCTTGGACTGGCGCGCCAATGCATTCAGCGCCCCCATCACCCGGTCGGCCCCCAGCGTGGCCGAGAAAGAGAAGCCACCCGGTGTTGTGTAACCGTTGCTACCGGAACTCAAACCACCCAAACCGTTCGCGCCAAAGGCATTGCCATTGTTCTTGAAGTACCATTGCAAGCCATACTCAAGGCCGTCCGTCAGGGTCACTTCCATGATGGAAGCTTCCACCTGCACCTGCATAGGCATCACGTCGATGCGCTTGAGCGACTCCAGGATCTGCCTGTAGGCATCCTCATTCGACATAATCATCAAGGAATTATTGATCTTGTCAGCGACGATACGCACTTCTGCATCCGGGTTGATGGTGACGCCGCCATCGGAACCCCCCAGCATGGTTTTGACCGGATCTGCCACCGGCTTGCCATCAGCACCGACAGTGGCGGCATCCAGACCTGGCGCAAGGCTGGAGGTATTACTGCCAGGCAATGCCCCATTGCTACTGCTGCTCTTCTTGCCACCAAAAATCTGGTTGAGCATGTCCGCCAAATGTTCGGCATCGCCATTCTGCACCTGATACACGAACAACTGCTGCCCTGCCGTCTGGCTTACTTGGTCGAAGCGGTCTACCCAGTCCTTCATGTCGCGCAGGTAATCCGGGTTGGCGGAAATGATCATGATGCTATTCATGTGCTCGATCGGCATGATCTTGATCATACCAGCCATGGGGCTGTTGCCGCTTTCCCCAAACAGGGCGTCGAGGTTTTTGGCGACGACCGACACTTCCACGTTTTTCAGGCGATAAATGCCCACCGACATGCCTTTCAGCACATTGACATCAAAGGTATTGATAGTAGCCATCAGGTTGGCGAGTTCGGAACTGGTTCCGGCCAACACCATCATGTTGCGGTTCGGGTCAACCCGCACAAACGCATCGGGGCTGGCAATTGGCTCCAGGATTTTCTGCATTTCGGTGACAGGTATGTAACGCAAGGTCACAACCTGCATACTGTAGCCGGGTTTGATTTTACCGCCGGTGGACGGCATCATGCCCCGCCCCTTGAGGTTGGCGCGGGCAGCCACCCGGTAATTGCCGGTGTCATCGCGGTAAAGCACCGCACCCTGTGATTGCAGCAGGGATTCAAGTGTCGGGATCAGGCTTTCGCGCGGAATCGGGTCGGTCGAGTTGATGGTGACTTCGCCTTCCACACCCGGCTCTACCGTATAGGTTTCCTTGAGGATGTCGCCAAGCACAACCTTGACGACTTCGCGGATACTGGCGCGTTCAAAATTCAGTGCCACGCCAGCTTCGCCGGATGATTTGCCGCTCCGGGTGCTGGGAGCCGCAATGTCAGAACGGTAATATTGTTGGCTACCCAAGATCAGTTCCACATCTTTGTCGTCTTGGGGGGTAGTGACCGAGCCGCTTGGCATGGAATCCCACGCTGGCGTCGCGGGTGGTGTTTCTTCCCGATAGCCAACCGCTTGAATGCCACCGTCATCCGTTGGATGCAGTACCGGGCGTGATAATCCAACCGCAGCAGGTTCCAGCTCCCTGATTGCATCGCTGCGCTGGAAGCCTTTGTTTTTGATATTGCTGCGGTATCCCGGGCTACCTTTGATGGAAGTGCAGGCGGACATCAATACCGCTACACTCACCAGCCCTATAATGCTGTCCCTGTAATTCACAAGCAAACCCCATTTCTTATTTTTTTTATTTAGCCGCCTGATTACCAGAAATCACCAGACGTTTGGTTCATAGTAATAGTTTATTACGATAATAAGAAGTGCACTTCATCGGATAGATTGAAATTATTGACTGGTGGGCGGCTGGGCGGCTGCCGCGTCTTCTCCTGTCAAGGCTCCCCAGCGCGCCGCCATCAGGCGCTGGCGAGCCTCTAGAGCCTCATTGACCGACAGTGCTGGCGGCTGCTTTTCCGCATCAGCAGGGAACGGCAAACCTGCTGTTGCTGCTGGCGCAACGGCATTGGCAAACGGTTGCGCTTGGCCAGCAGGCATTGCCTGTTGCTGACGCTGCGCCTGCTGGTGGGCTTTTTGTTGGGCTGCTGCTGCCCGCGCTTGCACCACCCGCGGATTCTCCTGGGGAGCAGCAAAATCCGCCACCAAAGGGATATCCTGACGCTGGTTGCCCACTTCCAGCAGCAAGCGGTCGGGGTCAATGCCGGTAACTTTCCAGGCTCCCCACGAATCCCCTACCCGTAGACGGACACTGCCACCCGCAGCATTTTCCATGATGCCAAACAGACTGCCTTCCACATCAATAATCCCGATCAGGCGGCCTTGCGGCAAGGTAGTGTCAACCGGCGTGACGATTTGCGGTTCCGGCGTGACCGGTTCCGGCACAAACAGCTTGCGGCTTTCCCAGAACAAGGGAGCCTGCACCATCTGTGGGTAGGCATTCAGGTTAGGCGTATCCAGCACGCTGGCATCCGGAATTTTCACGCTGATGTCAGTGGCCTGGCTCGCACCATTTTCATCCAGCATTTTCAAGCTGAGGATACTCCACGTACCCAGCGCCAGCATGACCATGCCACTGCCCCATAACAGGGGCTGGATCGGTGGGTTAATCAGTTTCGTCAGGTTGATCATTCTTTACCTCCCCACCGCGCCAATAGGTTGAAATCTGTACTTCGGCCTTGACCAGCTGTTGCTGGCCACCTGCATCACCCTCCACCGGCTTGATGTCCAGGCTTTCCACGAAAATCAGCGGACGCGCCCGGTATGCCTGGTGCAACACTTCGCGCAACAATTCCGGGTCGCCCTGGAAAAGCGCCTTGACCATGACCTGCTGGTACACGGAATTCTGTTCTTCGGCTTCATCCGGTTGATCATCCATGACTTCGGAGCTAATCAATACACCATTGTCGCGGGTGATGACCGTGGCCAGGTGTTTCTGCAATTCCTTGGCTACCTGGGCAGACGTCATGCCTGCCGGGTAAAACAGCTTGTCCAGCCCGTTCTGCCGCACCCGTTCGTATTCCGCCATAAATTCCGGTGTCGCCACCGTCATCTGCCGGAAACGGGACAATTGCTGGTAGCCATTGTCAATCTGCTCACTCAACTCCAGCGATTTTTGCGCCAGCGGGATAATGAACAGGAAAACCACCACCACCAGCAACAAGGCCAGTAACCCCCATGACAACAGTTTCTGGTGTTGCCGCCACACGGCTTCATTCAGCATGGGGAACCTCCAGGGTGGCTTCAATGTGGAATCGGTCGCGGCCATTTTCCTTGTTGCGGGTAACGGGCGATTTGAAGCGCACATTCGAGAACTCCGGCGCTTCTTCCAGGGTGTCGATCAAGGTTAGTGCTTTGCCGGATTCGCCGCGGATTTCCAGCTTGCCCCCCTGGATGCCCAGGCGTTCCAGCCAGGTATGCTCGGGGATGTCGGTAGAAAGCTTTTCCACCACATCCAGGGCTACCGGGGAAGTCCGACGCTTGTCTTCCAGAAATTTCAGGGCATCTTCGGCTTCCAGCAACTTGTCACGTACCGCCAGTTGCTCCGCCGTGGACTGGCGCAAATCAGCCAGCGCCGTTTCGACCTGCCCCAGCCGCCGGTATTTGTAGCCCAGCGGAACCAGCAACGACAGCACCAGTGCCGCCAGAAAGAAATACAACGGGATCATCGACCAGCCCTGCGCTTGCCGCGCATCCTGGGAAGCGGTCAGGTTGATATCCGGATGAGCGCCATCGACGGACAGGATCTGCATCCCCTTGCCACCCAGAGCCTGTAACTGCCCCTCCAGGCGCTCCACGACATGTCGGGGCAGCACATAAATATCCGCCAACACCTCCTTGCGGTTCCTTTCGTGCTGGACTACCCGCGCGTCAAAACAGGCATTTTCCGCCGTAAATGGCGTCAAGCGATCCAGCTGATAGCCCACCACCTGTTGCAGGTTTTCCCTGACGGCTTCCGGAAAGTAGTGTTGCAAGTGCAAGACCTGGCCTTTGCCCAGCCGCAGTTCTACCTGATAGGGCTTGTTTCTAGCCTGTTCCGGCAACAGTGTTGGCAAGTGCTGGCTTGCGTCCTGCAAGGAAAGGCTACCCCGCTGCTGTGGCTTACCATCCTGCACCCACAGGGCATCAGCCTGTTGGCCATCACGAACCTGCAATACCAGCCGCGGCAATTCGGCACGGAACAGTTTGCGCACCGAATTGGGTAGGCTTTCGTATAAACCTTCGCCCCACCAGCGCATGAATGTTTGAAATTTCGGAATAAATGACATGGCTATTATTTTTGTATGGTAAACCCCACTGCCGATCCTAACCTACCCGACTACAGGTGTCGAATACAACCCGACCAAATGTACTCGCCAGAAATGTCTGGATACACAGTTTACAAGCCACCGCTCCTGCGTTACGATTGCGCCCTTGTTTTTGCCACGGCAAAGCAACTGCGGAAAGGTGTCCGAGTGGTCGAAGGAGCACGCCTGGAAAGTGTGTATACGGCAACGTATCAAGGGTTCGAATCCCTTCCTTTCCGCCATTATTCAGTTCCATGATGTGTCATGAACTCCCAAAAAGCCCTTACAGGCCGCAATCTGTAAGGGCTTTTTGCTGTCACACCCTCCCATAACCTGCCATACCATCCCATCGAAATGTTTGTACTAGAGTTTGTATCCATGACCCACCGTCAAGAGGATACAAACAATGCTGAATTCACAGCAAGCACCGAAAGGCTGATGCAGCAGAAGAAAACCTGAACACATTCACGGCCTGAAAGTGGGTACAATAACTTGTACTCGCCAACAAAATCAGGATGTGAACAATGGAAGCAATCAGTTATTCAGCTTTTAGAAAAAACTTGTCGAGCGCCTTGGACAAGGTGGAGCAAGACCGTGTACCACTGCTGATTACCCGGCAGAACGGCACGGCGGCAGTGCTGATCTCCCTGGATGAATACAACGCTTATGTGGAAACCGCACACCTTGCAGCAAGCCCGAAAAATGCCGAACGCCTGAACAGGGCAATTGCCCAACTGGAAGCAGGGCGGGGCGTAGTGCATGACATCGTGGAGGTGGAATGATGCTGCTATGTTGGGCTGATGATGCCAGGGATGATTACCTGCACTGGCAGCAAACCGACCGAAAAATACTGAAGCGGGTTAATGACCTGATCAAAGACATGAAGCGCAATCCGTTTAAAGGCGTGGGCAAGCCCGAACCCCTTAAACACCAGTGGGCTGGGTATTGGTCACGGCGCATTACCGAAGAACACCGGATAGTTTACAAAGTGGAAAGTGACCATCTGTATATTGCCCAATGCCGTTATCACTATTAGGGCGTAGCCTGACCCACCACCCACACCACCAGAGCCGGGCAAGCCCCGGCTTTTTGCATCCGCCTGGAACCTTTCTAAGCACCCGAGCCGCACACTACCCCCCCTCCGCACCTACGGGAATTAAAGGGCGTGAAAATATGCACTACCACACCTGCACCCAACCCTTATAGGCACTTGGCTGGATGCAGATTTAGGGACTTGCAGTTTCTATCAACCTGCTGGAGATGCTGGTGATTTACGGCACAACCCGCTGGTGGAGAGCAGCGTGTGGCTGGCGCTGGATGTGCTGGAAATCTTCCGTAGCAGTGTCGACCTGTTTGCCACCAACCGGCTGGCGGAGCTGACCCCGGAAAGCTTTTACTACCGGGAAACGGAAGGCTGTCGTTTGAGCAAGGCGGCCAGACCGCTGTTTTATCGGGAATGGGCCATCCTTGCGGGGGAAGGGGTTGGGGATGGGGAGGATTCGGAGTGGGGATGGACTGGGGGGCTGCACTGGAATCGACTATACTGTACGCATCGCAAGCCCGGTAGCTCCTTATGCCCAGACATTTCAACACGACAGGCCCCGTCCACCCTGATAAACATTACTGCATTGACCCCATGACCCGGCTCGATTGGGAAGAAATCCGTTACCTGATTGCGGCAGAGAAGTCTTTCGTACTGCACGCGCCCCGCCAGACCGGGAAAACCTCAACATTGCTGGCGATGATGGATGTACTGAACCAATCAGGGGAATACACCGCGCTATACATGGGCGTAGAGTCCGCGCAAGCGGCGCGCAACGATGTTGCCGGTGGCATGAAAGCGATTGTTGGCAGCCTGGTGGAAGGCGCGGCCAACCGCCTCAAGGATGTACGTTTGCGTGAGTGGCGCGAATCCGTCTGGGAAATTCACGCAGAATTTGGTGCATTTCGGGAGTTGCTCAGCCGTTGGGCGAAGGATAATGACAAGCCTATCGTGCTGATGATTGATGAAGTGGATGCGCTGGTGGGGGATACGCTGATTTCCTTGTTGCGCCAGTTGCGCGATGGTTACATTGGCCGCCCCGGTGTACCGTTTGCGCAAAGCGTGATCTTGTGCGGGGTGCGCGATGTGCGTGATTACCGCATCCACACCAGCCACAACGAAATCATTACCGGTGGTAGCGCTTTCAACATCAAGGCGGAATCCTTGCGCATGGGCAGTTTTAGTCAGGCAGAAACGGAAGCACTGTACGCCCAGCATATCGCTGAAACCGGGCAGGTTTTCGACCCTGCCATTTTCCCTGAATTGTGGGAAGACACGCACGGCCAGCCCTGGCTCGTCAATGCGATGGGGCATGAGCTGACGTGGAAAGACAAGGCCGCCCGTGACCGCAGCACCCCGATAACCCTGGAACAGTACCGTGCCGCCCGCGAACGCCTGATTTATTCACGCGCCACGCACCTTGACCAATTGGCTGACAAGCTGCGTGAGCCGAGGGTACATGCCGTCATCAGCCGTTTGCTGGCAGGTAACGCGCTGGCAACGGGCGACATGCCTAGCGATGATCTGTTGTATGTGGAGGATTTGGGGCTGATCCGGCGTTTTCCGGTGATGGAAATTGCCAACCGTATTTACCGCGAAGTCATTCCCCGCGAGTTGACTTACAGCACCTGACCTGTTTATCGAATGGCCACTTGATGAGGCGCAAGGTTTTTACGGTGAAGTGCAACGCATCGTGCTGGAGCTGAAAATCCTGCACAAATCGTTGGACAGCACGATTGCCGAAGGCGTGGAACAAACGGCTGGTTATGCCGACCAATGCGGCGCGGATGAAGCCCATCTGGTTATTTTCGACCGCCGTCCGGATGTGTCATGGGATGAAAAAATCTGGCAGCGGCAAGTAAACCGGGGCGAAAGGTCTTTGGGTATTTGGGGGATGTGAGCAAGGTGATCGTGTAGATTGTCACTTTTATTTTTTGTATGCGTTCAGGCGTAAAGAATCCGGTTGGTACAAGCATCCAGATTTTATTCACAATAATATTAACTAATGGTAATATCAAAGAACTAACAAGCACAAGCGCTGCTGGACAATCACAACAATACTAACGAGGAACAAGCGCATGACACGCTACCTGCCAGGAATAGCCATCACCCTTTGCTGTGGGCTACCGCTTTCCGCCCACGCTGACATGCAAACCATCACTGTCGGTAAACTCAAGGCCGCCCCGCAAATTGACGGTTCAGCGGATGACTGGAGGGATGTCGCAGGCGTCGACATCCCCCTTACTTACCTGAACCATCCGGAACAAACCAAAACCGTATTCCTGAAAGCCGGTATATTCGGTGACGAAGTGTTCCTCTACAGCGAATGGGACGACAGCACGGAAGATACCCAGCACAAACCGCACGTATGGGATGAAGCCCAGCAGAAATACGTGGAAGGCCCGCAACGCGAAGACCGTTTCGCCATTGAGTGGGCTATGGAAGGCGATTACGACGCCAACTGGTTTTCCGGCAAGGAATTCAAGGCCGACATGTGGAACTGGAAAGCAGGCCGCACCAACCCGATTGGCATTGCCCACGACAAGATGACCATCATCAGCAAGCAACCGATGCAGGAATCCTACAAGGCCGAACTGCCGGATGGCTCCAGCCTCTACATCCAGCGCCCCAGCGACGCGGGCGAAGAGCCGTATGAAACCAAGCGCTATTTCAAGAAGCAGCAGGATCTGATGCCCAAATACCTGCCCCGGGCGGTCATGCAAGCCAGCATGGATGATGTCAAGGCCAAAGGCATCTGGAAAGACGGCAAATGGCATCTGGAACAAAGCCGCAAGCTGGACACGCAGTACGCCGACGACGCCAAACTGATCCAGGGTTCCAGCATCAAGGCAGCCATTGCGGTATTTGACCATGATGACAATGAGCGCCACTTCACCTCCGGCACGCTTCTTTTCAAATTCTAGGCACGCCCTACCGACATGCGTATTTTTACCAACCTGCGCTGGCTGCAACTGATTGACGCCGCCCTGCTGAGCATCATGCTGGGGGTGATTGCCATGCTGTTATGGTTCAGCCTCAGTGACGTTTCCAGCAAGGCGCGGCAACACCAGCAAGAAGCTACCGCAGCGTTACAGGACGCCAAAGCCTCTTTCCTTCAGCAAATCGAGCTGGAAACGCGGATTGATGCCCAGCGTGAAGCCTACGACCTCCTGGACGAAGCCTTTTTCAAATTTGCCAACAACCCCAACAGTGACCGGGAACAACTACCCCACCTGCACGAATTATCCACCGAACTGCTGGCAGAATACCAAAACCTGACAGCCGTCTGGCCTGCCAACGCGGGTGAAGCACTCAGGGAACAACTGGAAGAACTGACCGGCATCATGGCCGGACTTGCCGATGAACTGGACACCCTGTCACCCGGGCACTGGCAGCAACTGGCGCGCGATGCCCATGACACTGCCCGTGACGCCCGCGAACTGATGGAAACCCTGGAGTCACTGGACGACGCAGCCGCGCAGCAAGTTGTCAGCACCATCCAGCACTCCATCGACGCCACCAGCAACAGCACCGCCCAGATGGCAACACGGCTGGAAACCATCAAGCAACGCGCTTCGTGGGTAACGGCTTTGCTGATTGCGGGTCTGCTGGTCAGCCGTTTCTACTTCTCCGGCAACTTCAAGCAACTGATCCTTAAGGCGCAGCACGCCCAAGCCGTAGCGGAAGACGCGGTGAAAACCAAGGCGCGTTTCCTCGCCACCATGAGCCACGAAATCCGCACCCCCATGAATGGCGTCATCGGCATGACCCGCCTGCTGATGAACACGCCCATGAACAAGAAACAGCTTGAATTTGTCGAAAGCATCCACCTCAGCGGCGAACACCTGCTGACCGTCATCAACGACGTGCTGGACTTTTCCAAGATCGAAGCAGGCAAGCTCGACCTCAAACACGAACCGCTGGAACTGCGCGCCTGCATCGAAGACGTGCTCAATCTGCTCACTTCCAAGGCGCTGGAAAAAAACCTGGAACTGGCTTACGCCGTCGGCCCCACCATCCCGCTGTTCATCGAGGGCGACGTGGTGCGCCTGCGGCAAATCCTCACCAACCTGATCGGCAACGCCATCAAGTTTACTGACAGCGGTGAAATCACCGTGTTTGTCATGCCGCGCAGCCATCATGGCGACGAATACGAACTCGAATTCCAGATCAACGATACTGGCTCCGGCATCCCGGAAGAGCGGCTGGAAAGCATCTTCGAGCAGTTCAGCCAGGCCGACAACGCCCTGACACGGCGCGGCGAAGGCACCGGTCTGGGGCTGGCCATTTCCCGCCGCCTGGTGGAAATGATGGACGGGCGTATCTGGGCAGAAAGCACCCTGGGCGTTGGCAGCCGCTTCCACTTCACCATCCGCGCACGCAAGGGCGAAGGCAAGCTCAAACCCTTCCTGCACCCCGACATTCCGGAAATTGTCGGCAAACGCATCCTAATTGTTGAAAACAACCCGGCCAACCATCAGGCGCTACGGGATTTCTGCACCGGCTGGGGAGCCACGGTCAGGGCATACTGCACCAGCAGCGAAGCCATCGCGGCCATAGCCAGCGGCCATGCCTTCGACATCGGCCTGGTGGACAGCAACCTGCCGAATGCTTCCGCGCTGGATTTCGGTAAATACGTGCGCACGCGCTACAGCAAGCACGAATTCCCGCTGATCCTGATCGCCCCCCCCAATGACGCGCACCCCAAGGAGAGCGTGCGGGAAATTTTCAACCTTTACCTGAGCAAACCCATTACCCGCAGCCGCCTGTTCGACAGCCTGATGACCGTGATGGGGGAACTCAACCTCGTCACCGCTCGCCCGGAACAATCCCGCCTCAAACTCGGCGAGCGCCTGCCACTGGCCATCCTGCTGGCGGAAGACAACCCCATCAACCAGATCGTGGCTGCGTCCATCCTCGACGAAATGGCCTACAAGGCGGAAATTGCCGAAAACGGCCTGCAAGCGCTGGAAGCCCTGCGCAAGAAGCCCTTCGATGTCATTTTCATGGACATGCAAATGCCGGAAATGGACGGGCTGGAAGCCACCCGCCGCATCCGCGCCGAATTCCCGCCCGCACGCCAGCCCGTCATCATCGCCATGACCGCCAACGCCATGGAAGGCGACCGGCAACAATGCCTAAACGCCGGGATGAACGATTACATCAGCAAACCGATCCTGCCGGAAGCGATCGAAACCGCCCTGCAACGCTCACTGCCCAGCCTGCCACGGCAGCCCGAGCGGGTGTAGAGCAAGTAGCCGCCATGAATATATTCCGCCACACCAGCCGGATCTGTCTCCTGACCTGTATCCTGGACGGGCTAATGCTGGTAACGCTGACAACAATGGCGTTTGCCTTGCTGCAACCACGAGCATTCCCGTCTGTTATCAGTAATTGGTTGCCATGGGGCATATTAGGGGCAAACATCTCCCTTACCATCACCCGCTACCGCTTTGCCAGACAGTTGCAGACGATGGGGGGCATTATCAACAAAGCCAAAACAGCCCAACACGTTGCCGAGGAAGCCGTCAAAACCAAGGCGCGTTTCCTTGCCACCATGAGCCACGAAATCCGCACCCCCATGAATGGCGTCATCGGCATGACCCGTTTGTTGATGAACACCCCCATGAGCAAAAAACAATCCGAGTTCGTGGAAAGCATCCACCTCAGCGGCGAACACCTGCTGACCGTGATCAATGACGTGCTCGACTTCTCCAAGATCGAAGCAGGCAAGCTTGACCTCAAGCGGGAAGCTTTCGACCTGCGCGCCGCCATTGAGGACATCCTCAACCTGTTGCACGCCAAAGCGCTGGAAAAAAACCTGGAGCTGGCTTTCGCCGTCGGCTCCTCCATCCCCGACTTCATCGAAGGGGACATGGTGCGCCTGCGGCAAATCCTCACCAATCTGATCGGCAACGCCATCAAGTTCACCGACAGCGGCGAAGTGACCATTTTTGTCATCAGCCGCAGCCATCATGGCGATGAATACGAACTGGAATTCCAGATCAATGACACCGGCCCCGGCATCCCACCCAACCGCCTTGACAGCATTTTCGAACAGTTCAGCCGCGTGGATGAAAAACAGGTACAACGCCATGAAGGTACCGGCCTCGGTCTGGCCATTTCCCGCCACCTGATCGACATGATGGACGGGCGTATCTGGGTGGAAAGCACCCTCGGCATTGGTAGCCGCTTCCATTTCACCATCAAGACCCGCAAGGCCAATGGCACGCTCAAGCCCTACCTGCTGAAAAACATTCCCGGCATTGCTGACAAGCGCATCCTGATTGTTGAAAACAACCCCGCCAGTTGCCAGGCACTCAGGGATTTCTGCCGTGGTTGGGGCGCATCCACCGACGCCGTGCACACCAGTGCTGACGCCATCAGCCGGATTGCGGTCGGCCAACCCTACGACCTTGCCTTGATCGAAAGCAACCTGCCGGGTGACGCACCGCTGGAACTGGGCAAATACATCCGCAAACGCTTCAGCAAACAGGAATTGCCCATGATCCTGATTGCCCCGCCCAATGACCGGCATCCCAAGGAAAGCGTGCGGGAACTGTACAACCTTTACCTGACCAAACCCATTACCCGCAGCCGCCTGTTCGACAGCCTGATGACCGCCCTGGGCGAAGCCAGCCTGGCAGCCACCCGCCCCGAATGTTCCCGCATCAAGCCAGGTGAACGCCTGCCGCTTGCCATCCTGCTGGCGGAAGACAACCCCATCAACCAGGTTGTTGCTACCGCCATCCTGGAAGAGCTGGCCTACACAGCCGATGTGGTGGAAAATGGCCTGCTGGCGCTTCGGGCACTGCAACAACGCCATTACGATGTCATCTTCATGGACATGCAAATGCCGGAACTGGACGGGCTGGAAGCCACCCGCCGCATCCGCGCCAACTTCCTGCCCGAGCGCCAACCCGTCATCATCGCCATGACTGCCAACGCCATGGCAGGCGACCGTCAGGAATGCCTGAATGCGGGCATGAACGACTACATCAGCAAACCCATACTCCCGGAAACAGTCGCGGCAGCCTTGCAGCGCTGTTTCCCCGCCCATAAAAATCCGTAAAAAAACGAGAAAAACCATGAAACTGTTAGCCCATGAAACCTTGCAACACCTGCCTGCCGTCATCCTGCCGCGCCTGATCAGCATGTTTGGCGACACTACCCCTGCCCTGCTGGCCGAAATCCGCCAAACGGCAGACAGTGGCGACCTGCCAAGCATGGGCAAGGCCGCCCACAAACTGAAAGGCTCCTGCGCCAGCCTGGGCGCTGAACACATGGCCGAAATCTGCAAGCAACTCCAGCACAAGGGCGAAAGCAATGACCCGGAAGGCGTCAGCGACATGGTGGAAGGACTGGAACGGCTCTACCCCATGACCCTGGAAGCCTTGCAGGAAGCCGCGTAACCCCGCCATTCCCAAACAGTAGCGATGCTGCTACAGTGGCTAAATGCGAAAACATCTGGTGACATTCCTGATTCTGTTGATGGCTGCCCTCCCTGTATGGTCAGCAAGTACGGTTTGTTGTCACCTGAAAACAGCCTCGTCCACACAACCTATGCCCGCGCACCACTGCTGCGATCACATGAAAATGGACAAGCAACACTGTCACCACGCTTCCGGCGCAGATCAAACCGCCAAGAACGGTGATTGCCACTGCGACCAGTTCCAGCACAGCCAGTTTGTGTTGAGCCTGCCGGAAATCCCGCTGTTGCAGCCTGCGCCGCATTTTGCGCCCGAGATTGCCATTCCCACCCCGCTGGCCGAGCGCCACGAAACCATCATTCGCCCACCGATTGCCTGACCGGTAGAGGGCTTGCGCCCGAAATCCCCCTCGTTCCCCCTTTTGCAAAGGGGGAGGTGAAGATTGCAAGATCGACAGGTAAACCGATGAAAACCATTCTGTCCTTGATATTCGTGCTGGGCTTATTGCTGTCCGGCACACCAGCAGCGTTTGCCGCAGAAGAACTTTACATGTGCCCGATGCACCCGCAGATCACAGCGCACGAGCCGGGCAAATGCCCCATTTGCGGCATGGATCTGGTACTTCAGGAACACCACGACCACGCCAGCCAGGATACGCCCGCTGGCACACCCGCCGTACAGGTCAGCCCCAGCACTGCGCAAAGCATGGGCATCCGCACCGCCAAGGCAGGTGAACGGCGCATGGCGCGCATCACCAACACAGTCGGTTACATCAACTACAACGAAGATGCACTGGAACATGTCCACGCCCGTTCCAAAGGCTGGGTGGAAGTGCTTAACGCCCGCGCCGCCGGTGATCCGGTGAAAAAGGGCGAAGTGCTGCTGGAATATTATTCCCCCGACATTCTGGAAGCGCAACATGAGCTGCTGGTCGCCAAACGTACCGCCCACCTGATGTCGGAAGCCGGGCAGAAATCCTTGTTGGCCACCGCTGAAAACAAGCTGCGCCTGCTGGATGTACCGGAAAGCCTCATCAGCAAACTGCGCAGCAGCGGCGAAGCCATCCGTCGCGTGCCGGTGCTGGCTCCGCAGGATGGCGTCATCACCAATATCGGCGCGCGCGAGGGCATGTACATCGGCCCCGAAACCGAGCTTTACACCGTCACCAACCTCGATTCCGTGTGGGTGCTGGTGGACGTGTTCGACCAGCAGATGGATGCGGTGAAAGTCGGCAACATGGCCGAAATCCGCACCGATGCGTTGCCCCGCCATACCTGGGAAGGCAAGGTCGATTACATTTACCCTGATCTGGTCGGCCAGACCCGTACCCTCAAAGCCCGCATCAAGTTTGACCTCAAGGACGCCAAACTCAAACCCAACATGTTCGTCGATGTACGTATTTACGATGCCACCCGCAAGGCGTTGGCGATTCCGAAAGAGGCCATCATTCCCGCCGAGGACGGTGCGCGGGTGGTGAAAATGCTGGCAGAAGGTGAATATGTACCCGTTTCTATTACCACCGGCCTGAAATCCGGCGATTACGTAGAAGTGCTGGACGGCTTGCAGGCAGGTGATGAAATCGTCGTGTCCGGCCAGTTCTTGCTCGACTCCGAAAGCAACCTGCAAGCCAGCTTCCGCCGTATGAGCGCGGAATAAGGAGGTCGCCATGTTGACAGTGATTATTCGCGCCTCCATCCAGAACCGTTTTCTGGTGCTGATAGCAACCTTGCTGCTGGCGGCGTGGGGCGTGGTTTCCACCCTGCGCACGCCGCTGGATGCGATTCCTGACCTGTCCGATGTACAGGTGATCATCAAAACCAGCTACCCTGGGCAGGCTCCGCAGGTGGTGGAGGATCAGATCACATATCCGATTACCACCACCATGCTTTCCGTGCCCAAAACTACCGTGGTGCGTGGCTATTCCATGTTTGGTGACTCGTATGTGTATGTGCTGTTTGAGGATGATACCGACATCTACTGGGCGCGTTCACGGGTGCTGGAATACCTGAGTCAAGCGGCCAGCCAATTACCCTCCGGGGTAGAGCCGCGCTTGGGGCCAGATGCTACAGGTGTTGGTTGGGTCTACGAATACGCGCTGATCGACAAGACCGGCAAGCACGATATTGCCCAGTTACGCAGTTTGCAGGACTGGTTCCTCAAGTATGAACTGCAAACCGTGTCGGGGGTGTCGGAAATCGCCACGGTCGGAGGCATGGTCAAGCAGTATCAGGTGGTGGTCGACCCGCAACGCCTGCGTGCCTACGGCCTGACGCTGGGTGAAGTGAAAATGGCCATCCAGAACGGCAATCAGGAAGCGGGTGGCTCGGTACTGGAACTGGGCGAAGCCGAATACATGGTGCGTTCCAAAGGCTATCTGAGCAAAGTTGAGGACATCGAAACCATCCCGATCATGGTCGACAAGCAAAGCGGTGTGCCGGTATTGCTGCGTGATATTGCCTCTGTGCGCATCGGCCCGCAAATGCGCCGGGGTATCGCTGAACTCGATGGTGAAGGCGAAGTGGTCGGCGGCATTGTCGTCATGCGTTACGGCGAAAACGCCCGTGAAGTGATAACCAACGTCAAAACCAAACTGGAAGAATTGAAAAAAGGCTTACCGGAAGGTGTGGAAATCATCCCGACCTACGACCGTTCCGGCCTGATTGATCGCGCGGTGGAAAACCTTGGCCACAAACTGCTGGAGGAATTCGCGGTGGTGGCGCTGGTGTGTCTGGTGTTCCTGTTCCATCTGCGTTCGGCCTTTGTTGCTATCGTCAGTTTGCCGCTGGGTGTGCTGATTGCCTTCACCGTCATGCACCAACAAGGTATCAACGCCAACATCATGTCACTGGGCGGTATTGCGATTGCCATCGGCGCGATGGTGGATGCGGCGATTGTGATGATTGAGAATGCACACAAGCATCTGGAGCGGAAGGAGGCAGGGCATGATCACTGGGAAACCATCGCCCAATCCGCCAGTGAAGTCGGCCCCGCCCTGTTCTTCTCCCTGCTTATCATCACTCTCAGTTTTATTCCGGTCTTCATGCTGGAAGCGCAGGAAGGCCGTCTGTTTGCACCACTCGCTTTCACCAAAACCTACGCGATGGCCGCAGCCGCGGGCTTGTCTGTCACGCTGATTCCGGTGCTGATGGGCTATTTCATCCGTGGCAAATTGCCCAAGGAAACCAGTAACCCGCTGACCCGAGTACTGATCTGGCTGTATCGCCCGTTACTGCGTGCCTGTCTCTGGAAGCCGTGGTTGACGCTGTTGGTGGCGGTAGCGCTGACAGCTTCAGCGTATTACCCGCTGCAACACATCGGTTCCGAATTCATGCCGGAACTGGAAGAAGGCGACCTGCTGTATATGCCCACCACGCTGCCGGGTGTTTCCATCGGCAAGGCGCAGGAACTGCTGATCCAGACCGACCGCCTGATCAAGACGCTGCCGGAAGTTGAGCGTGTATTCGGTAAGGTCGGGCGTGCCGAAACCGCTACTGACCCTGCGCCGCTGACCATGATTGAAACCACCATCCTGCTCAAGCCCAAGTCTGAATGGCGGGAAGGCATGACCCTGAAAAAGCTGATCGAGGAACTGGATAAAACCGTGAAGTTTCCGGGTCTGACCAACGCCTGGGTACAACCGATCAAGACCCGCATCGACATGCTGGCAACCGGTATCAAAACACCGGTTGGGGTGAAAGTTTCCGGCCCCGACTTGCAGCAGATCGAAAAAATCGGCGCGCAACTGGAAAGCGTGCTGAAGGATGTGGAAGGTACCGCCTCGGTCATTTCCGAACGTGTTTCCGGCGGGCGCTACATTGAAATCACCCCCAGGCGTGAAGCCGCCGCGCGTTACGGCCTCAACATCGCTGACATTCAGACCCTGATCAGTTCGGCGGTTGGGGGCAGTAATGTCACCCAGACCGTGGAAGGGCTGGAACGTTACCCCATCAATCTGCGTTACCCGCGTTACCTGCGTGATGACATCGACAAGCTGAAGGAATTGCCACTGGTAACACCATCCGGCGCACAGATTCCGCTGGGCAAGGTGGCCGATTTCAAGGTCACGGAAGGCCCGCCGATAATCAAGACCGAGAATGCGCGGTTGAATGGCTGGACATTCGTCGATATTCGCGGCGTTGACCTTGGTTCCTATCTCAAGGCTGCGCAGGCGAAAGTGGCGGAAGACATCAAGCTACCAGCCGGTTACAGCATTGCGTGGGCGGGGCAGTACGAGTATTTGCTGCGGGTGAAAGACAAGCTGCTGCTGGCGGTGCCTGCCACCCTGTTGATCATTTTCGTGCTGCTGTACATGACCTTCCGCAGCATGGTGGAAGCGCTGGTGGTCATGCTGTCGCTGCCATTTGCACTGGCGGGTGGCATCTGGTTCGTGTGGTGGCTGGGCTTCAACTTCTCGGTTGCTGTTGCGGTCGGTTTTATTGCACTGGCGGGTGTGGCGGCGGAATTTGGTGTGATTATGCTGGTTTACCTCGACAATGCGTGGAAACGGCATCAGGCAGATGGAAAACTCGCGCTGGCCGATTTGCGTGACGCCATTTTCGAGGGAGCGGTGATGCGGGTGCGCCCCAAAGCCATGACGGTGGCAGTGATTGTCGCCGGTCTGGTGCCGATCATGCTGGGCAGTGGTACGGGTTCCGACGTAATGCAGCGCATCGCCGCACCGATGGTGGGAGGCATGGTGACAGCGCCGCTGCTGTCGTTGCTGGTGGTTCCGGCGGTTTACCTGATCTGGAAATCCCGCCACACATCAAGCTAAGGCTGCATGTCCGCAGTGCAGTTCCAGCACGGTTTGCAGCAGCTCTTCCGGCTGGAACGGCTTGGCGACGTGGGCATTCATGCCCGCACTCAGGCAGTGTTCCTTTTCTTCGACCATGGCGTTGGCGGTTAGGGCAATGATGGGTAGCTCCCGGAAACGCGGCAGTTTGCGGATGGCGCGGGTGGCTGCATAGCCATCCATCAGCGGCATCTGGATGTCCATCAACACCACATCGAAGGGGATGTCATCCGGGTTGGCGGTGATTTTGTCGACGCCTTCCTGGCCGTTATCGGCAACATCCACCTGCGCGCCGAACTGGGCCAGCATTTCTGAAGCAATCAGCTGGTTGATGGGGTTGTCTTCCACCACCAGAATGCGCAAACCCTTCAGCGGGGAAGCGGCGTCCTCTGCCGTCGGCGTTTTGGCATGGTTGCGTTTGCCCCGTTGGCGCAGGAACTTTTCCATATCACGGGGCAGAACCGGTTTCGACAGGAAATAATCGACCTGCTGCTGGCTGCACAGCTCATGAATTTCGCTGTTGTCATAGGCGGATACCACCACGATGGACGCCTGCTGTGCCTGCGGCAGTTCCCTGAATGCTGTCATCAGTTTTTCACCACGCAGGCCGGGCATTATCCAGTCGGTAAAGATGAAGTCAATCGCCCCGCCCTGGCGGAGGATGTCGAGGGCTGCCTCGCCGCTGCTGGCGGCAAGGCTCTGGATGTTGAAATGCATCAGCATACGCTGCATGGCAGCGCGCGCGGGGGCGTGATCATCCACCACCAACGCTTTGTAGACGTGCAGGTTGTGCAGCGGCTGGCGGATAATGGTCTGTTGCGTGCGCACCAGCGGCAAGTCGATGCTGAAACGGGAACCCTGACCCGGCTCGCTGCTGACGCGGATGCTGCCGCCCATCAGATCCAGCAGGCGCTTGACGATGCTCAGGCCGAGGCCGGTTCCGCCATACCGCCGGGTGGTGGAATCGTCCGCCTGGGTGAATTCCTGGAACAGCCCCTGCATGGTTTCCTCGCTCATGCCGATACCACTGTCTTCGACGCAGAGTTGCAGGCGGCAACGGGCGGGCGTGTTTTCCAGCACATCCGCCCACACCAGCACATGACCGCCTGCGTCAGTGAATTTGATCGCGTTGGTGAGCAGATTGGTGAGGATTTGCTCCAGACGCAGCGCATCCCCGGCAAAACTGCCGCTATCGCCGACCAGCGAGGTATTGCGCAGTTCCAGCAGCAATTCGATGCCCTTGTCCCCGGCGCGTTGCCGTTGCAGGATCATGGCGCTGCCGAGCACGTCTTCCAGCAGGAAGGGCGCTTGTTCGAGCACCATTTTGCCTGCTTCGATCTTGGAGAAGTCGAGGATGTCGTTGATGATGCGCAACAGTGACTGGGAAGCGCTCTGGATCTGGTTGATGTAATCGCGCTGTTGCTGGTTCAGGCTGGTGTTGAGCGCAAGGTGGCTGAGGCCGGTGATGGCATTCATCGGCGTGCGGATTTCATGGCTCATGTTGGCCAGGAACAGGCTCTTGGCCTTGCTGGCGGCATTGGCGCGTTCGGTGGCCTGTTCCAGCCGCGCATTGGTGTCACGCAGAATGGCTTCCGAACGGTGGCGCATGATGGCGGAACCGAAAGACGCAGCCAGGGATTGCAGGATGGCGCGGTCTTCCGTCCCCCACGGGTAATGTTCGTGGCAGTTGTCAAAGCCGATGAAACCCCAGAAGTTTCCGCCTGCATTCACCGGCAGCACAATCAGGGAGAGGATCTCCTGCGGCTCCAGGATGGCGCGTTCACTGGCGGGGAATTCGGCTACCCGCCCTGCCACCACCTTGCCTTGCGAGAGTAGCCCGTACCAGCGCGGGAATAGCTGGTCAAACGACAGGTTCTGCAATGCCGGGTTGTCAAGCTGGATACTGACGCCCTCACCCGCCCATTCATAGCGCTGGCTCATCAGGTTTTCGCCGCTGGCCGGGTCTTGATGGTATTCAAACAGGTATACCCGATCCTGACCCGTCGCCTGACCTACCGAAGCGATTGCCTGTTGCACCGCTATTTCAATATCCGGTTCCGACAACAGGGTTTGCACGGCGGCGGCTACCGATTGCAGCAGCTTGTCCTTACGCAGCAGCATGTCTTCGGCCTGCTTGCGGGCGGTGATGTCGCGGCCAACTTCCAGGATATACTCCGGGCGGCCTTCGGCATCGCGGATCAGCTGATTGTCACTGTGGCACCAGTAGGTACTGCCATCCTTGCGGATAATTTTCAGGGTAATGTCAAACCTGATGTCGCAGTGCGGGTCTGCCAGCCGTTGCGGGGAGAGGTGCTCTTCCGCCAGATGCAGGAAACGCGCGTATGAGTCGGGGCACATGAGCTTTTCATACGCCAGCGTGTTGAATTCATCCGCTGAATAACCCAGGCGTTTGAACAGGGCGGGCGTTGCATAGATAGGGCGCATATCCAACCCCAACACGCCGATGTAATCCTGCATGTTTTCCGTGATGATCCTGAACAGCCGGTTTTGCTCCTGGGCTTCCCGTTCCTGAAATTTGCGCTGGGTAATGTCGCGGATGTCGGCAATGACGCTGTGCCCGTCATCATGCAGGTTGAGCGACACCGAAAACCAGTGTTCCTTGCCTTCCAGCAGCCGGGAATATTCATAACGGCGGTTTTTCCCACTGTTGCGGACTGCTGCCGCGCAAGCATGGTGCAATTCTGCGGCAGGTATCAAGGTATGGAAACTTTTGCCCACAATGCTTTCTGTTGGCAATGCCAATGCATGTTGCGAGGGGCAGTGCGCATCAATAATGTGGTCATCCGCATCCAGCACAAATACCAGATCGCTCATGGCGGTAACGATAGCCTTGTACTTGTTTACCAGCGCCATGAGTGTCTGGTCGGTGTCCGCCTGATCCGAAACCGGGGAAGTGGATATGCTCATCATGATCCCTGTAATTCTTTATAGTTATAAATTGATTAAATAAAATTATACAACCGCGACAGGGTTCTGACCATATCGCAATGGAAAAGCACCGACAGAAAAAAGCCACCGCGAACGGTGGCTACAACAAGCCTCAGGGGAACAACACCTCAAGCAAACGTGTCATTGAACAAATTGGTCGTCCAGTCAAACATACGGCTGTAATTTTTGCTGGAAGGCGCTGCTGCCGCGCCAAACGATTCCGGCACCAGCTTCATTGCGCCGCTGGCCTGATCATAGGCATACACCGCCGTCAGCCACGAAGCCGTGCTGGCCGAAATCGGGCTGTAACAGGCCGAATTGGTGACAGGTGCGGCATAAGGCTGGCTGCCGGACAGTAGGCGCAAAATTGCATCCGCGCACACTTTGGCTTCCGCATTGGCAATATGCCCGGCCTTGGGTTGCCCGGTGCCTTGCGAGTCGCCAATGATGTGGATGTTGGGCACGGCGGTGGATTCGTAACTCAGCGGATTCACCCCTGCCCAGCGCCCACCCACATTCGCCAGCCCGGATTGCAGGACGATAGCCCCGGCCTGTTGCGGCGGGATCACGTTCAGCACATCAGCCTTGAAGTCACCCAGATTGGTTTTCGCCACGCGCTGGTCGGAATCCACGCTTTGCAACACGGCATTCGGCACGTACTCCACCCCATAGCTGGCAAACGCATTGCCGAAAATGGTCGGCTCAACCACGATCGCCGGGTTAGCGTCCAGCACGGTCACTTTGGAACCGGGCTTGTTGGTGCGCAGCCAGTCCGCCACCACGCAGGCGCGTTCATACGGCCCCGGCGGGCAACGGTAAGGGGTAGCCGGAATGGTGATGACGAAACTGCCGCCCACAGGCATAGCCGCCAGTTGCTGTTGCAGCAAGGTGGTTTGCGCCCCCGCTTTCCACGCATGGGGAACCTTGTTGCTGTCCAGCCCCGGCACATCCATGAACTCGATCCCCGGTGCAATCACCAGCCGGTCGTAATTCAGGGTCGTGCCGTTGCGCAGTTGCACCGACTGGTTGGGGGCATTGATGCTGTCCACCCAGTCATGGATGACCTGGATGCCATACTTCTGCGCCAAGGTGCTATAACTGAAGCTGATCTGCCCCAGGTTACGCTGGTTGTTCAACACCAGATTGCTAAGGATGGGGGAATAATACGTCGTGTTGGGTTCCACCAGGGTCACATCGACAGTATTCGACCAGTAGCGCAGATACTTGGCTACTGTTGCCCCGGCAAACCCGCCACCGATCACCACCACCTGTGGACGACCGGTGGCGGCCTTGATAACCCCCGGAAACGCGGCAGCAGCCGTGGCCGCCGAAGCCAGCCCCAGGGTTTGCAAAAATTGACGGCGATTTAGATTAGCCATTAGTCATTCCCTCCGTTGGCGCTTCTGGGCAGTGCGGCAAGATAGGCTGACAGCGAGCGGATCTGGTCTTCGCTATAACCTTTGGCCTGGTAATGCATGATGTCCACATCGGTGCTGTATTTCATTTCCAGCATTTCACTGACCAGTTCTGCCGAGCTTTCACCGGTAATGCTTTCAATACCGCTGGCGGAACTGCCATTGGTGCCGTGGCACTGGAAACATTGCGAGGCCAACAGGCGTGCGCCGTCCGGGGCATTGATGGCGGGGGCAGTGCCGCTGCCCGTTGTGGTGGTTGTAGTCCCCGTCGTGCCGGTGCTGGTAGAAATTGTGGTTCCTGTTCCCGTTGTGCCGGAATCATAGTCCCCACTGCTACTGGTGGCAGAGCCGCCACAGGCGCTGAGCACCACCCCTAGCACAACCGCCAAGGGAATGTTTATACTAGCTTTCATCGCTATCTCCTTTTACCAAGTGCTTACCCAAACGCTGGGTAAGTCGTTCATGCCCCGGTGGTCGCAACACCGGGGTATCTTTAAAACCTTACATGCGGATCAGTCGTCTTCGTCTTCCCCGTCTTCGCGCTTGATCCGCAACGCCAGCAGCTTGCCGTTATCCAGCGGTTTGACATCCACCTCCACAAAATCCCCCATTTGCAAGTAGGTGAAATTCATCTGCCTGACGCCATAAGCGCTTTCATCTTCCCAGATGGTCGAGCTGTCAACGATGATGGTGACGCCCGCCAAGGTAAATTCCTGTGCGGATGGGTTGATTGCCGTAATCGCGCCGCTCAGCTCATCAATCCCGCTGGAAATGGATTCCTTGATGGAAACTTCCTCGGCTACGATTGCGCCGCTGGCATTGATTTGCCCATCGACTTCGACCAGCGCATTCAGGGCAAGCTGACTGGCGGAACCGTGCTCGAACTGCGTACCTGCATTGACAACAACCGGAACACCGTTGACGGCAAAATCGTTGACAGAAGCAAACCGGGTCACCACGCCCTCCAGTTCCAGTTTTTCACCTTCCTCAAACTGCCAGCCAGCACTTTGCAGTTCCAGCTCGGATGCAACCAACTGTGCCCCAGCAACCGCCTGCACGCTCCTGACACGGACATACTGCCCAACTTCAGGCTCACTAGCCGTGAAACCAAGCAGTGCGGCACCGGAATAATCCACCGTCAAACCACCGATCAGCACAGTGCTACGCTGGGTATCGACTTGCAGAATCGGGCCTTTCAGCGCCTGCGTGTCACCCGGCAGGTAGTTGCCCTGCTCCAGCCGGATGCTGGAAGCGACCAGTACTCCTTGTGCATCGCGCACGCCGGAAACCTCCACCACATTGCCTGCCAGCAGGTCTATCAACTGTTTGAAGCCTGACAACACGGTCAGCGCATTGGTGCGCACTGCCTGCCCCAGCACCTGTATGTTGACGCCATCGGTGGATGCGCCAGTCACCGTGCCATTCAATTCGCTGCTGAATGCCACTTCGGTCGCTGTACCGGTGATGCCATCAGGGTTCACTGTTCCCTTGACGGTGACGTATTCACCAACATTGAATTCGCCCTGCCCACCAGCCATCAGGCCGTTACGGGTAAAGGTGGCCTGATCCACCTCGTATTCCACCCCATTGACGAAAATACTGCCAAATGCAGTGATGGATCCGGCTGAAATACCGGTTCCGCCAATCCCGCCGTTAGCAAGTTGCAAGACGCCAGCACCACACGCTGACAGCAACATGCCCAGAAACAGGGTGACAAACAGGGTTCTAATCTTCATCCGTTTTTCCTTTACCCACCTGTGCGCTGACAGGCTCTTCAAAATAGTAAATGCCCACGCCTGCACGCATCTGCCCACTTCCCTTGACCTGCGGATTGCTATCCCTGTCTTGCGTAACCAGCCACTGGTTGAACTTGATGAGCAAATCCATCCCATCTTGGCTGACCATTGCCTTGAAGGCAGGCAAGGCTTCAAGCGGCAGGTTGTCGTAGCTGACCTTGCGCTGGAAATGCAGCTGCTGACGGTCTGTTACCTTCAGATTGTGGTCAATGGTGGTAATCAGGGCGGAAACATCTGTCCCCAAAATGCCCAGCTTTTCATCTTCATCACCGTGTGGGATGTAACCACCCCCCAGTAGTTGCACGTAATCATCGTCGGCGGAAACAACCCCGACCCGTTCCATTTCACGCAACATCGCCCGGTAAGGCATGTCGCCGCTGTAACGGCTGACCAGGGCGGCAAAACTGCCTGTTTCCCCTTGTATGGGCAGAACGGCAGGCTTGCCATCCGCCCCCAGGAATTCGGTATCCTGTAACCAGCCAGTCATAACCCGTGACCCTCGGTTGTAACTGCCGGTAGGCATCATCAGGTCATTTTCGTCCGCTCCCTGCCGCAATTGGGCGACTTCCTTGCGCGTCAGGCCGGTGGCAATGGCAATACGCGAGGTTGTCGGGCGTTCTCCGCTGGCTTTCAGTAGGTCTTCTGATACTTCCACATAAATCTGCTTTAGGTGATTTACCTCAAAGACATTACCCAAAAACAGGGCGAATCAGAATGTCCCATTTTGGTAAAGCAGCATTTCTTTCCAGCCTCGCCTCAACAGCCTCCATAGCTTTTTTGCTGAGGGTCACACCCTTCTCATAAACCTTGCGACTGAATTCGACCATGGGGTTGATGCCTTTCCAGGTCATGGTTTTTGCCCATTCCAGCAGGGTTTCGGCATCCTTGAGCTGGGTGCCGTTCCAGTGTTGTTCCAGAATCCCCCAGCAGCGTTCAATCGGGTTGTACTTGCTGTGGTAAGGCGGGTAGTACAGCAGGTGGACTGTCTTACCGGTATGGTTGGCGAATTCCACCATGCGCTTGAGGAATTGCGTCCTGATCCCGCTGCTTTCCGGGCCATTGTCCGCTTTGATCTGGATGCACTGGCAGGCGTCCTTGTCAGCAGAAGGCATCTGTTCCCATACCCGGCACAGGGAATCCACGATGAAGTCACTGGTTTTGCTGGAACTGCCGAAGGTCAGGTAAACCTGCCCACTGTCCTCATCCAGTACGCCAAAAGGGATGTATTTCTCTTTGCAGCCCATCTCATGGTCAGCGGCTTTATTGTCACCCCGTGTTTTCCCGCCCCGTGAGTAGTCACCGATGTTGACGGTCGCCTTGCAGTCCATGCTCAGGCGTTTGACCGCCCCATCGGCAAACTGCCCATCGTTGGCCTGGATATTGGCGAAGATGGCGTCGGTTTCTGGAATTTTTTTTGCGGCTTGGCTTTCTCCACCTTGCGCAGGCGGTAGCCATTCCGGTTGAGTATCCGCGCCATGGTGCTGGGGGCGGGCACTTGTCCACCGCTGAAACCCATGGCCTGTAACTGCCGGATGGCTTCCGCCGCCGTCAGGCGGGTGTAGGCGATGCTGCTGCGGAATGTCGGGTCTTGCTGGCTATGTGCTTCCGCCAGCGCCAGCAAGGCGGCTGCCGCTTCCGGCTGGGTTTCCTCCCAGCGCTTCTGGCCACAATACGCCGCCTGCGCACCCACGCAAACCATGCCGCTGCGCTGTTCCTCCAAACCCAACTGCACCCCCTCCCGACCCCAGCCAAAACACCTTTCAGTCTGGCGGGCGTTGCCTGCACAATATTTCCGGCTCATGTCCGCCTGGAACGCACGGCGGGTGCTGCCAGACATTTTCGAGGCCGCCAGTTTCAGGTCGGCTATCTGGGATTCACTCAGGATCGGGTTAGCTGTTTGGGGTTCGGGGGGCATGGGGATAGGGACTCCGCTTGTCGATAAGACAAGTGTAGCCATTGCGGGGGAATCTTTCAGGGAAATCCCCTAAGGTAATCGGCTACCACGCAGGCGCGCTCATACGGCCCCGGTGGGCAACGGTAAGGCTTGGCCGGAATCGTCAGGATAAAGGTATCCTTGCTGGTCATGGCCGCAAGCTGGTTTTTCAGGGAAGTGGTTTGCGCCCCGGCCTTCCAGGCATGTACCACCTTTGCCTGCGCGGAAGCCGTGCCGGACATCGGCAAGCTGTCGAACTCGATACCCGGCGCAATCACCAAGCGGTCATACAGCAGTGAATTGCCATCATCCAGCATGACCGCCTGACTCACCGGGTCAATGGCCGCCACCGATTTGGCAACCCATTTGACGCCGTATTTGCTGGCCAGTGCGTTGTACTGAAAAGACAACTGGCTGAGGCTACGTTCGCCGGTCAGCACCATGTTGCTGAAGATATTGGAATAATAGGTGGAATTGGGCTCAACCAGCGTTACCTCAACGCCGGTTCCACCCCACAGTCGCAGGTATTTGGCAACCGTCGTACCCGCCATGCCACCACCAATAACGACAACCCGGCCATTGGCACCGGTGTTGCCCGGCATCATGGCAGCACTGGCTGTTGTGGTAGTTTTGCCGCCTGATTTGCTACTTTTCGGTTTACGGCCATCTTCAGCCAGCGATGAGCCTGACAGAGCCATACCCAAAGCGCCGACACCCAGTTGAGTCAGAAATTTTCTACGATCCATCATCTGCCTACCCCTTATTGTTTGGAAAAGTAATCGGCAATCAGCGCGATTTCTTCGTCGGTATAGGCCATGGCGTGGACATTCATGATCTCCTTGCCAGGGGATTTAAACTGCATTTCCAGCATTTCGTTGGCGATGCTGGAGCGGCTTTTGCCTGCCAGATGTTCGAGGCCGGAACCATCCGTACCGTGGCATTGGAAGCAGTTGGCAGCGAGCGTGCGACCGGGGTGGCCAAGGGTAGCGGAATTTGCCGCAGCAAAAGCGGGTAGCAGCAGTGACACGAATGCTGCCGGGATCAACAGGTGTTTCATTGGGGAATTCTCCCGTTTGATTATTGTATTGTCTGCAAACTTATTGGGGTTTCATTACTTGCTTGCATCACATATCAGCATACATCACATTGATTGAAGTCAAATACTTTTTATATGAGATATTTGCCGGATGCCGTGTCAGTTTGACTGAAATCTTAAAGACCTCCGCCTTGGGCAGAGCAACGGTGACAACAGCACCATCGTCCGCAACAGCGACAGACAACAACACCACGGACATGACAAACAAAGGTAAATGTTTCCGGCCTGACTGCATGGCTATCACCCCTACTGTTGTGAATTCAGGTATTTCCCCAGGATGTCGAGCTGATCGTCAGAAAATTGGAAGCTCCGGTGGGCGCGCACCGTTCCGGCACGCAATACCTCGGGAACCTTGTCTGGCACTGTTTTAAAACCGGTCGGGTCAGCCGAATGGCAATAGATGCAATTGTCTTCATAAAGCTGCCGCCCAGCTTCAATGGCTTCATCAGGCGATTCGGCAACTGGTGAGTAAGAGATGGCCTCAGCATCCAGACTCCGGTAAAACCCGCCCTTGTCCCAGAAACCCGGCTCGGAACACCCCAGGCAGGGGTGACCCGCTTCAACCGGGGAGCTGGTTCCCTGGTTCCACTTGTGGATGAAACAGGCATTGTGGGTAACCGGCCCCTTACAGCCCAGTTTGTACAGACACCAGCCTTTGCGGTGGCCTTCATCGCCGAAATGTTCCGCAAACTTTTCGTCCTGATAATAACGGTAACGGGAACAACGGTCATGTACGGTATTGCCGTAAATGCTGAGTGGCCGCTTCAAATCATCCAGATCAGGCAAGCGCCCAAAGGTGAGGAAATGCGCCAGCACACCGCTGATAGCCAGCGGTAGCGGCGGGCAACCCGGTAGGTTAACCAACGGTTTCCTGGAAATCCGCCCCTCCGCCATCAGAGCTTCCACACTTTTGGCTCCGGTGGGATTGGGGGCAGCGGCAGCCAGCCCGCCAAACGCGGCGCAACTGCCAACAGCAATAATCACTGCGGCTTCAGCAGCGCATTCCCGCAAGACATCCAGATTGGTTCTGCCCGCCATGGTGGAGTAAACGCCATTATCGGCAGCAGGTATTGAGCCATCGACAATCAGCAGGTACTGACCGGCAAACTTCCGCATTGTTTCCAACCTGGCGGCTTCCGCTGCTTCCCCTGCCGCAGCCTGCAAGGTGTGGTGGTAATCCAGGGAAAGGTAATCAAACATCAGGGCTTCGATGCTGGGGGCGTATGAGCGGGTCAGGGATTCCGTGCATCCGGTACATTCCTGAAAAGAAAGCCAGATGACGGCAGGCCGTAACCCCTGCTGAAGTTTTTCCACCATGGCAGGAATGGCGCTGGGCGGCAAGGCCAGCACCGCAGCCATCAGCGCACAGTATTTCAGGAATGCACGCCGGGTCACTTTTTTTCGGGAAACATAAGCTGCAACGCCTGCACTTTCCATGATCCCACTCCTACGCAGAAGATCTCTGCGTCTTTCTTCTTCCCATCTTCATACCTGAAATTTAAAACGAAACCATGAAACCAAACTGAAAAAAGCACAAAAACTTGATATGCGTCAGTTCCTGGCAAGGGGCGTTGCGTGACGGCAGGGTATTCTGAAGTGAAGCAAGCATGGATAACAGGAGGGAACTTGCCTACACTGTCGAACTGAACTGGAGATTTACAATACAGACCAAAGAACCATGAGCATGTTTCGCAGCAAGGAATCCCTATTCGTTATCCTGTTGGTATGCATCACCTTCCTGAACGGCATCGACTTCTACCATGACATGCAGGAAGACGACCACAACCAGTTGCATCTGGTGCTTGAAGCACTGATTATCCTGGTGTCACTCTCCGGCATCAGTTACCTGATCAGGGAAGTCCGCCAGCGCCGCCGCGAAATTGATACCTTGGCAAAGCAACTGAAAACCACCCGCGCCGACCTCTCCGCCACCCGTGAGACGCTGGATGAAACCCGTGCCAGCCTGTCCGAACTCGACAACAAACGGTTACAGGCCAGCCGCCAATACGGCGAAGTCATCCAGGAACAACTGGGTGCCTGGGATTTCACCCCCAGTGAAAAGGAAGTGGCGTTGCTGTTGCTGAAAGGCTTGAGTTTCGAGGAAATCGCCAACGTGCGCGATACCAAGGAAAAAACCGTCCGTCAACAAGCCACCGCCATCTACCGCAAATCCGGCCTCAACGGGCGACATGAGTTCGCCGCCTGGTTCTTCGAAGATTTCCTGCAATAAGCGCCCCCGATTGACCCTTTTCATGGCCAAGCCCTGCCGGATTACCTAGAATTCCTAATTATCATCAGGCCATGAACACCAGCACCGCATGTTTCACAGCAAAGAACTCTTCATCATCGCCCTACTGCTCATCGTAGCCGTCCTACATACTTACGGTTTTGCGCTCGACATACAGAAAGCCGACCGCAACATCTTGCACATGAGTGTTGATGCCATGGTGGTACTGATTTCCTTCGTTGGCGTCGGTTACCTGTTATGGGAAAACCAGCGCAAACGCCGGGAAATCGATACCCTAAGCCAACAGCTCAACCATTCGCACACCCGCATTTCCGACCTGCACCAGAAACTGCAACAGGCAGGCAAAGGTTATCTGGAACTTATTCACCAACAACTGGACGAATGGGAACTCAGCCCCACCGAAAAGGAAATCGCCCTGTTATTGCTCAAGGGTCTAAGCTTTGAGGAAATCGCCAGTATCCGTAACACCAAGGAAAAGACGGTGCGCCAGCAGGCCATTGCCGTTTACCGCAAATCCGGCCTCAACGGACGGCATGAGTTCGCGGGATGGTTTTTTGAGGACTTTCTCGGCTGACCAACGGTAGGGCAAATGCCCTAAAACCCGCTTTACTGACCCTTTGCCGCCTGCATTTCATTAGCAAAAGCTAATAAACTCGGTTGCATATTTTAAATATCATGCACCAAGAGTTCATCAGCCCCATGATCAAAACACTGCTTGTACTTTTAATCTCCCTGCCCGCCCTCGTCCAGGCCGCCGACCTGCTGCCCATACCACCCGAGCAACGCGCCGCCATGGGAATCGAATCCGCCCCGGTATCCTCCGGCGCTGAAGGCTTGGGTATGGAAGCCACCGCCAGGGTCATCCTGCCGCCGGATAGTGTCCGGGTGCTGGGCGCGCCCGCCGACGGACTGGTCACCAGCCTGCGCCACCAATCCGGTGAAGCCATTAAGGCTGGCGATCCACTGGTCAGCCTGTCCTCCCCCGATCTGGTGGAAGCGCGGCGGCAATACGTGCAAGCCAACCTGAAATACAAACTGGCGGCGGGTAATGCCGCCCGTGACCAGAAACTGGCAGACCAGGGGCTGATCGCAAAAAATACCTGGCTAATAACCCAGAATGAAGTCGCGCTGGCCAAAGCCGACGTGGAGGCAACGGCAGCCACTATCCGCTTGCTGGGTGCAAAACCCGACGATGAAAACACCGAAATCACCCTGACCTCCCCCATCGACGGCTGGGTGGTGGAAACCATGGTCGAACCCGGCCAACGGGTCGAAGCCCCCGAAGCACTGGTCAAGATCGGCAACCTGCTCAAACTGGGGCTGGAAATTCCCCTTTCGCCCGAAAAGGCCCACCAACTCAGCCCCGGCCAGCAGGTTGAAGTTGCTGACACCGGCCTCAAGGGCGAAATCACCATCCTCAAAGCGGCGCTGGATGCTTCCCAGAACATGCTGGTACGCGCCGACCTCAACCAGCCGGACACCATCCTGCACCCCGGCCAGTCAGTGAAAGTGAAAATTCTCGGTCAAGCTCAGCAGCAGGGTTCCACCCAGCACGTTCCCGCCAGCAGCCTTGCCTGGGTTGGGGACAGTGCGCATGTATTTGTGGAAACCGCAGAAGGCTTCATCCCCACCCCGATCAAGGTACTCAAGCAGAGCGGCGAAGATGCCAGCGTTTCCGGCCTTGACCCCGGCAGCAAGGTCGCCGTCAAGGGCGTGGCCGCGCTCAAGGCCAAATGGCAGGAAGGCGGGGAGTAAGCCGCTTCAAATATCCGAGATTTGTTACTGTTTAGAGGGATTCTGACATGTCATGTATTTGCGCTATCATATATGGCATTCACAGCCTCCCCATTAGCAGCATTGGCAGGTTTGCTGGGAAGGCAAGTTGATACGTGAGTCACATAGGGACATTTGAAGATAGACGGGAGTTAGGCTGATGTGTCCACTGGACACCAACGCCTGGATTGCCTACCTTGGCAAGCCCCCCTATTCATCAGCGCGTAGCTTCCGCACCTCAAAGCAAGGATAATTTCACTATGCTACTAACCCTCTCCCACGCCATTGACACCCTCAATGGCTGGTTCGGGCGCATTGCCAACGTGCTGATCCTATTGGCCTGCGTGGTCAGTGCAGGCAATGCTTTGTTGCGCTACGGTTTTTCCCTCAGCGATAACTGGCCGTTGGAACTGCAATGGTATTTGTTTGGCGCTGCCGTGATGCTGGGCGCTTCCTACACCCTGCGGCAAAACGGGCATGTGCGGGTCGACCTGATTTACGGGCATGTATCCGACCGCGCCCGCTTGTGGATCGACATTTTCGGGCTGGTGTTTTTCCTGCTGCCTGCCTGCACCCTGTTTGCGTGGCTATCGTGGAAGACCCTGTTCCTGCCGTCATGGGACATCCTCGAACATTCCAGTAATGCGGGCGGCCTGCCCCGTTACCCGATCAAGTTTATACTGCCGCTGGGCTTTTTCATGCTGATGTTGCAAGGCGTGTCAGAGCTGATCAAACGTTTTGCCGCCCTGCATGGTGATGTGCAGCTAGATACCCATTACGAGAGGCCGGAGCAATGATTCCAGTGGAATACATGCCACCCCTGATGTTTGCCGGACTGGTGCTATTTTTGCTCGTCGGCTTCCCGGTCGCGTTTTCGCTGATGGCGGTTGGGCTGTTTTTTGGCGTCATTTCGATTGAAATGGGCTTTTTCACCGAGGCATTCCTGCAAGCCATCCCACAGCGTATTTTTGGCAATGTCATTGGCAACGAGTTATTGCTGGCGATACCGTTTTTCACCTTCATGGGCGCAGTACTGGAACGCAGCCGACTGGCCGAGGACATGCTCGATTCGATGGGGCAATTGTTCGGGCGGGTGCGTGGCGGACTTGGCTATTCGGTCATTCTGGTGAGCTTTGTGCTGGGCGCGATTACCGGCACAGTGGCAGCACAGGTGATTGCGATGGCGATGATCGCCATGCCGGTGATGATCCGTTACGGCTACAACATGCGTTACACCACCGGGGTGTTGGCCGCTTCAGGCACCATTGCGCAGATTGTGCCGCCGTCGCTGGTGCTGATCATTCTTGCCGATCAGTTGAAAACGCCGACCGCTAGCGCCGATGTGGGCAACATGTATCTGGGCGCATGGATTCCGGCGGCGATGCAGATCAGCCTGTTCATGCTGTACACGTTTTTCCTTACCCGTATCAAGCCGGACTGGCTGCCCGGCATCCCCGAAGACCAGATTACGCTGAAAGGGGCGGCACTATGGAAAAAGGCATTGCGCGGCATCATCCCTACCGCCGTACTGATTTTCCTGGTGCTGGGAACCATCATGCTAGGCATTGCTACCCCGACCGAATCCGGCGCAATGGGAGCAATGGGCGCAGTGCTGCTATCCTTCCTGCGCCGCAAGCAACTGGGCGGCACGGCGGAATGGTGGGGCCTGATCCAGCAGGCTTACAAAAATACTGCCCGCATCACGTCGATGGTGGTGTTCATCCTGATCGGCGCGACCACATTTTCGGTAGTGTTTCAGGGTGTGGATGGCGGTTTCTGGGTGGAACACCTGTTTTCCGATTTGCCCGGCGGCTGGATGAGCTTCCTGCTGATCGTTAACCTGTTCATTTTCTTCCTGGCGTTTTTCATCGACTTTTTTGAGATCGTGTTCATTCTGGTGCCACTGCTGGCTCCTGTTGCCCAGAAAATCCTGGCACCGGTTCTGCTGGCAAGCATGAATGGGAATGAGCAGGCCGCAGCCACAGGGGCATTGATCTGGTTCGGCATTACCTTGAGCGTGAATATCCAGACTTCCTTCATGCACCCGCCGTTCGGGTTTGCACTGTTCTATCTGCGCGGGGTTGCGCCCAAGGAAGTGAAAAGCAGCGACATTTACTGGGGTTCGATCCCGTGGGTGATCCTGCAAATGATCATGACCCTGATTGTGATGTTCTCGCCGGGATTGGTGACGGCATTTCTGGACAAGGGTCATGCACCGATGCAGCAAGGGCAGGAAATCAATTTCACGATTGAGAATGATGCACCGGTTTCAGGTTCCGGCGGCAGCGAAATCCAGTTCCAACTGGATGGGCAAGCCCCCACCAAACCGCAGGAGCCTACCAAACCACCGAGTGGCGAAATCCAGTTTCAACTGGACAAGTGATTATTCACCGAGCAAGGGGACGGGAGACACGATAATCCCGTCCTCATCGGAATACAGGTAATGCCCCGGCGTGAACGTCACGTCATGGAAACGCACCACTTCATTACGCAGACCCACGCCACGCTTGACGCTCTTCAGCGGCAACGTGCCCAGTGATTTCACGCCAAGATCCATCTGGCCGATGTCAACGGAATCGCGGATCAGGCCGTAGACCAGAATGCCATTCCAACCGTTCTTGACTGCTTTTTCCGCCAACATGTCGCCCAGCAGCGCGCAACGGGTGGAACCACCACCATCAACGACCAGCACCTTGCCCTTGCCATCTTCGGCAACCAGCTCACGCACCAGTGAGTTGTCTTCATAAATCTTGATGGTAACGATTTCGCCGGAAAACTTGTTGCGGCCACCGTAGTTGCTGAAACCCGGCTGCACAATTTGCAGGGGTTTGTCTTCGTTGGCGTCCAGCAGGTCAGCTGTTTTGAAATCTTGCATGAGGAATGCTCCTGGAAGGGGGAACCCTCACCCCCCAGCCCCCTCTCCCAGAGGTAGAGGGGGAGCAAGAAAAGGGAGGACATCTTAAGCCCCTCTCCCTCCGGGAGAGGGGTTGGGGTGAGGGTCTTTCTGCTTAGTGGAACTGCTCTTCTTCGGTAGAACCAGTCAGTGCAGTTACGGAAGAAGCACCACCCTGGATGACAGTGGTAACGTCGTCGAAGTAGCCAGCACCCACTTCCTGCTGGTGAGATACGAAGGTGTAACCTTGCTCACGGGCAGCGAATTCAGGTTCCTGAACCATGTTGACGTAGTGCTTCATGCCTTCACCGCGAGCGTAAGCGTGCGCGAACTGGAAGGTGTTGTACCAGTTGACGTGGATACCAGCCAGGGTGATGAACTGGTACTTGTAGCCCAGCGCGGACAGCTCTTCCTGGAAGGAAGCAATCTGGGAATCAGACAGGTTCTTCTTCCAGTTGAAGGAAGGCGAGCAGTTGTAAGACAGGATCTGGCCAGGGCACGCAGCCTGTACCGCTTGGGCGAATTCACGCGCGAAGCCGATGTCAGGCGTACCGGTTTCACACCAGACCAGGTCAGCGTATGGTGCGTAAGCGATACCACGGCTGATAGCCTGTTCCAGACCGTTCTTGACGCGGTAGAAGCCTTCAGCAGTACGCTCGCCGGTCAGGAAAGTCTTGTCGTTGGCGTCGTGGTCGGAGGTCAGCAGGTTGGCCGCTTCAGCGTCAGTACGTGCCAGAACGATGGTAGGAACACCCATCACGTCAGCCGCGAAACGTGCAGCGATCAGCTTTTCAACTGCTTCGTTGGTTGGAACCAGCACTTTACCGCCCATGTGGCCGCACTTCTTGACCGCAGCCAGCTGGTCTTCAAAGTGAACGCCTGCTGCACCGGCAGAGATCATGTTCTTCATCAGTTCGAATGCGTTCAGCACGCCGCCGAAACCGGCTTCCGCGTCAGCCACGATAGGCAGGAAGTAGTCGATGAAGTTTTCGTCGCCAGGGTTGACGCCCTTAGACCACTGGATTTCATCAGCACGCTGGAACGTGTTGTTGATGCGACGAACCATGGTAGGTACGGAGTTGTACGCATACAGGGATTGGTCAGGGTACATGGTTTCGGACGTGTTGCCGTCAGCAGCAACCTGCCAGCCGGACAGGTAAACAGCTTCCAGACCAGCCTTGGCCTGCTGCATGGCTTGGCCAGCAGTGATTGCGCCGAATGCGTTTACATAACCCTTTTTCGCGCCGCCGTTGATTTTTTCCCACAGCTTTTCTGCGCCACGCTTGGCCAGCGTGTATTCAGGCTGGAGGGAACCGCGCAGACGCACTACGTCTTCCGCAGTGTAACCGCGCTTGACGTTTGCCCAACGTGGGTTTTCTGCCCAGTCTTTTTTCAGTGCTGCAATTTGCGCTTCACGAGTCATAGTCATGTAAAGTCTCCTCAGAGTCAGATAAAAGTGAACGAAACCGGTAAAATAAAATGCTTCAGGCTATTGCCTACGAGCTATCTGTCGATAGCCTGCCTTCCTCTCTCGTGTCCGCTATTGCGAATCTCTCGATTATGTGTCAACAATTTTCGTGATTGCTGTCTTTCTGATGGTATTCGACAGCCAAAGTGTCGACAATAAAATTAATTCAATTGTCACTATTGTCTGAATCAATAGTTAAGCCATAGCCTGCACAGGTGTTCGGGGGGCTTTTTCCGCTTCCAGCAGACCTAATGTCGACAATGTGTCATGACGTATCTGTTTGAGCAGACTCACATTATCCACCAGTGACTCGCCGTAGGAGGGGATCATGTCCTTGAGCCGAGCCTTCCACTCAGGTGTAGCCATTTGCTGAGGGAAGCACTTTTCCAGCACTTGCAACATGGCAGTTACGGTGACGGAAGCACCGGGTGACGCCCCCAGCAGTGCCGCCAATGAGCCATCGGCAGCGCTGATCACTTCGGTACCAAATTCCAGCTTACCGCCCTTTTGCGGGTCTTTCTTGATGATTTGCACCCGTTGGCCCGCCGTTGCCAGCGTCCAATCCTCATCCCTGGCATTGGGGAAATACTCGCGCAGGGCATTCATGCGGTCGGCATGATTTTGCATCACTTCGGTAACCAGGTAGCGGATCAGGTCGAAACTGCCCAAACCGACCTTGAGCATTGGCCACAAGTTGTTGGGGCGGATGGAGGCAAACAGATCCAGGAACGACCCCTGCTTAAGGAATTTGGTGGTGAAACCCGCGAATGGCCCGAACAGCAAGGCTTTTTCCCCATCAATGATACGGGTGTCCAGATGCGGCACAGACATGGGCGGCGCGCCGATGGATGCCTTGCCATACACCTTGGCCAGATGCTGCTTGACGATTTCGGGCTTTTTGCATACCAGCCACTGGCCGCTGACCGGGAAACCACCATAACCGACACTTTCGGCGATGCCGGATTTTTGCAACAGTGGCAAAGCACCACCGCCTGCACCGAGGAAGACAAAATCGGCAATGATGTATTTGCTGGTAAACGAACCTGCTTCCCGCACCGTCACCCGCCATTTGCCATCCGACTGTTTTTCCAGCTCCTGTACAGAATGCTTGAGCAACAAGTCAACATTATCCTGGGCTTGCAGATAGCCGACCATGCTGCGGCTCAGGGAACCGAAATTGACATCCGTCCCGTGCTTGATGCGGGTTCCCGCCACTGGTTGGGTTGGGTCACGCCCTTCCATGACCAGTGGTATCCATTCGCGCAAGACCTCAAGATCCTCACTGTATTCCATCCCCGCAAACATGGGGTGATCGCCAATGGCGGCAAAACGCTTGCGCAGGAACGCAACGTTCTTTTCCCCCCAGACGAAGCTTAGGTGTGGCGTCGGGTTAATGAAGCTTGAGGGTTGTGGCAATGCCTGCTGACGTACCAGCCAGGCCCAGAATTGCAAGGTGCGTTCAAAGGATTCATTGATGGCAAAAGCCTTGCTGGCGTCGATGCTGCCGTCCTGCTTTTCTGGCGTATAGTTGAGTTCGCAATAGGCCGCGTGACCAGTGCCTGCGTTGTTCCAGCCAGAGGTGCTTTCTTCAGCGACATCATTCAGCTTTTCTACCAAGCTAATTGTCAACAATGGGTCAAGCTGTTTTAACAACACTCCAAGGGTAGCACTCATGATACCGCCCCCAACCAGCAACACGTTTACATTCTTCACAGCCATATAATCCTTTATCATCAAGGTATTGACAAAAGCAGAATAATAGAACGGGAAAGGCTTTGATTTCTACCCATTCGTATAAGATTTTTGCACGATTGTCGACAATTTTGCAAAAAACGTTACAGCAAGCGAAGAAGAATGCGGCATCGCAACATTTTAGTCAAGTTGAGGCTTGCCAGCCAGGCTCTTCTTATTTATTAGTTTAATTAATAATGATAGTTGGAAATAATGATAACCCTAATAAGAACGAAAAATAGCCAATAAAAATTTTTCCACACAAAAAGAATGAAGTGTGTCCGCCATCACATTCTGCCCACTTTTTTTTGCATATTCTGTTTGCACACAGGGACTAATAACAGGAGCTAACAATGTTCAACGTATATCTGGATGGTGTGTATGATTCCACACACCAAACATTTACCAGTGCTTGCCGCTACGCGCGCCAACAGGCAGTGAAGCACCAACAGTCTTATTACACAGTATTCGAGGCTGGTGATGAGGGCGAAGAAATGATGTTACTGGATGGCGAACGGGCAACGTTACAGGGTGTGCCTGATTACATCATCGCGCCCCACGTTGTCACCATGCAAACAGATACCGGACGGAAAGCCGGGCTTGCCAAACTTGCAAGCCTGATTGCCGCATCAGGCAAACCTATTCGGGGACACTAAACAACAAAACAATAAGCATCAAGGGCTAAAGCGGGTGGGCTGACCCGCTAATCGACAGTCTTTAAGCACCCAGCGTATGGGCTAACATTGGGAGCCATAAAGACAAACCTGAAAGCGGAGGTTCCACCTCCGCTTTTTTTTATTCTGCAACAATTAAAATCCCTATAAACCATAAGTAAAAAGATAAATTTAATAAATATTTTTAACTGTCGAGTATTTTAATGTGTGCTTTCCGTCACATCTTGAGGCTGTCTGAATAACATACTCTTTACCCATGACAACATGAACGGCAAACAGGAGTCACTTCATCATGTTCAAAGTTTTTCTGGACGGAACATATCACTCAACACATAGAACTTTTGCGGAAGCGTGCCGCAATGCGCGCTTCCAGTCCGAACGCCACCAGCATTCTTACTTCACGGTGTTTGAAGCCATGGATGAGATCGGCCACCCGTTTCATGCCAACAGTGACACGTTGTGCGGTGTGCCGGATTACATTATTACCCCTAGTGAAAACGTAGCGCATGGGGCCATTTCAGTCCCTACTGCTTCGTCACTGCTGCGGGTACGGCTACCATCACATACGTTTGGGACGCATGAACGCACGGGTTTTTAAAACATTAAACCCATAAAACAGTTTAATAAAAAAACGGAGCAAATTCCGCTTATGGTTAAGGGCTGGTAAGCGGAATTTAACGGCGGCAGGTTTGGGCTTTCCTGTCGCCAGCTCCCAGAATATTGGAAAAAGGCGGGCAACTAAGCCCGCCTTTTGCTTGCCTGCAACTTCCACAAAGAAAAAGGCCGGTCACAAGAACCGGCCATATCCAGTTTCATGCAGGATCAGGCATCAACCCTGGTCATCGCGGCGACGGCGGGAGAACCCTACTGCCGCCAGCAACATGCTCAGGATCGCCATGCCCCACTGGCTGAGGGTTGGAACCTGCATGGGCGGGATTTCATCCGTCACACGTGGAACCAGACCGAAGCCAACCGTCAGGTTTGCATAGCCGCCTTCATCCGGTTCTGCACCCGGCGTCAAGCTAATCGGCTGGGTAATGAGGTTCCCTTCGGCATCCATGAAGCCATTGCTGTCAGTGCTGTCATCATCGTTTGGATCCTGCGCCAGGACTGTTGGCATGTAACCCGCAGGCGGCGTCACTTTTAGCACATAGGAACCTTCACGCAGGTTACCGAAAGCGTAGTTACCATCTGCATCCGTCACCATAGGCTGAACCGGGTTGCCGAAAATATCGGTTACGGGGTTGCCATCCGCAGTTAGCAGCGTAACAGTCGCGCCCGCTATGCCTGGTTCACCCTCATCCTGTGAACCATCGCCATCCAGGTCAAGCCAGATACGGCTGCCCAGCTTGAGCGGGCGTACCATGCCACAGTCAACCGTCATATTACCGTTGGTATCATCCCCGTCGGCACTGGTGTCTGGCTCAGTTCCTGCCTTCAGGTTGAATGGCAGGGTGTCAAACACTCCGCTGACCGAGTTGATGCGGCAGTTGCTGTCCTTGTCGCTGGCGTCACTGTCCACATCCAGGCCACCGGTTGTTGGGGAGTAACCGATTGGTGCGTTGATAGACACGATGTACTCGCCTTCCAGCAACTTGTCGAAACGGTACAGGCCATCCGCGCCCGTGGTCTGCGGCGCAACATTGTTGCCGTCGACATCGACCACCGCATTACCGGCGCTGTCTTTCAGCGTTACCGTTGCCCCGGCCAGACCCGGCTCATCGGCATCCTGGACGCCATTACCGTTGCTGTCCAACCAGATACGGTTACCGACTGCAAGCGGTGTAGGAGCCAGTACCGCGAAGTCGACGGTCAGGTTGGACAAGGCATCATCCGTGCCCTGCCCATCATCACCGGCAGTGCCAATGGCAGTCGGGAATTCACCTTTCGGCTCCTTGTCATCCAGGACAACAAGGTTGGAGCACAGGCCATCAGCAATCGTGTTGTCACCGTTGTCGTTGCCGTCACCATCGCTGTTGGCATCGGTTTCATCACTGGCCGTGCTGGGGGTATGACCCACCAGGACACCACCTGCATCAAAGTTGCTGGCAGCCACGCAGACCTGATAGGAGCCAGCATCCAGCCCACTGAACAGGTAGTAACCACCTGCGGTCAGGGTACTGGATAGCAGGTTGCCATCCTTGTCATGCAGCTCGACCTTGACACCGCTGGGGCGAACTTCGCCATCATCGAATTGGCCATTACCATTATCAACCCAGACCATGTTACCGATACTGTGGGTCGGTGCGGGTGGCTGGAAGAAGCCGCAGTCAACCGTCAGGTTGCTATCCTTGCCATTACCGTCTGCGGCCACGTCAGGTTCCATACCCCCCGTCAGGGTAAAGGGCGCGGTCTGGACATTGTTACCGACCACGGCACAGTTGTTGTCGTTGTTGGCCGGGTTGTCATCCACATCCGCGCCACCGGTAGTAACCTGGTAGCCGGATGGTGGCGTAACCCGCACGATGTAACCACCTTCCGACAGGTTATCGAACAGGTATTTGCCATCCATACCGGTCGTAACCGTAGTAACGTTGTTGCCATCCAGATCCTTGGCCGGGTTGCCATCCTTGTCCAGCAAGATGACGGTAGCGCCTGACAGTGCCGTTTCACTGGTATCCTTCACGCCATTCTTGTTGGCATCAATCCAGATGCTGTCACCGACGGAAACCGGTATGACTGGCGGAATGACACCAAAGTCAACTGTCAGGTTGGAACGGGCGTCTTCCGTACCCTGGCCATCATCACCGGCAATACCGCTGGCAGTTGGGGTTTCACCGGTTGGCTCCTGGTCGTTCAGGGTAATGACATTGGAACACAGACCATTCTGGGTATCGTTGTCACCGTTGTCGTTGTTGTCGCCATTGCTGTTTACGTCGGCTTCGTCACCACCGCTACTGGCTGTGTAACCGGCTAACAGCCCCAGGTCAAAGTTGCCGTGGGCAACGCACACGCGGTAATCACCAGCTTCCAGACCGCTGAACAGGTAGTAGCCGTCACTGGTTTGCACTTCGCGGATGACTATGCCGTCCTTGTCCAGCAGTTCCATAACTACGCCATCCTTTACTGTCGCTTCGCCTGCATCCCTGGTGCCGTTGTTGGCATTGGCAGCTTTGCCCGCGCCGTTATCCACCCAAACCATATTGCCAATACTGTGGGTTGGTGCTGGTGGCTGGTAGAAACCACAGTCAACCGTCAGGTTGCTGTTTGTGCCGTCACCGTCTGCGGCTACATCAGGTTCCATGCTCGCCGTCAGGGTAAATGGCAGGGTTTGGATATTGCTGCCGACCACGGCGCAATTGTTGTCGTCGTTGGCCGGGTTGTCGTCCACATCCGCACCGCCAGTAGTCACCTGGTAACCAGCTGGTGGGGCAACACGCACGATGTAATCGCCTTCCGGCAGGTTGCGGAACAGGTACTTGCCATCCGCACCGGTGGTGACTGCGGTTACGGTATTGCCGTCCAGATCCTTGACCGGGTTGCCGTCTTTGTCCAACAGGGCGACTGTTGCGCCCGACAGCAGACCGTCGCCTTCATCCTGCAAACCATTTTCGTTGGCATCAACCCAGATATAGTCACCGACGGAGACTGGCGTGGCCGGTGCAGGTGGCACGATGCCGAAGTCGACTGTCAGGTTGGAGCGGTTGTCATCAGTGCCGACGCCATCATCACCGTCATTACCGGTCGCAGTCATTTCGTCGAGCGGTTCCTGATCGTTCAGGACAACCAGGTTGGTACACAAGCCAACGCTGGTATCGTCCGTACCGTTGTCGTCGCCGTCGATGTCAGTGTTGGCGTCTGTCACATTGCCGCCGGTACTGGCGGTGTAACCTTCCAGCAATGCGCCGGTAGCAAAGTTGTTGGCGGCCACGCAGACCTGATAGGAGCCAGCGCTCAGGCCGCTGAACAGGTAACGCCCTTCTGCGTCAGTCTGGGCGGAAGCAATGGCTGAACCGTCAGAACCCTTGAGTTCCAGTGTGATGCCAGCAATCGCCGGGTTTTCACCAACGTCCGCCAGGCCATTGTTGTTGGCATCAACCCAGACGCGGTTACCGATGCTGTGGGTCGGTTCCGGTGGCTGGTAGAAGCCGCAGTCAACCGTCAGGTTACTATCCGTGCCGTCGCCGTCTGCACCAACGTCCGGCTCCATCCCCGCTGTCAGAGTGAAGGGTTGGGTTTGGATATTGCTGCCAACCACGGCACAGTTGCTGTCGTCGTTGGCCGGGTTGCCATCCACGTCCGCGCCGCCGCTAGTAACCTGGTAGCCAGATGGTGGGGTAACCCGCACGATGTAATCACCTTCCGGCAGGTTATCGAACAGGTATTTGCCGTCGGCCACCGTGGTGATGGCGGTGACGTTGTTGCCGTCCAGGTTCTTGACCGGGTTGCCGTCTTTGTCCAGCAGAGTGACGGTGGCGCCAGCCAGTGGGCTTTCACCTTCATCCTGCAAGCCGTTTTCGTTGGCGTCAATCCAGATGGTGTTGCCAACAGAAACTGGCGTGACCGGAATCGCTTCCAGAATGCTGACCTTGTAGTCTTCCACTTCACCATCAGCCGCTTCGCCGCCGATGCCGTCATTACCGACGGTTGAACAACGGAAGCGGGCGTAGGTATCGCCCAGCACGGCAAAGGCCGGTACATTCAGCGTCAGGCTGTTGGTGCCTGCCGTCAATTGCTGGTTAAGGAACACCTGTTCGGCAGTGCCACCCCAATTGCCATCGACGTTCCAGTCGACCCAGGCATTGAGTTTACAGTCCTTACTGGCAATGACTTCGACCGTAGCGCCGGTTTCGCCGACGCGCAACTCGCCGAAGGTGACACCATCTTCGTCACTCGCCGTAGCGCAAGTGCCATAGACCGGGGAGCCTGCATCGGCGTCATCGGCGGTTGCGCCACCTTGCAGCAGGCCGCTGTCGCCGTCAACACACTGGCCGAGGAAAACATCCGTCCCCAACTGATGGCGTGCGCCGCCGCTAGCGTCCAGGGTTTGGTAGGCGGGATCCGGCGCATCGCCGTAATCAAAAGGAATCATCACCTTGGCGCAGGACTCGTCATCTTCCGCAACGGTCTCGCCAACCATGTTGTTCGGGGTGGAGTCCAGATCACCTTCACCTGTCGCAGTGACCTGCGTACAGTTAGTGATGATTTCGTTTGCATACGCGGCAGGTAGCGTAGCCAGTAACCCGACCATCGACACGCATACAGAAAGCTTTGTTATTTTCATGCTTGATACCTTGGGGAATTATAATTTTTATTGACTCGCTTTCGCTTGTTTCCCATCCTGAAACTGGCGGCATCCCCTATGGATGCCGCCAGCCATTTTTCTGGCAAGAGAGAGGCAGGTTACTTGACAGTTGCCGTAATGGTCAGCATTTTGCTGCCGGCTGCGCCAACGGTCACTTCACCTACTGTCCAGATACCACCTGTATACGCGCCCGCGCCATCGTCAGAATCGTATTGCAGGGTTGCTGGCAACACATCCTTGACAACAACACCGGTAGCAATGTCAGGGCCGTCGTTGGTCACGGTCAGGACATACTTCACCTGTTCACCACGGCGGATGGTGGTAATCGGGCTGCCACTCATGTCAGTGACTGTTTTGACCAAGTTGATGTCAACTTCAGGGTCAACAACAACCGTGATCTTGGCTTCATCATTGGCATCATCGTCTTCACCGGGGACGGTTCCGTTTTCGTTGATTTCATCATCCTTAACCACAGTGTTATCGCCTGGGTTTGCATTCAGGACGGAATCCACGTCAGTGGCCGGGTCGCCATTGCCGTCCTTGGCTGAGCTGATTTCCGCAGCATTGGTCAATTCACCAGCCATTGCAGACTCTGCGACCGTGAAGCTGATTGTGACAGTCTCGGAAGCGCCAGCAGCAATTAACGGGATAGCGGTAACCAGGGTTGCAGTATTGCCACTGGCAGTCCAGTTGGTATCAGCCAACGTCAGTCCAGTCGGGATGTAATCGCTTACCACAACATCCTTGGCTTCAACATTGCCCTGGTTGATCACTTCAATGGTGAAGGTAACGGTATCGCCACGTTTAATTGGCATGGTCTGGCTAGTGGATACACGTTTGACCAATGCCAGGTCGAAGACTGGTTGGGCTGCAAAGGTGACTTTGTAGTCTTCCACCTCACCGTCAGACAGCAAGCCAGTTGCGTTGGTGCCATCCATGGTGTCGGTGGTCAGACGACAGCGGGCATAAGTGCCGTTCGGCATGGTGGTGCTGGCATTAGCCGGAACTGCTGGCATGGCAACAGGAATAGGCGTTGTGCCATCGCTACCGGTTGGGACATTTGCTTCAGCGTATTCGGAGGAATCGAATGCCTGGTCGTTGTTGTAATCAATCCAGCAGCCCACTGTTGCATCACTACCCGTGGTATTGGTCGCAGTCACTTGCAGTGTCACTGCCGAGCCATCTTGCAGGTTGGTAAAGCCGGTTACGCCGTCTTCATCAATACCATCGCCATCAGCATCGACACCAGGTTGGCCATCGGTTTCAAAATCAACAGTGCCGCCCAGTTTCAGGCCAGGGATAATTTCATGCTTGGCTGCGGTTGCGCCGGTAGTCCCGTAATCATCGGGCGCATCACCGAAGTCGTAGATGGATTCGACTGTCAGGACGGCGCAGGACTCATCGTCTTCATTGGTAGCGCCCGTTACTGCCGCCAGAATAGCGGCTGTATCTGCTTTGTTATCAGGGGTGGAGTCTACATCAGTCTCGGTAGTAGCAGTTACTTGCGCACAGTTGGCAATATCACCAGCAGCCCAGGATTGGTTTGCTGCCGCCAGTACGCCAACAGCGCAGAAAGTCAGCAACATAGCCTTGATATTGGTTGTTTTTGTCATTGTTATCACTCTCTTTGTTTCAGGTTTTCGTTATCGTGTTTTAAACATTGTTGTTAGTCATCATTTGACTGTTGCCGTGATCTGCAAGATAACAGCATTCGCTGCACCAACTTCGACCGTACCGACATTCCACTCGCCTGTTTCGGCGTCATACACTCCCGGGCTGGCTCCGTCATGGGAGACGAATATCAGACCATCAGGAAGCTTGTCCGTCACCACCACGCCTGTTGCGGCATCAGGCCCGGCGTTGGTAACTGTCAGGGTGTAAACCACCGTATCACCTGATTTGGCTGACTTCGGCGATACCGTTTTGGATAGCTGCACATCCACCTCAAGAGCCGGTGCAGGATGCAGATATTCAATATCGCCCAGGCCGGATGACTTGCCCCACTCGACACCATACAAACGCTTGCTGCTGTTGGTTCGGGTATCCGTATCCGTATCGCCGTTATTGGTGGCCGCTTCCTGCTGACCATCGGCAGTACGCACAAAACGCACTCCCCCTTTGACCGGGCTGATGGGATCCTGAATATTGGCTATCGCCACTTCCTGCCCGGAGCAATCCGTGACCGCCAGCCCCCCGATGTAACTGCGGTTATGACCGTCGCCATTATTGACGCCCCAACCAAAAAAGCCGGTGTTTTCATCCGTCGGGTCTGATTCGCGTGTCCAACCTGAGGCTGATGGCGTCGCCCTGATCAGGTAACCAAAATTCGTCCAGTCATCCAGGTCATTACAGGTATCGGTAGGATAGTAATTTGCCCAGCCGAAACGGAACCCATGAATGCTGGAAACACCGATCAGCATATTGCCGTTTTCATCCAGCTCCATGTTCGTAATGATTGGTGTAGACTTGCTCGGCGCATTGTTATTGCCGTCACAAGCAGCACCGAACATGGGGTCATCCTGCCAATAGGTAATCAGCCAGCTGATATCGGATTTTTGCAGTACATCGCTAACCACCGGAGTAAAGCCACCTCCGTCCAGCTTGCTGACATAGGAGTTAACCTCAGAATCCGACTGATTGGTTTCACCGGAACAGGTCACGCCGACATAAACCTCGCCATTGAGGTAATCCACACCGAAAGGACGCACATCCCCCGCTCCGCCCGCACAGCCGGGGTCGGTTATCGGGTAGCGCGCACTGACCGACTTGCTTGCCACATCAATCACCAGTAACTGGCGATTCGTCATGTCAACCGCGTACAGGGTGGTTCCATCATCAGAAAGCTCCAGACCGGCCAGACCGTGACGCCCGACTTTTTCATAGGCCCAAATATCGCGACTGGGGTCATTCGGCCCGGTCAGCCCACGATTGGCGGCAGTTTCAGAAGGAAACAAGGTAGCACCGGCCCCCAGGTGTGTTGCCGAGTTCAGATCCATCCACAAGACGGGTTCGCCAATGGAAGCGGAATCTGAAACATCACTGACATCAATCTCGTAAATCGCGCCCAGACCACCTGGCGAGATATCCGCATGACGGCGCAAAAAGGCGGACACATAATATTTTTTGGTAACAGAATTATAGGCTGTTCCCCAGGTCGTGCCGACTTCAGCGGCTGTCGCCAGCTCCAGTTGGGTTGACGGCGGCGTTGCAGTCCCGCGTTCATCGTAGTCAAAGCCAAGAACCGCTACACGACTGGCGACATCAGCGTGTGTACGATCACCGTTAACCATGATGGGCGTCATGACCGGCGCACAACTGGTGCTGACAGTTTCTGCGGCAGAAACCATTAGCGATGCCAACAGGCCACACACACTAACAACCAGCGCCAGCTTTTTGGCGCGCGGCATTTCTCTCTTATATAAAGAAACGTCCCTCATCAGGAATCTCCGATTCGTATTGTTTTTATAATTTTAACCGGTGCAGTGACCGCGCTATTGCATGGTGGAAGCAATACTATTTTTCTTCAATCGCAAACTGGGGAAAATCTTACCACCAAAATGGTCAAACGAACATAAGTAACCGAAGAACGGTAGACCATACACTCGATTTGGCATTTTCTGCATTTTCACTGCAATGTCACCGTCATCAATTGACCGTTACCGTGATCTGCAAGGTAACAGCATTCGCTTCACCAACTTCGACCGTACCGACATTCCACTCGCCTGTTAAGGCGTCATACACTCCAGGGCTGGCGCCGTTATGGGAAACGAACATCAGGCCAGCAGGAAGCTTGTCAGTTACCACCACGCCCGTTGCCGTATCCGGCCCGGCATTGGTCACTGTCAGGGTATAGGTCACTGTATCGCCGCGATTGCTGGCAGTCGGCTGAACCGTCTTGGTCAAAGACACATCAGCCGATGCCGCCGGAGCCGTTCTGTAACCAATATCCAATGTATGATTATTCGCGCCGACACCATCAAGGGTAATGACGATCTGCCCGGCCCCATTAGCATCAGAGTCACGCAAATCCGTGGCGGCATTGTTGTCCGTCACACCATCCGCGTCCTGAGTGGTGACAGCCAGGCCATCCAGCGGTGTTTGCCCGCTGGCGACCACGATGGTGCAGGTCTTGCCGGATTCCAGGAAAGTGGCGTTGCTGGCACTGGAGAATAGGTACTGGCCGCCATTGGCTGTTGTAACCGTAGCCGTGTCAGCACCACAGGTCAGCGTGACTTCAACGCCATCGATACCCGCTTCATCAGCATCCTGAATGCCATCTTCATCGGTATCACGCCAGATACGGTTGCCGATTTCGACTGGAGGCTGGTCACACATCAGTTCCAGATCCCCCAAGCCGGACACTTTGCCAAAGTCTGTATCCGATATACTGATAATTTCAAATACATCACGCATTTCACCGGTAGTATTGCTCAACCATTTGGTGCCATTGGTTCCCCAGCGGGTATCACTGCCCGTCAAATCATCGACCGGGTCGTAGACATTCAAGAGCACTTCACCACTACCCGGTTTTAAAGCAAGACTTCCCAATGATGTTTCGGAATTCGCTGACTCAATACTGGAAACCTGACCATCCCAGCTGTAAAGGATATGATCGCCAACATAAAACTCATTATTCAGGCTAAGAGTCTGCCCACCATTAAAGGCACAGCCAGCCCCTCCCTCTGCAACGTAAGCTCCATTAACGTTGCAAATTCGCCGAATATCACCACCTGCAGATGCCCCATAAGTATCGTTATTGGCTGCATCCGGCGCATAATTGCCAGCACCTGTTTGCATAGAAAAACGATCCAGCAAACCAAGAATAATGGAACCGTCCACATCAAACTCAATGTCACTTAAAATCGGCTGAGGATGAACCGCTACATTAGGATAATCAGTACGACACCCAGCAAAACTGGTAAATGCAGCCGTGTCGGAAGTCCATGGGAACCATCCGCGATGGGATTCACAAGAATCCTCGTTTGGGTATTCTCCAAATTCTGCCCAATCCTTTTCATAATCAAGCGCCATACTGGCAACGGAGGTAAAACTACTGCCTGACAGTTTCATGACGTAAGCTTTAAACGCTGAGGTAATGCTGCCAACACTTTCGTTGGAACAAACCACGCCAACGTAGACTTCACCGTCCTGTACCTTGACCGCCCAAGGCCGTATATCGTCGGCAGCAGCACAACCTGGATCACCAACTGGGATAGGCGTTCCCTGAGTTTTGGTAACCTGAGTTTTGCTTAAGCGGGGCAGGCTTCCGTCCCCATGGTATGTTTGAGATAACCACACCACCAAACAGCCAAAGGAACGGAAGCCATGGAAGACAGCTTACTGGAATTATTCTGCGACATAGACGATTTTTGCCAGCAGTTCGTGCCGGAGTGGAACCGCCGCCAACTGGCCAGCGGTGAACGCCAGCGCCAGCGTACACAGCAGCTGGCGCTAAGTGAAATCATGACGATCCTGGTGTATTTCCACCGCTCCAGCTACCGCTGTTTCAAGCATTACTACCTGTACCAGCGGGACAAGCTGCATTCGGCCTTCCCGGAACTGGTCAGCTACTCCCGGTTTGTTTACCTGACACCGACCGCCTTGATCCCGTTGTGTGTTTACCTGATGGGGCGGCGTGGCGAGCAAACCGGGATCAGTTTTGTGGACGCCACTTCCATTGCGGTATGCCACAACCGCCGTATCCACAGCCACAAAGTGTTCAAAAAGGTGGCGAAACGCGGCAAAACCTCAACGGGCTGGTTTTACGGTTTCAAACTGCATCTGGTCATCAACGACCGGGGGGAGTTGTTGGCTTTCCAGATAACACCCGCCAATACCGATGACCGCGCGCCCGTCCCCAAACTGGCGCGCGGACTGGTGGGCAAACTGTTCGGTGACAAGGGCTACATTTCCAAAAAGTTGTTTGAAACCCTGATGGAACAAGGTTTGCAACTGATCACACGGGTACGCAAAAACATGAAGAACCAACTGCTGCCCCTGGAAGACAAGCTGCTATTGCGTAAGCGGGCGCTGATTGAGACAGTCAACGACCAACTGAAAAATATCTCACAGATTGAGCATACCCGGCATCGCAGCATCGCCAACTTCATGGTCAATCTGATTTGTGGCCTGATTGCCTATACGTGGCAACCCAAAAAGCCGTCCTTGAAATGGGCAATGGAAGAAGTCATGCTCACGGCATAAGGTTTATGCAAAACTCAGGTTTGGTATCAATATCGACCGGAACCAGAGAACGGGTATTCAGGTTCATGACATACAAGGTTTTGCCATCTTCAGAAATATCGATGTCACCCAGAGACATTTTTCCAAGCTTTTGATAAGCCTCAACATCATGACTGGGGCTACCATCACCGGGAATACCCCGCGGATTAGTCATGGAACCGGCACTTGTTATTGATAGCCAGTTGACGGGGGCAGCTGCCGAATTGCTTGCATCCAGTTCATAAATACCCCCAAAACCCAATGAACCTTCAGAGGTATGACGACGCAATACCGAAGAGACGTAGAGTTTTTTGGTGTCACGGCGGTAAGCCACACCCCAGGTAGAGCCTATATGATCAGAACCATGTGCCAATTCAGTCAGCGTACTACGATCATCGCCCGTACTATCGTAGTCAAAACTCAGCACCGTTGGCTTATCCACCTTGTCATCAGGAATCATGCGGGTGGTCGCCACTTCAGGATTAGCCTGACAGTATTGCGCAGGGTTATTGACTGCCATATCTGCGTTACTGATACCATCCTGCACAAACTGCACCGTCGTACCACTTGCAACACCGGGTTTAAGCCAACTTTCTGCCCAGGAGAATTCCAGACGATAACTGGCTCCACCAGTCAGCCCCGTAAGGGTATAGCTACCATTTACCCCGGACGTTGCAGTTGATGTCGGCGTGCTAACAGGATCACTAGCAGCAAATGCCTTGACGGTAACACCCGCCATACCCACTTCATTAAAGCTCGCCCCGGTATCAAACACACCATTTGAGTTGAAGTCGCGGAAAACCTTGCCGGAAATATCTGCGTGGGCAGCTTGCGAGGAAAGAAGCAGGATACCCAAACCCAAATGCCCCCACTTTTTTGATTGCATTATTGTTCTCATTTACCTAACCCATTGTTATTATTGCCACCTAAGTAGAATACCATGTAGTTCTTTTTATATTTTATATCGTAAAAATCGTATCATTTGCCTGTTAACTGAACAAGAAAAAACCGAAGAGTGGTTAGAAAACTCATCATAAAACTATAGCGCCACATGAATAATTACTTTCAACGGTTTAATGTTGCCCGCAGCCCTGCCTTTATTACCACAATTTTTCACTATTGAGTTTTCAACATTATTGTTAGGCATCAATCGACTGTTGCCGTGATCTGCAAGCTCACAGCATTCGCCCCACCAACTTCGACCGTACCGACATCCCACACGCCCGAACCATCGTCATACACGCCAGGGCCGGCCCCATTATGGGAAACGAAAGTCAGTCCGACCGGAAGTTTGTCTGTTATCTTCACGTCAGTAGCCGCATCTGGCCCGTCGTTGGTTACTGTCAGGGTATACACCACCGTATCGCCACGGTTGGCGCTTGTGGGCATAACCGTTTTGCTCAGAGACAAATCTGCCGTGGCAACAGGGGCACTCTTATACCCAACATCGAAGGAATGGTTGTTTACCCCCGGAGCCGGAATATCATTTGTACTCACCAAGACATCACCAGAAGCCGGGGCATTTGAATCCAGCAGGTTGTTCCCTCCGGCATTAGCATTGGTCAGTTGGTAATCTGTCCCCGAAACTGTCACAGCTGTCGGGAAACGAACCGTATAATCCGCATTGGGCTGCAACTGGGTAATACCGTAAACCCGGCTGGCCGTCGAGGTTCCCGCCCATTGGAAAAATAGTACGTGCCATCAGCTGCGGTGACTGCCGATGCAATTTCGCCAGAGCCGGAAAGCAGCTTGACCGTTACATTGGGAATCCCCGCCTCACCGGCATCCTGGATACCATCACCATCGTTATCCAGCCATACCCGGTTACCGATTTCGACCGGAGCAGGCGGGTATAAAACCTCAACATCACCCAAACCATTACCCTTACCCCACACAGGCTGATCATTGGGCTGGCCTTGGTCAACCAATACGTAACCTTTATCAAAAGCCCCGGTCATGCCGTCATACCAGTGCAAGCCATGCGATTGCCATGGATCTTTACCGTCACTATTCCAGGGCGCATTACGGGCCGGATCCATCACACTGGAAATAATGGTTCCTGACCCTAAAACGACCCCGAGACCACCATCGCCGACATCAGCGTGGTTACCCGGCGCAATCGTACCCATGTCATCTTCAAAGTAATATTCGTCAATCGTGTTTTGCTTGTTTGCATCATAACCCTTCCCTGCCGTACTGCAGGCAGCTTCACCGGAGATCATCTTTTCCATTACCCAGGTGCTGTCGCCCGTCTTGCAAGCGTGCAGGACATCACCCGAAATCGTCAATTCTTGGCTGCTGAAAGCAGCTGATGGGGGTTCTACCGCATAGCTGCCATCCATGTGCCCGAAACGGTCAGCAAAACCCAATACCATGTCACCTTCAGGGGTGAACTCAATATCGGACAGCATCGGCTGGGGATAGCCATTAGCATGCGTGCTCCAATTACTGAATGGATAAGCAGGTGTCCATGCCTGCCAGGCAGCATTACCGTAAGTAGTACAATTGCCCATACCGCCGTTATTCAGACAGCCACGGGGATAATTGAGCGCGAAGTCCACAACAGGAGAAAAAGCAGTCGCGCCATCCCATACCTGGACATAAGGGGATTTCCCTGAAAGATTCCCCCGCAATGGCTACACTTGTCTTATCGACAAGCGGAGTCCCTATCCCCATGCCCCCCGAACCCCAAACAGCTAACCCGATCCTGAGTGAATCCCAGATAGCCGACCTGAAACTGGCGGCCTCGAAAATGTCTGGCAGCACCCGCCGTGCGTTCCAGGCGGACATGAGCCGGAAATATTGTGCAGGCAACGCCCGCCAGACTGAAAGGTGTTTTGGCTGGGGTCGGGAGGGGGTGCAGTTGGGTTTGGAGGAACAGCGCAGCGGCATGGTTTGCGTGGGTGCGCAGGCGGCGTATTGTGGCCAGAAGCGCTGGGAGGAAACCCAGCCGGAAGCGGCAGCCGCCTTGCTGGCGCTGGCGGAAGCACATAGCCAGCAAGACCCGACATTCCGCAGCAGCATCGCCTACACCCGCCTGACGGCGGCGGAAGCCATCCGGCAGTTACAGGCCATGGGTTTCAGCGGTGGACAAGTGCCCGCCCCCAGCACCATGGCGCGGATACTCAACCGGAATGGCTACCGCCTGCGCAAGGTGGAGAAAGCCAAGCCGCAAAAAAAATTCCAGAAACCGACGCCATCTTCGCCAATATCCAGGCCAACGATGGGCAGTTTGCCGATGGGGCGGTCAAACGCCTGAGCATGGACTGCAAGGCGACCGTCAACATCGGTGACTACTCACGGGGCGGGAAAACACGGGGTGACAATAAAGCCGCTGACCATGAGATGGGCTGCAAAGAGAAATACATCCCTTTTGGCGTACTGGATGAGGACAGTGGGCAGGTTTACCTGACCTTCGGCAGTTCCAGCAAAACCAGTGACTTCATCGTGGATTCCCTGTGCCGGGTATGGGAACAGATGCCTTCTGCTGACAAGGACGCCTGCCAGTGCATCCAGATCAAAGCGGACAATGGCCCGGAAAGCAGCGGGATCAGGACGCAATTCCTCAAGCGCATGGTGGAATTCGCCAACCATACCGGTAAGACAGTCCACCTGCTGTACTACCCGCCTTACCACAGCAAGTACAACCCGATTGAACGCTGCTGGGGGATTCTGGAACAACACTGGAACGGCACCCAGCTCAAGGATGCCGAAACCCTGCTGGAATGGGCAAAAACCATGACCTGGAAAGGCATCAACCCCATGGTCGAATTCAGCCACAAGGTTTATGAGAAGGGTGTGACCCTCAGCAAAAAAGCTATGGAGGCTGTTGAGGCGAGGCTGGAAAGAAATGCTGCTTTACCAAAATGGGACATTCTGATTCGCCCTGTTTTTGGGTAATGTCTTTGAGGTAAATCACCTAAGCCCACAATTTCCCAGGGTCACCCTTGCGCGCCGCAGTGCTGTCAATCGGCAAGCCACTGACTGTCGATTCAGCCGTACACACGCTCCCTACATAAACTTTACCGTCACGCACCCCCAAACCCATAGGGCGTAAATCATTGCTATCGGTACAATTCCCCACGGTTGTCGGCAATGCAATACGCTCAGGAGTTCCGGCACTCCCATCGGCATTGACAGGAATGCTGACCAATTCACGTGTTTTCAGGTCAATGGTATAAACCGTTTTACCATCTTCAGCCATATCGACATCGCCCAGACCCTCTTTACCGACGCTTGGGATAACATCAAAATCCCGGCTCCAGTCTGGCGCTGCCCCATGCGGGTCAGTCCGCGCACTATCCAGCGTGATCCAAACACTCGGTACGCCACCATTTTCCGGAACGCTGTAAATGGTGGTCGGATTGCCTACCAGACGTGTAAAACGTTTGATAAATGCCCCAGCCAATAGCCGCTGATGTAAACGGTCATGCGCCACACCCCAGATTGCACCAATTTCCGTTTCCTTCGCCGAAACGGTCGGAGCTGGCGTCATATAGGCATTCATGCTGGTCGAACTGGTAGAGCCCGCTGATTCTGGGATTGTGGCCAAGACAAATTCATCACCAAAATGAATGCTGCCACTGTGTACTGCGGTTACAATCTGTGGGACTGCACCGGGCGCGATGGTCTGCGCCGGATTGCTCAGCGCAAAGTCGACATTGCTTGTGCCATCTTGCACAAACTGTACAGAAGTACCGCCACCCGCACCCGGTTTAAGGGCATTATTGCTCCAGGAAAATTCAAGGCGATACTCTGTGCCGCCTGCCAGCGCCAATACATAGGAACCGACCGTATCTGAATTGGTGGAAGCAGCTTCTGTACCGTCCGGCGCAAATGCCTTGATAACGACATCTGCTTCACCCGGCTCATTGGCATCCACTACACCGTTGACGTTGAAATCACGGAAAACCTTACCAGAAATATCCGCATTGACAACTTGTGATGCGAATAGCAGGACACCAAGCCCCAAATGGCTCCATTGCGTTGGCTGTACTTTCATTTATATTGATCCGATTTGTTTTATTGCTGTTAATTATTGGCAATAATAATTTATTTGTTATTAATATTTTTTATCATAATGTTAGGATTGCGAATCCTACCATCCCCCCTTGACCCAAACAACAAGAAAATGAAGAGTGGTGTTATCAATTGTATTGTAAAGCAGCAGAACCCTGCGCCTACCGATTATCAGGCCAGCTTTTCGATTCCTGCATTTTATTGGATCATTAGCAATACAACATGACAAAAGCTCAAATAATAAAAACGATAGGGACAAGCCGGAATGAACAACATGGGCATACTGCAACCCCATAAATCAGTATTAAAATGGCTACCAATTTTTTTCTTATTTTTTTGCACGGCCACCGCACACGCCCAACTGACCTTACACAAATCAGCAACGCTTGCAGAACTTCAGGCAGCCCTGCAAGGCCCTGGCCTGACGCTCAGCAATATAAAAATCACTAAAGGCCTTACCGGCCACCAATACGGCACTTTCAACGGAGGGCTGGACTCCGCCGGTAAAGGCCCCGTAATCGGCATTCCTGATGGCATTTTCATGACAACCGGCAGCCTGACTTCACTCCTGGGGCCAAATAGTGTGCCCGATTATTCTGGGGTCACACCCGACCCTCCCTATGTTGACCAGGATCTGGTCTCCATAAGCCCTTATGCAAAATTCGACCCGGTCATTATCGAGTTTGATCTGATTCCTACCGGGGATACGCTTAACTTTGTCTTGTCGTTTGGTTCAGAAGAATACCCGGAATATGTGTGTAGCCAGTTTAATGACGGCTTCGGCCTCTTTGTATCCGGCCCCGGTTTCAGCACCCGCAATGCAGCTTTTATTCCCGGCACTTCAGATGCCATTACAATAAATCACGTGAACAACGGCACAGCTGGCATACGTGCAGACGGCACAGCCTGCACCCTGGGCAATAGTGCCTATTTCAATGATAACGGTAATGGCTCAGGCAACGCCAATTTACAGTTGGACGGATTCACCAAGCCCATAACAGCCCCGTTGGCGGGGCTGACCGCTGGAGAAACCTATCATGTCAAACTGGCCCTTGCCGACAGTGGCGACGGCAATTATGACTCCGGCACATTTTTCAAATGGCTGAACAGCACGGACTCGCATCCCGTGGATCTGGAACTGACCACGGTTGCCAGCAACATGGCTCCGGTAAAAAATGGCACAGTAGCCATCACCTACACACTCACCAATACCTCAACCACATCGGATGTCGAACAGGTACAAACCCTGCTGGAATGGCCAGCAGGCATTAGCATCCTGAACCAAGACGGGGAAGGCAGCTATAACCCTGCCACCCATGTTTGGAGTACAGGCCCCATCGGTGCGCTTGCCAGTACATCCATTACGTTCAACGTGCAGATTGGCCAGGAGGCCAGCTACACAGCCTCTGCTGAAATCCTGTATTCAGACCATGAAGATCCAGACTCCACCCCTTTCAACAAGGCTACTTTCCCCAACGAAGACGATACCGCCTCTGTCACCCTGACACCATCAGAAGCACCACACGTCACCTTGAAAGTACGGGGTCTACTACAAGGGCCCTACGACAACGCAAGCGGACTGATGCAGGACAAACTGCGGCAACAGGGTTTACTCCCCCAAACCCAACCTTACGCCTTGCTAGGTCATAATGGCACAGAAATGCTGAGCCCGGCTGTAGCAGCGTTGGAAGACAATGACGCCCCGACCGATTGGGTACTGTTGGAGCTGCGAGAGCAAACCAACCCTGCCATCCGGGTAGCAGCAAGCGTAGCCCTGATACAGCGTGATGGTGACGTAGCCGAGCCGCAAACGAATGAAACCACATTACATATCCCGAATGTCGAGGAAGGCCGTTACTACGTTACCCTGCGCCACCGTAACCATCTGGGCATTATGACGGCAACACCGCTACAGCTATCAAATACCGCTACAACGGTTGACTTTACACTGCCGGAAACCGCTGTCAGCGGCAAACATTCCCGCCTGCTGGAAAGTCATGCCGCCCTACTCTGGGCAGGTGATGTGAACAGTAACAATAGCGTTATCGCCAGCGGTTCAGGCAATGACCTTAATGCCATACTGGGGGCGATACTAAGTCACCCTGAAAACATTTTGGGCAACAGCAATCTCCGGCTAAAAGGCTACCTCGACGGGGATCTCAACATGGATGGCATGAATATTTACAGCGGCCCCGACAATGATGTCAATCTGTTACGTGCCAACGTTTTGCAGTATCCAGACAATGGGAACGGTGCAGCCAATTATATTATCAATGGTAGCCTTCCTGAATGAACCAATGCCACTACCCTGTTTACCAGGCTTCGATCACGCCCATCATCACTCCGGCGCTATAGCAGCAAACTGCCAGCTATCCTGCCCCGCCTGATAGGTGAACAGGTAAACCCGCTTGTGCGGGTTGTTCTCAGCAGGCAGACGGAAACCGAATTCCAGTTCCTTAGCCTGCATCACATACTGCCCCTGCCGGTTGGCGAACTCGAAACGGCGCACGCTGGTGGTATTGCCATCAGGTAAGGTTGCCAGTGCGAACTCATGACGCATGTCATCCGTAAAGTCCCCGTTAGCATCCAGCGCCACCGAATAGACATCCGAGGAACGCGCCGCGCCGAAATAAAGCCGCTTATGCTTTACCCCGTTGAAAACCCCAACCCCGATGGCATCGGTATTGTCCATCTGGTCAGCTACGGTTTTATCCGCCACCCGGATGCGGTAAATACGCCCGTTTGCCTGCCGTGGGGTCGAGCCTGCCAGCGAACTGGCGTACAAACTGTCGGTATCACAGTCGTAAAACAGCCCCATCGTACCAAACGGGTTGGCAGGCGACGGCGGAGCCACTGCGGGTAATTCCAGCCACAAGGCCATTTCCCCTGTCTGGGCATCCACCCGGTAAATACGGTTTTGCAATGCTGGCGGGTTTTCCGCAAGACTCACTTCCGGCGTGGGCGCGATGTAAATATTGCCCGCGCCATCCCGCGCAAATGCACCTACATGCCCAGCATCGTCCCAACTAGGGTGCTGCCATGTTTTGCCCGCCTGTGGATTCAGCAAACGCAAACCGGTGTAACCACGTTGCAGGGTATCAATCGCCACCGGTGCACCGATGCCGGTTTTGGCAATGAACGGCGGCATGGCCTGACAGGCGTTGGCGATCCCCGGCTGGAAATTACCCATATCAGGCCCACCGCAGGCAGTCAGCCATGCCGCTGCTGTGAGCATGACGGTTAACTTGCGCATTACCCGCCCTCCTTTACCGGTACGAACATCGGCCCCGACCAGCATGGCCATACCTCGATATGCTGCACGCCATCCTTGACGCGCGTATCCGCCCAGCAATATTCGCTGCCGGGGTTGCCATCGTTCTTCATCTGCGGCACGTACCACAACACCACATCCTTGCCCTGTAACGGCTCGGCAGGCTCGATGAATTGCTCCGGCCCCTGCTTATAATCTTTGTTGCAGCAGGAACCCAGCGTCACCGTATCCTGCTCGCCTTCTTCCGGTTTGTAGGCGCTGAAATAGGTAAAAGCATGGTCACCACGCCCACCATCACTAAACTGCGCATTACCCGGCTCGATGTAGTAGCCTGCACCATCCTTGCCCACAACCTTGTACTGGTAGCCATCTGACGTCAGCTTGGCATCATCCTGCAAACGCCATTGTTCCTTGTCCCAGGTTTGCCACTGGCTACCATCCCACTCCGCCACGGTTTGCCCCGTGCCAGTTTCCAGATCAATCCTCACCACCGGACGGTACGTGCCATCGGTGCCGCAGCCACGCCCGAAATCGGCCTGCGCCACGCGGAAACGGCCATCCTTGTAGAATTCAAACCGTTGCACATAGCGGTAATTACACGGCGTCGGCCAAGGCGGCTGACGGAAATCCTGCGTCACCGAAAAGCCCACTTCCTGCCCGTCCGTCACTATTGGCTCAGTTTTTGGCCCATCATAGGCAATCACCACCGCCGCACTGAACAGCGGGCAACCAATCGCGTCGCTGTAACCAAACCCTTCGCGCGTGGAATAACTGACATGCCAGTCCAGCAGCTTGGCATTCTTCAGCACCGGTTTGGCGTTGAATTTGACGTTGGTCAGTTGCAAACCATCCGAACCGGTGATGACGTAATCCATCGACCAACCATCCTGTGCGAGTGAATTGACCTTTTCGCAGAAGTTGCGGAAAGTGGTTTCGTTTTCCAGACTGCGCTCTGTCACTACCGTGCGCGGGCCACTGGTGCCGAGGTCTGTCCAGCGCGAACCGACCAGCTTGCCCTCGGTCAGATCCACAATTGCCCACAACGCATCGTTTTCAAACACATAGGTCGGAGCAACGCACAGGTGGTGGGAGCGTTCGCACATCGAGTCCTGCAAGGCGGTCTTGAATTCTTTCTTATCCGGCTGGCGGTCACGGTCTTGCAAAATGGCTTGGATTTCCGGTGAAGCGCTGGCGATTTTCGCCGCCAGTTCCACCAGATGCCCGGGTAAATCCGGCTGGGCGAAATTCTGGCGGCTAACGCCCAACACCCGTTGCCCTGCCACATCCACAAACGCAATGGTGGAAGCATTATGGAAGTGGCTGTACATCTCCACCCGCCAGCATTCCAGCTGCGCGCACGCCCCGGCATTGCCGTTGAAATCGGCAGGCAGCGCCTTGCGCACCGCCATAATTTCGTTGCGCAGGGCTTCGCCGGTCTGCTCATCGCGGGTGAATTGCAGGAATTGGGGATTGGCCACTGCCAGCTTTTGCGCCTGTTGCGCTTGTAGGTTGGTCAGCTCCTTGTCATCCAGCAACAATACCGGTGGGTCGGCCTGCAACGCCTGTTGCACCTTTTGCCAATAGGCCGCCAGTTCTGGAACCTTGTTGCGCAAATCCTCAGCCGCTACCGGCTTTGCCAGCGCACTGGTATCAGCGTATTTGTCGGTCACAGGAAGAGTCACTGATGCAGACTTATCATCACCGCAGCCTATCAGCCACAAAGAAATGAGGCATAGCCCTATGCCTGATCGGATTTTCATTACTTAGCCCTTGAGATACTTAACTTGCCTGGTCTGGAAGCAAACTTTCCTAACCCGGTGGCCAGGTCAGATGCCGCCCCGCCAGCAAATGCAGGTGAATGTGGAAAACCGTCTGCCCTGCATCCGCCCCACAATTCATCACCACACGATAGCCCTCTTCCGCATACCCGGCTTCCGCCGCAATCTTTTTTGCCGCCAGATACAGCCTGCCCACCAGTTCCGCATCATCTGTTGCCAGGTCGTTGATGGTGGCAATATGCTTGCGGGGAATAATCAGTACGTGCAGCGGCGCTTGCGGGTTGATGTCATGGAAAGCCAACACATCGTCGTCTTCATAGGCAATCTTCGCCGGAATTTCACCTGCCACGATACGGCAGAACAAGCAGTTGCTCATCAGTATTTTCTCCGTCCTTCAAATGCGTGGGAAAGGGTTCCGCTATCGACATATTCGAGTTCGCTGCCGACCGGTACGCCATGCGCGATACGTGATGCCGGAATATTACGCCTAGCCGCCAGTTCGCTGATGTAATGGGCTGTGACTTCGCCTTCCACAGTTGGGTTGGTGGCGAGGATGACCTCTTGCACCTCATCTTCATCCAGCCGCGCTTCCAGCAAGTCGAGGCCGATGTCTTCGGGGCCGATGCCATCCAGTGGCGACAAACGCCCGCCCAATACGAAGTAGTAACCGCGATAGCCGGTGGCTTGTTCCACCGCCACTACGTCGGAGGGGTGTTCCACCACGCACAGCAGTTCCCGTTGCCTGCCCGGGTTGGAACAGATGCGGCAGGTTTCATTTTCGGTCAGGGTACGGCAGCGGGAGCAATGGCGGATGTCGCGCATCGCCCGCCCCATCACCTCCGCCAGCCGTTCGCCGCTGCGCCGGTCATGTTCCAGCAGGTGGAAGGCCATCCGCTGGGCAGTGCGTGCACCTACCCCTGGCAGGCAGCGCAAGGCTTCGACCAGTTCCCTGAGCAGCGAAGACTCGGACATAAATCAGAATGGCATCTTGAAGCCAGGCGGCATCGGCATTCCGGCAGTCACGTCGGCCATGCGTTCGCGGGAGGCTTCTTCCACTTTGTGTACAGCATCGTTGAAAGCGGCTGTTACCAAATCTTCGATCATATCCTTGTCGTCTTCAAACAGGCTGGGATCGATGCTGACGCGCTTGCACTCGTGCTTGCCGTTGATAATGACTGACACCAGCCCGCCGCCGGACTGGCCGGTAATTTCCATGGCGGCAATCTCTGCCTGCGCTTTCTGCATGTTTTCCTGCATCTTTTGCGCCTGCTTCATCAGGTTGCCGATTCCGCCTTTACCCATCATGATGTGTATTACCTCAATATTGTGTTTTCGATTTTGTGCAGTGTACTACAGTTTGTCGTTTTCTGTGCGTGGGCGAATGCTGCCGGGCACTATGGTTGCACCGAAGGCTTCCTGTAGTTGTTGCACGAAAGGATCGTTTCTGATTGCCACTTCTGCGGCGGCCTGTTTTTCGGCAGCTTCGCGGATACTGCGTTTTTCCGGGGTTTCCTCCTTCAACGCAGTGGCTTTGAATGACAGTTTCAGTTCACGCCCGTAATGCTTGGCCAGCGCGTCTGCCAGCTGGGTTTCGGCACGGGGGCTTTGCAGGGAGGAACCGCTTTCATCCAGCAGCAGGGTAATCTGCCCTTCCCCGATGCTTTCGAGCAGGCAGTGTTGCGCAAGTGGTAGCGCCATGCCTGAAAGGTTTAGCTGGGGGAGGATGTTGTGCCAGTCGTTGGTAGAGGGGGAAATCCCCCCTCTACCTTCTGAAAGAAACCCCTCCCCAACCCTCACCTTATCAGGGGAGGGGGCAAGAGGCGAAGTGCCGCCCGGTTCCTCTCCTGATAAGGGGAGGTTAGGAGGGGTTTCTTTTTTAGGTGGAGTTTCTTGTTCTGAAGCAGATGTTTCAATCAGAATTTTTTTTTTCTCGACCTGTGCCGAGTTGGAAGAAGCTTGCGCCGCCTTGCCATCATCTATCCGGAAAGCCAGCATTCGCAACAGCATCATTTCAAAGCCGCTACGCGGGTTAGGGGCCAGCGGCAAATCACGTCGCCCATGCAGTGCCATCTGGTAGTAAAGCTGTACATCCGCCGGGGAAAGCAGTTTCGCCAGCGCCGCTACATCGGCATCCACTTCTTCGCCCGCCACAACCTGCTGGACTGCCACGCTGTGCAGCAGAGCAATCAGGCTGTCTGCCGCCATGGTGAAATCGGTGGTCAGTTGCGCCATCTGTGTGACGGTTTCCAGCATCCGCTTACCGTCATCATCAGCCACGGATTGCAGCAGGCTAACCAGGTGCTCGTGCGGCAACAAGCCGAGCATGTCTTGCACATCATCTTCGCTGACTGCCCCACCACCGGCAACGATTGCCTGGTCAGTGAGGCTGAGGGCGTCGCGCATACTGCCATCCGCCGCCCGCGCCAGCAGGCGCAGGGCACTGTCGCTGAAGGGAATGTTTTCCTGTTCCAGCACATTGGCCAAGTGCCCACTGATCATGTCAACCGGCATCCGTTTGAGGTTGAATTGCAGGCAACGCGACAAAATGGTGACAGGCAGTTTTTGCGGGTCAGTGGTGGCAAACAGGAACTTGACGTGTGGTGGCGGCTCTTCCAGCGTTTTCAACAGCGCGTTGAAACTGTGGCCGGAGAGCATGTGCACTTCGTCAATCAGGTAAATCTTGAAACGGCCACGGGTCGGCGCGTACTGGACGTTATCCAGCAGATCACGGGTATCCTCAACCTTGGTACGGGAAGCAGCGTCGACTTCGATCAGGTCAACGTGACGGCCTTCGGCGATTTCCTTGCAACTGCGGCATTCCCCGCAGGGCTTGGCGGTCACCCCGGTTTCACAATTGAGACATTTGGCGAAAATCCGCGCCAGCGTGGTTTTACCCACCCCACGAGTACCGGTGAACAGGTAGGCATGATGCAGGCGCTGATGGCCTTCGTCACCTTCCAGCGCATTCATCAGGGCACGCAACACATGCGCCTGACCAACCATCTGCTGGAAGTCCTGTGGCCGCCATTTTCGTGCAAGTACCTGATAACTCATGGGGTGATTATAGACATTATTGAGTGGGTGGCAGCCTGCGCCAGCCACATCCCGGCACCCGAATCAGCAGTTACCGCTGCTCCCTTCCGGGCCTGACGGGGTTCACCACCTATCGTCGCGGGAGGACCAACGCAGGCCACCATTGCGAATGAACGGGCGATTATGACGGAATTGCCGGGTGTCGACAAGCTTTGCCAATTTATCCATGATCTTCCACCAGTTTGCAGAAATCCGTTTGCCCAACAGAATCTATTTGACTATAGACGTGGATGACGGTTATTTTTTGCAAAACCCCAAACAAACAATAAACTTACTGCAAGCAGCTACCGCCGCTTCACTCCCAAAGGAACAACATGTCGACTGCAATACGCAAAATCCTGATTGCCGATGATTCCGCAACCGAGCGTGTCAACCTGACACGTATTCTGGAAACAGCAGGTTACCAGGTAGTGCCCACCCAATCCGGCAATGAAGCCAAGTCCCTCGCGGAAAGCCAGTTGCCTGACCTGATCATGCTGGACATCATCATGGAAGATGGCGATGGTTACCAAGCTTGCCGTGCCTTGAAGCGCAACCCGGCCACCCAGGCCATACCGGTCATCATGATTTCCAGTAAATCCAACCCGGTTGACAAACAATGGGCGCAGAAACTTGGCGCGAATGCCTATATCGTGAAACCTTACAAGGATGAGGATGTGCTGCGGGAAATCGCTGCCCTTTAAGCGTACAATCAGGCACGATAAAAACCATTAGAAAAAATTCCTTATTCTGGCAAGGGAGACCCGCGTGGGAGGCACACAACAAAAAACGACACCGACAACGGCTGACCTAGCCAGCAGCCGCTTCTGTTACCGCATAGGCCCCAACCTGATCCTAATGGAAACTGGGGTACTGGCTGAAATCCTGACTGACACCGCTGTCTACCCGGTTCCGTTCGCGCCCGCTTGGTGTGCTGGCCTTGTCAGTTTGCGCGGCGACCTTTACCCGGTTGTCGACATGCACAAGGTTGTGCTGGGAAACCCCAAGCCCGGCATTAGCCAGCTATTATTATTCCAGCATCCACATTTTCCGCCCGTCGTGTTGACCTGTGATGGTTACCCAAACCACCTGAAACTTTCTGCGGAAGACCTGACAGAGCACAAGGATGCTACGTTGCCTGGCTGGATTCCATATACGCTGCACCACCGTGGCCAGACCCTGCTGAAAGCCGACCATGGCAAATTGTTGAGGCAAATACAGCAGCACAAACATCCCAACTAAACAACACAATGCAGGGAGGATACATGAAAAATTATAACCGTTACCGACTCTTGGCCGTCGGGCTGTTTGCCTTATTGTGCACTGCTACCAGCTACGCGGAAGATGGCGTGACCAGCTCGGAAATCATCATCGGTGGCGTAATGGATCTGGAAGGCCGCTCCAGCGGTTTGGGGCAAGGCATGAAGGCAGGGATAGAAGCCGCCCTGCAAAACCAGACTGTTGCAGGGCGCAAATTACGTTTCCAGGTTCTGAATGACTCCTACACCCCGGAAAAAGCTCTGGATGCAACGCAAAAGCTGGCCGCCGACAAGGTTTTCCTGTTCGCAGGCAATGTCGGCACACCTACTGCCGCCGCAGTCCTGCCTTTACTGGCTGAACAAAAAATACCGGCAGTCGGTTTTTTTACGGGAGCCGGGCTGTTGCGCCCTGGCCAAGGCGACATTATCAACTTCCGCGCAAGTTATGTGCAAGAAACCAAGGCCGTCATTGATGCGGCATTAAAACATGGCATCAACCCCACTGAAGTCTGTGCTTATGTGCAAAATGACGCCTACGGCATGGCGGGGGTCAGCGGCATTCGTGAAGCCTTGAAAAACCATGATGACATGGCAAATACCCTAACCCTGCTGGATAAGATCATTGAGGCCAACGAGGCAGAGCCAGCCCGCAACAACATAGGGCCAGTCGGCACTTATACCCGCAACACGTTCATTGCCCGTGATGGCTACGACTCCCTGAAAGCCTGGGAACAACGCAGCGGCGTAGCTTGCAAACTGGTGGTCACCGTCGGCACTTACGAAGCTATCGCCCGGTTTATTGCCTATGCTTCCAGCAAAGCCGAGCCATGGATATTTAGCGCGGTATCGTTCACTGGGGCAGATGATTTCCAAAAAGTCCTGAACAAGTTCAATATCCACGACCAGGTAATCATGACCCAGGTTGTCCCATTGTCAGACAGTGACTTGCCAATCGTACAAGAGGCACGCTCCGCGCTAGGCAAAAACTATGGTTATGTTTCACAAGAAGGCTATATCGTAGGCAAACTGATAGTGCACGGTTTGCAGCAACTGGAAACCACCGAGCAAGACATCACCCGCAGGAACCTGCTGGCTACCTTCAAGGGGCAACAATTCAACCTTGATGGATTGAATATGGATTTCAGCAAGGACAACCAGGGTTCTGACCTGGTTGTCCTGACAAGCCTGTCAGACACCAAATGGCAGGCCATGCAGGATTCCAGTTGGCAACGCTGGCTCAACCCAAAACAAAAGACAACGGACTAACCAAGGGAAACACTTTATGGCTACCCCCGCAACACCACGAGCCCCATTTCTAAGTAACCTGACGGTTGCGCGCCGCATTTATATGCTCATCCTCATACCATTGGCCATCCTGTTCATCACTGGGGCTTTTGCCGTCGTCGCATTGAATCAAAACAGGGTCGCGCTGGAAGGCATCAACAACCGCGTTGTCGCCATCGACAAAGGCAACAAGATTATCCGGCGAATGCAGCGTGATTATGTCGTACTCCTGCACGAAATACAGATCGGCAGCCGTACCTGGGAAGATGGGCGGAAAACACTAAACCAACTGACCGCCGACATCAGCAGCAGCATTCTACCTACTTATAAAGAAGCCAAAACATCTCAAGCCCGTGACCCACAAACAGTCGCCGCCTTCGCTGAAGTCGATAAGTTGCTGGAAGCGATTGGACGAGGCACGGCACTGCTCAAAACAGAAGACCGCAACAAACTGGAACTCTATCTGCAAAACGACTTGGCAGCCGACACCAAGCCGCTACGTGACACTATCCACAAGGAAGTGGAACGTGACATCAAACAATCTGAAGAAGCCTTCCTTACAGCACAGAAAAGCGTTTCATCCTTCCTGACCATCAGTGTTGCATTGATACTGGCAGGTACGTTAGCCAGCGCGATACTGGGGTACATCATCTACAAATCCATCGCAGACTCCATCAACAAACTCATGTCCACCATGCGCAGAATTTCCGATGGGGATCTCAAGGCTCGGGTAGGGCTGACAGGCAAAAATGAACTAGCCGAACTTGGGCAAAATTTCGATGGCATGGTGGAACACCGTATCACGACTGAAGCCAAAATTGAGCACGATCACCAACAACTCAACCAATCGGTTGGTGCTTTGCTGGATGCCGTTTTCGACCTCAGCGAGCGCAACCTGACCGTGCGTGCCAAAGTGACCGAAGATGCTACCGGCCCATTGGCAGACGCCATCAACCAGTTGGCGGAAGACACCACTGACGTACTCAAACAGGTACGTGAAGTCGCCACTTCAGTTGAGCAAACCTCCCAGGATGTTAACCATTACGCCTTGGAGGTAAACAAACTCGCCCAGCTGGAGCAAAGCGAAGCCGAAGAAACCGCCACCCAGCTCGACACCATCCTGCAACGGCTGGATACTATTGCCCAGTCCGCCCAACAAGCCAACCGGGTTGCCGACACTACCTCAGACACCACCCGCCATGCCCAGGCAACCGTTGCCCGCACGGTGGAAAACATGTCCGGTATCCGCACCACCGTGCAGGAAACCGGCAAACGCCTCAAGCGGCTGGGCGAACGTTCCCAGGAAATCAGCCAGATCATCGACGTCATCAACAACCTCTCTGAGCGCACCACCGTATTGGCGCTCAACGCCAGTATGCAAGCCACCGCCGCAGGCGAAGCAGGGCGCGGCTTCTCCATGATTGCGGAAGAAATCCAGCGGCTGGCGGAAAACTCGCGCGATTCCACCAACCAGATTTCCACCCTAGTGCGCAACATCCAGCAAGAAGCCAACACCACTATCGCCACCATGGAACACACCATCGAACAGGTTGTCAACGGCTCCACCTTGGCAGAGGAAGCCGCCCAACAAATGCAGGCCACGCTGGAGGCCACCAACGAACTGGTTACATCCGTGGAAAGCATCGCCACCTCCTCCGCCGAACAGGTTGCCATCAGCAAAAACCTGCAAACCCGCGCCGAACGCATTCTGGAAGCCACCCAATCCACCGGTAAAGAGCTGCTCTCCCTCACCGGCCTGACCCAAAACATGGCGGAATACGGCCAGCGCCTGGTGAAATCGGTCAACGTCTTCAAGCTGGAAGCCTAAGCTTATGGATGACGCCATCGCCTTTGCCGAAGAGCTGGAAGAAGTCGCACTGCAACTCTCCAGCCTCAACCCACTGGCTGACGACCCCGAAGAAATGACCGCCACAGTAGCCAGTGCTGTTGCCGAATACGAACGCCTCAGCATGACCGCCGCCATATACGGCATGGAAGGCGTGCAGCAAACGGTAGAATGGGTGCACACGATGCTGGCCAGCTTCCAGGCAACATTGCCGGAAGCCATCCTCGAACTCCTGCAAGGCGGGCAACTGTTCACCTGGCTGGAACTGGCTGCCATTGCCCTGCGTGAACCGGAAGAGCCGACGCACCTCCCCACACTGACCGCCGCATTACTGCATGAAGACTGGCCGGAACCGCCTGCGCCCACCATGCTGGAAACACTCCTGCTCAACCTGCGCCAGAATCCCCACGCAAGCAACACAGAAACACCAAACACTGAAGCACTCCACGCCGAAACGCCAGCTCAGGAACCGGCAGACATTGGCGCAGATTACGCCACAGCCACCCCGCCACCGCAAGCAGCAGAAAATCCCCTGGCTTGGGATGCGGACATCCACCCCGAACTGCTGGCCGCTTACCTGCAAGAAACGCCCGGCCAGGTTACCGAAGCCACCCGCCTGCTCCACTTGATTGCCAACGGCAGCAGCACGCCGGAGCAAAAGCGCCACGCCTCCCGGTTAGCACACACGATCAAGGGCGCCAGTGGTGTCGTCGGGGTTGAAGCCATTGCCTCCTTTACCCACCGTCTGGAAGACCTGCTGGATCTCAATATTGCCAGACACCTGCCCACTGGTCTGGGCGATACCCTGGGAGCTGCTGCCGATTGCCTGGCCACCCTGTTTGACCACTTGCTGGAACATAAGCCACTACCTGATGAATACCCCACTCTGTTAGCGGAAATGGACGCATGGGGACAACGGATTGCCACCGAACAACCCGGCGAACAAGAACCTGTTGCCACACCAGAAGCAACGGTAGATCAGCCCACGCCAGCCATACCTGTTATAACACCAGACTTCCTGGCAGAGGATAATGCAACTGACGAGAATGCCGAACCCGCCCCGCAAACCAGCCACAGCCCCCCAACCAGCAACACCCACCTCAGCGTACCGATAGAAACCGTCCAGCGCCTGCTCAATCTTGCCGGAGAACTAATCACCTCCACCAGCCAGGTGGCTGAACATGCCCAGCATACCTTGGCATTTGGCAAACAATTGCAACAACAGGATGAACATATCCGGCAAATGCTGGAAACATTAGGCGAAACCATCGGCCAGCAATCCGCCAATCGGGTAACGCGGCCATTAAGCGCGAGCAATACCAAACGGCTGGATGCCGACGGTTTCGACCAACTGGAAATGGAAGCCTATAATGACCTGCATAGTGCCGCCAGCCTGTTGACCGAATCAGTCGCTGACAACCGGGAGCTGACCCACAACCTGCAACAGCAAATCCGGCAGATTTCCGAACAGATTTACCGGCAACAACGCCTGCAGCGGCAATTGAGTGAAGCCATCCTGCGCACACGCCTGGTTCCCGTCCAGTCCATTGTGGCGCGGGTAGAACGCACCGTGCGTGAAACCTGCCGCCGCACTGGCAAGACAGCCAAAATCAGCATCCAGGGCCAGAACCTGCAAATCGACACTGACATATTGCAAGGGCTGACCGCGCCCCTCCTGCACATGCTGCGCAACGCTGTCGACCATGGCATAGAAGCGATGAACGAACGCAAGGCATTGGGCAAAGACAAGGAAGGGCATATTGAGCTGCGTTTTGAGCAAAAAGGCGGCCAGATCCACCTGACCCTGAGTGATGATGGCCAAGGGCTTGACACCGAGCGTATCCGCGCCCGGGCGATTGAGCGTGGCCTAGTCACAGCAGGCCAAACACTTGGTGAAGAAGATGTTTTGCGCCTGATTCTCCAACCCGGCTTTACTACCCGCGACAAAGTGAGCGAAATTTCCGGGCGCGGTGTCGGCATGGATGTCGTCCAATCCGCAGTTGAAAACCTGCAAGGCTTACTCCAGATCAGCAGCATTCCTGGTCAGGGCACCAGCATCCGCGTCCAGGTTCCAATCACCCTGCTGGCCACTAACGCCTTATTGGTTCGCACTGCGGGCAAGCTGGTCGCTATTCCCGGCAACACCATCCATCAGCTGCTGTATGCCGCGAACCACGAACATATTCAGGAAAACGACAACTGGTTTATCCACCATCAAGAGCAAAAGCTGGAAGTCATCCAGCTGGCCCGTTTACTCGGTTGGCAGACAGAAAAGCCGGATTTGCGCAAAGGCCATTCGCTATTACTGGTTGAAAGCGAGCACAAGCTTTATGCCCTACATGTTGATGAAATCCTGCCACCACGCGACATTGTCATCAAAAGCCTGACGCCCTGGCTTAACCTGACACAGGGCGTCAGTGGCGCGTGCATCCTGGCCAACGGGAGCGTTGCGCCAGTACTGGATCTGTTACGTCTGTTGCGTCATTTCGAGCATGGCACTATCACCTTGGGCAATACCATAACAGCCAATGACACCACGCCACAGCGCCCGCATATTCTGGTTGTTGATGATTCCCTTAGCAACCGTAAATCCCTCAGCTTGATGCTTGAGAACATGGGCTATCACCCCATTACTGCCATTGACGGCCTGAATGCCTTGCAACATTTGCACGAACAGCCTATACAACTGATCCTAACCGATCTGGAAATGCCGCGCATGAACGGTCTGGAAATGGCGCAAGCTATCCGTATCTGGCCTGAAAAACGCCACATCCCGATTATCATGGTCACATCGCGCAGCACCCAAAAACACAGGCAGATGGCGCAAGAAGCAGGCATTGACGACTATCTGACCAAGCCAGTCAACCAAGAAACCCTGCAAACACAACTATACAAATGGCTCAGGACGCAACTGGCTGCCTGACCGCATGGAGAAAAACCAATGCCAACAGCACAACAGAAAGCCATCGGCATATATTTGTTTGGGTTACCAGACAAGGATCAGGCAATCATACAGCGTGTCATCACTTTCGGCGCCACTCAAGGCAAAAACTACATCATTGAAGCTGATCTAGACAATGCCCGTATTGCGATCAGCCTAGATAATATCGAACTGCCAAGCAATCATGCCGTAAGCATCCGCATTGGTGACAGCAACCTGCCTTGTGACTTGCTCCTGCAACGCCCGCTGCTTGTCACCCGGGTAATGCGCGCCCTTGACGATGCCACGCAAATCCTCAAATCAAAACCTATGACGGCAGAAATACCCTTGCCAAACACCGCTGAGGAAACCAATACGGCTCCTCCCCCGCAACAACCAGAGCGAGCGCCAGAACCAGAAGCCCCACTCCCCAAAGAAGAAAAAACTGTAACCGATGACTATGCTTACACAGCGCTGGTCGTTGATGATAGTGCAGCCATCCGTAAACAACTGGAAATTGAGCTGCGCGACGCCCACATCAAGGCGGAATTTGCCGAAACTGGCGAAGAAGCCCTGGAAAAATCAGCCTGGAAACAATATGACCTGATCTTTCTCGACATCATCATGCCCGGCATTGATGGTTTTGAAGTCTGCCGACAAATGCGGGCGCGCAAAACCATGAAGAAAACCCCAATCATCATGCTCAGCGGTAAAACATCCCCTTTGGATGAAGTGCAGGGCGTCATAGCTGGCGCATCAACCTATCTGACTAAACCAGTCAAACATGAGCAGTTCCAGCAAACGCTGAAACGGGTATCCAAGTGGCTGACCAACTTTGCCTGCTGATGCAGGCATTTTCACCCCCAAACGCCAAACATAAAAAAGCCCCGCCTGCAATTGTCACTGCAAGCGGGGCTTGGTTTGGGCGCCTGGCGTTGACCTACTCTCACATGGGGAGGCCCCACACTACCATCGGCGATGCACCGTTTCACTTCTGAGTTCGGGATGGGATCAGGTGGTTCCAGTGCTCTATGGACACCAGGCAAACTGGCTGGGTATCGGTGGAGAATACACTACTGTGGTCTCCACCACCCAATTCGGAAAAGCATTCAGGCAAGTGTCTTTCGTCGTCAGCCTTCTTGCTGACTCCGCTTTTGTGGACTTTAATACTGTTCTACTACAGACCCCAAAGCAGACCGCTTCGGGTTATAGGATCAAGCCTCACGGGCAATTAGTACTGGTTAGCTTCATACATTGCTGCACTTCCACACCCAGCCTATCAACGTCGTAGTCTCCAACGACCCTTTAGGGCTCTCTAGGAGCCAGGGAGATCTCATCTTGGGAGGGGCTTCCCGCTTAGATGCTTTCAGCGGTTATCCCGTCCGAACATAGCTACCCTGCAATGCCACTGGCGTGACAACAGGAACACCAGAGGTTCGTCCATCCCGGTCCTCTCGTACTAAGGACAGCTTCCCTCAAATCTCCAACGCCCACGGCAGATAGGGACCGAACTGTCTCACGACGTTCTGAACCCAGCTCGCGTACCACTTTAAATGGCGAACAGCCATACCCTTGGGACCTGCTTCAGCCCCAGGATGTGATGAGCCGACATCGAGGTGCCAAACTCCCCCGTCGATATGGACTCTTGGGAGGAATCAGCCTGTTATCCCGGAGTACCTTTTATCCGTTGAGCGATGGCCCTTCCATTCAGAGCCACCGGATCACTAAGACCTAGTTTCCTACCTGCTCGACTTGTCCGTCTCGCAGTCAAGCGTGCTTATGCCTTTACACTATCCTCACGATTTCCGACCGTGATTAGCACACCTTCGCGCTCCTCCGTTACTCTTTGGGAGGAGACCGCCCCAGTCAAACTGCCCACCATGCACTGTCCCTGGCACTGTTATGCCGAGGTTAGAACATCAAAATTGCCAGGGTGGTATTTCAAGGATGGCTCCACAAGGACTGGCGTCCCTGGTTCATAGCCTCCCACCTATCCTACACAAGCAAGTTCAATGTTCAGTGCAAAGCTGCAGTAAAGGTTCACGGGGTCTTTCCGTCTAGCCGCGGGTACACTGCATCTTCACAGCGATTTCAATTTCACTGAGTCTCGGATGGAGACAGTGCCGCCATCGTTACGCCATTCGTGCAGGTCGGAACTTACCCGACAAGGAATTTCGCTACCTTAGGACCGTTATAGTTACGGCCGCCGTTTACCGGGGCTTCGATCAAGAGCTTCGCCTCGCAGCTAACCCCATCAATTAACCTTCCGGCACCGGGCAGGCGTCACACCCTATACGTCCACTTTCGTGTTTGCAGAGTGCTGTGTTTTT